>NZ_CP108568.1:7625000-7916046 GCF_036010485.1 Streptomyces sp. NBC_01198
GCTTCACCTTTCTCACCGGCGACGTGTGAGGATGAATGGATGAATCGTGGGATGACGGCGAAAGGACTGGCCACGCGCCAGCGCATCGTCCTGGCCGCCGCCTTGCTGATTCGTGAGAAGGGCACAGCGGAGACGACACTGAGCGACGTGGGCACTGCCACCTCCACCGGTCGCAGTCAGCTGTTCCACTACTTCCCGAACGGCCGGATCGACGTGCTCGTGGCGGTGGCCCGATACGAGGCGGAACAGGTCCTGGAGTCCCAGCGGCCCCACCTGGACGACCTCGGTAGCTGGGAGTCCTGGCAGGCATGGCGCCAGTCAGTGCTGCGCCACTACGACATGTACGGGCGCAAGTGCCCCCTGGGCAGTCTGACCTCCGAACTCGGCAAGACCTCCCCCGAGGCGGAGCACATCGTCACGGAGCTCTTCGTGTCCTGGGAAGCGGCCCTGCTCCGCGGCACCACCGCGCTGATCCCCGACCACGAAAGGGCGACCGACTGCGCGAAGAGCATCCTGGCGGCCATCCAGGGCGGCGTGGCCCTGCTCAGGGCGACCAATCGGATGGACTACCTCGACCGGGCCCTCGCTCTCGCCATCGAGCCGATGCAGCACGCGTAGCCGGCCGCCCTCCCGCTCCGCCATGGCGGTCGGTACAGCCCGCGGACGGACTCGTCAGTGACGCGCCAGCGGCCAGGTTTCCGCAGGTCGGACGGATCAGCTCGGGTCGACGACCAGACGGACCGGGCCATCCCCAGCCTGGACCGTCCAGCCGTCTGCGTGCGAGGCGAGCACAGTGCCGGGAGGCCCCGGGGTTGCCGCCTGGCCGCGGGGCGACACCGCGGTGGCCTCTCGGACCGTGCCCGTGTGGCCGGCCAGCTCGATCCTCGCCTGCGGTGCGAGGACGTTCAGCGCTGCCACCTTGCGGCGGAGCACTGAGACCGGCTCGGCGATGTCCAGCACCCGCTCCCGTTCGGTGAAGGGCGCCGCGTGGGTGGCCAGTGCCCCGTCCTGGGGCTCTCCGGAGTCCCCCGCGAGGGCGCGGGCGGTACCCTCCTCGATGACCTCGACGAACATGTCCCGCCAGCCGGCCATCAGTCCCCAGGCTGACCCGGTGGGCGCCCGTTGCCATCGGACAAATGGCGTGTCTCCTCGGGCAGTTCTGCGGAAGGCGTCTTGCCTGGCACGTCAGACCAGGGCAGGAGATGCCTCCGTCATGGCCACGTCCAGCCGGACGGAGCGGCGGGAACCGGTTGGCCGGCGTTCGCCGCCTCGGCGGCCCTGCGGATCGCCTCCTGCACCTCATCACGCGCGAACAGCGGCATGGACAGTGCGTACAACTGGCTCAGGGCGGCCTCGTGACCCGCAGAACGGCGCAAGGCCAACAAGGACTTCGTCGCGGCGTAGGTCGCGGTGGGGCCCTGGCTCGGGCGGTCGGCCCAGGCCACGGCCTCCGCCGTCAGGTCCGCGTCCGGCACGACCTTGGAGAGGAGGTTCCACCCGGCGAGGCGGTGCGCGGGTTGCGGATCGCCGAGCGCGACCACTTCGAACGCCTTGGTGGGCCCGATGCGCTCGGCGAGCTGGAGAACTCCGCCCTGCAGCGTCATGATGCCCAGATGCGCCTCGGGGAAGGTGAAGCGCGCGGATTCCGCCGCCAGGATCAGGTCGCAGCTCAGCGCGAGTTCGAAGCCGCCGCCGGCGCAGGTCCCCTGAACGGCGGCAATGGTGGGGAGGGGAAGGCGCTCCAGCTTCTGCAGCGCGCGGAAGTAGACGGCGACTTTCGGCTGCAGTTCCTTCGGTGGGACACCCACCCATTGGCGCACATCGCCGCCGAGGCAGAAGTCGGCGCCGGCGCCCGTGACGAGGAGCGCCCTCGCCCCGCTGGCCGCCACCTTGTCCACCGCCGTGTCGAGCTCCTCCCGCATCTGAAAGCTGATGCGGTTTCCCGAAGGGCCGTCCAGGGTTATCGTCGCCACCGGATCGTCGGTTTCCACCGCTACGAACGTCACACGATCACTTCCGTTCCGGCTTCTGCGGCGCAGAACTCGGCACCTGCGTGGTCCCGTCCGCTGCGACAATGCCGCCGTGCCACTACCGCGATGTGGGCACCGAGGAAAATTCAACGCTAGGTGTTGCTGGCCATGACGTTAGTGACGCTCGTGCGGAGGCGTGAGGCTGGAGGACGGTTCCCTGCGGTGGTGTGAGGCCGGTGGTAGTTGTAGTGGACGTTCCAGACCGCGATCGCCCGGGCCCGCTCTGCTTCGGAGGTCCAGGTGCGGGCGTAGAGCATCTCTTCAGCGAGGGTGCGCTGGTAACGCTCGACCTTGCCGTTGTGCCGGGGCGTGTAGGGCTTGGTCCGCTGGTGGCGGGAGGCCCCCGAGGTCACGGAGCGCACGAAGACGGCGGCGCGGTAGTTGGCGCCGTTGTCGGTGACCACGCGCACGATCCGGTGGATGCCGTGGGCGGCGAAGAACGCTCGGGCGCGGCTGAAGAACGCCACGGTGGTGGTGGCCTTCACATCGGGTAGGGGCTCGGTATAGGCCAGGCGGGAGAACCCGTCGACAGCGGAGTGCAGGTAGATGTATCCGCCCCTGGCGCCGGCGGCCTTCGCTCGCTGTGCATTCCGGGCATGTTCCGAGCCACGGCCGCGCGCTCGCCACCCGCCGCCGTCTGGGATGCGTCCGGCCTTCTTGACGTCCAGGTGGACCATGTGGCCTGGGTAGCGGGCCGTGATCCGTTTTGACGGGCGCCGGTTGATGGACCCGTCGGGGTCGAGGAACCGGCGGTGGTTGATGCCCAGGCGGGTCAGCCACCGGCCCACGGTGCCTTGTCTGATCCGCACGCCACAGTTCGCGAGTTCGAGCGTGATCCTTCGGGCGGACCACTTGTTGTCCCGTCGCAGCCGCTCAATTTCTTCCACAATCTCGGGTGGGGTCTGGGTCGGTGAGGAGTGCGGGACGCTGGAGCGGTCCTGCAGCCCGGCCTCGCCGTATGTGTCGTATCGGTTCTTCCATTTGGACAGGCAGGCGCGGGAGACGCCGGCTTCGGCTGCCACATGGGCGATTGGACGGCTGCGGCAGCGTTCCACGAGCCTTCGGCGTCCTTCAATGTTCAGGGGAGCGTTCGCGTGTGTCACTGGAGCACCTCGGCGCTTTGGCCGGCCGTGACGACAGCGCGGAGGGGGATTGCGATGAGTAGTGCGACAGCGACCAAGAGCCCGCTTGCCCACATCGGTCCGAGGTCCCCGGCCTCGGTGCTGAGGGTGGTCGCGGCGACGAGGGGGCCGGCGGCGGCGCCGATGTTGAGTGCCGCGGTCGCATACGAGCCGGCCATGGTGGGAGCTCCCGCCGCCTCGTAGAGAACCCGGGTGATCAGCGTGCTGCCCAGTGCGAACGACAGCGCGCCCTGCACGAACACGAGGGTGCACAGGGCGACCGGCCTGTCGGCCAGCACCGCCAGGGCCAGCCAGCCCACGAGGAGCAGCGGACCACCGCCCGCGATGACCAGACCGGGATGCTGGTCGGACAGTCGCCCGGCGACGGTGACGCCGACGAAGGAACCAGCACCGAAGAGCACCAGAACTACAGAGATCCACAGCTCGCCCAGCCCGGCGGTATCGGTCACCACGGGGGCGAGGAAGGTGAAGCTTCCAAACGTTGCCGCGTTCACCAGCGCGCCGAGCAGCATCGCCATGATCAACCGTGGCCTTGGGAGCAGGGCGAGCTCCGCTCGCAAGGCCGGCCCGCCCGTCACTTCTTCCTTCACATATCCCGCCGGGATGCCCTTCAGGATGCCGAGCGCCGCAGGCAGGCAGAGAAGGGCGACGGCCCAGAATGTGGCTCGCCAGCCGAGCACCGCACCGAGTACCGACCCGCCAGGGACACCGGCGATCGTGGCCACCGTCGTGCCCGACAGCAGCAGGGCCAGCGCACGTCCCTTCTTGTCGGGCGGCACCAGGGCAGCGGCAGCCGTCAAAGCGACCGCAAGGAACCCTGCGTTCGCGAGCGCGGCGACGACTCGGGTAGCGAACAGGACCGGGAAGCTCCCGGAGATGGCCCCCGCAGCGTGAGCTGCCGCAAAAGTAAGGATGAATCCGAGAAGGCTGGAGCGCCTGGGCCAGTTGCGGGCAAGCGCGGCCACAAGGGGAGCGCCGATGACCATGCCGATTGCGAAGGCCGAGGTGAGCACACCTGCTGTCCCGACAGTGATGTCGAAATCTGAGGCGATGTCGGGCAACAGGCCAGCGAGCATGAACTCCGACGTGCCCATGGCGAAAATCGCCATGGCAAGCAGGTACAGCGGGAAAGGCATCGAAGGCTCCGAGGTGAGGAGAAGCACGAGAAGGTCATCTCGTCACCGCGGCCAGCCCCACGGGCACACTCGTCCCACCACAGAATGCGGCGCAACGACAGGGCTACGAGCTCAGGGCTTCAGGGGGCTGACGGCGTGACCGAAAGCCCCCAACTTGTCTGACTCAGGACTCGACATGGACTGCACGCTACCCGACCGATACCCGTCTAGGCACCTGGGTTGCACCACATCGACCTGTGTCACCAACGTCATGTCCCGCAACAGCTAGGCGCCGTAAGGAACCCGTGCAACTCGTGACGAACGGGCCGCGCAGGTCAAGGGTGATGCCGCGCCTCGCGCCTGCGGTGGGACGAGATCGTCCCGGGGACGGGCAGGTGGTCAGGCCCGGGACTCGTGCCCTGCGGCACCCGGGAGGACCGGGTTCATTCGTGCTGCCGCCCGTAGTGAGGTTCCGCCGGCCCCGCGTGGATACTGGCTGGCATGCGCATTGACTTCGATCCGAACGAACTGGACCGTGGAGCCTTCTACAAGCTCCTGACCTCGGTGGTCGTTCCTCGGCCGATCGCCTGGGTGTCGACGACCAACAAAGACGGCTCGTGCGACAACCTCGCGCCGCACAGCTTCTTCTCGGTGTCCTGTGTGAGCCCGCCCGTGGTGCAGTTCACCTCGGTGGGGCGGAAGGACTCGTTGCGGAACGTCGAGGAGAGCGGGGAGTTCGTCGTCAACCTCGCGCCCGAGCACCTCTTCGAGGAGATCAACGCGACGGGTACCGAATTCCCGCGCGGGGTGAGCGAATTCGACGAGGTCGGGATCGCCAGGGAGCCGAGCACGCGGGTGAAGGCGCCGCGGGTCGCCGCGTCGCCGGTGGCCCTGGAGTGCGAGTTGCACAGCACCGTCAGGCTCGGGGACTCCACCGTGGTCTTCGGGCGGGTCGTGCACGCGGCGGTGTCCGAGGCGGTGATGACCGGCGGGCTGCCGGACGCGCTCAAGCTGCGGCCGCTGGCCCGGTTGGGCAAGGACGAGTGGAGCACCCTCGGCGACCTGCCGGAGATCAAGCGGATCTCTCTGCCGGAGTGGCAGGAGGGACGGCGTCGCTGACCGCCGGGACCTGCGTGCATGCGGCCGGGACCCGTACGCCGCCCGGCCCGTCGGGCACGTCGCCCGGCGCATCGGCCGCGGTACGGGAACGGGCGCGTGCGCCGCGGGCCACGACCGCCGCGGCCACTCCCGTGACGCCCAGGAAGCCGAGTGCCAGCAGGAAGACCGGTGAGGTCGGGGACGCGGCGCGGCTGCCGGCCACCACGTAGGCGGCGGTGTTGGCGGCGCTGCCCGCGGCGGTCGCGGCGAGGAACGGCAGCAGCCGGATGCGGGAGACGGCAGCGGCGTAGTTCGCGGCGGCGAAGGGCACCCCGGGGAAGAGCCGCAGTGCCAGCGTGCTGCGGAAGCCGTGCCTGCTCAACTGCCGGTCGAGGGACAGCGCGACCCGGCCGCGCAGCAGCGGGCGTACCGCGTCCCTGCCCAGGAAGCGCCCGAGCAGGAAGGCCAGGCCCGCGCCCAGGACGGTGCCGCCGATCGCGGCGGGCAGCCCGGCGTGGATGCCGTAGAGGGCCCCGGCAGCGGCGTTGAGCAGCGGGCGGGGTACGAAGGCGACGGTGCACAGGCCGTAGGCGACAGCGAAGAGCAGCACCGCCGTACCGCCCGAGGCGTGCGGTTGCCAGCCGTGCGCCGTCATCAGCCGCTGCGGGTGCCAGGCCAGCACCCCGGCGGCGGCCGCGGCCAGCAGCAGTACGAGCAGCGCGAATCTGGCCCACGGCGACAGCAGGACGCGTGAGCAGCGGGCGGTGAGACCTACGCGGTGCGGCACCTGGGGAGCCTAACCGTTCCGCCTGCCGTCCTGCTGACGCACCGGCGCCGGCCGGGGCCCCGCGCACGCCGTTACGGGCCTTCCGCCGCCGCGGGCTCCCTGCTCCCGGCGGGTGCGACGGCGGCGACCACCGTCGCACCGGAGGGCGCACCGCGGTCCAGGACTCCCGCGGTCACCGCGACCGCCAGGCCCACCACGGTGAGCGCGGCTCCGACCAGCGCGGGCGAGGTCCAGCCCCATCCGGCCGCGATGGCGGCACCGCCCAGCCAGGCGCCGCCGGCGTTGGCGAGGTTGAAGGCGGAGTGGTTGGAGGCGGAGGCGAGGGTGGGGGCGCGGCGGGCCTTGTTCATCACCAGCATCTGCAGCGGTGTGGTGGTCATGAAGCCGACCGCGCCCAGGACCAGGACCGCGACGGGGGCGGTCGCCTTGGACTGGGCGGCGTAGTGGAAGCCGACGAGGACCACGGCGAGCGCGGCCAGCGAGCCGTAGAGCGTCGGGCGCAGGGCCCGGTCGGTGAGCCAGCCGGCGGCGAGCGCGCCGAGCGTCATGCCGATGCCGAACAGCGCGAGCAGTACGGTCACGGTGGCGTCGGCGTAACCGGTGACCTCGGTCATCATCGAGGCGAGGTAGCTGTAGACGGCGAACACCCCGGCGAAGCCGAACACCGCGGTGAGCAGCCCGAGCAGCACCTGCGGCTCGCGCAGCGCCTGCAACTCCTGGCGGACGCCGCCGTGTTCCTCCTCGGGCTGCTGCGGCACGAGCAGCGCGAGCGCGGCCAGCGAGAGCAGCCCGATCACGGTCACCACCAGGAAGGTGGCCCGCCAGCCCAGGTTCTGGCCGAGCAGGGTGGCGGCGGGCACGCCGACGATGTTGGCGATCGTCAGGCCGAGGAACATCGCGGCGACCGCGCGCGCCCTGCGGTCCTCCGCGACCAGCCGCGCCGCCACCACCGCGCCGACGCCGAAGAAGGCGCCGTGCGGCAGTCCGGCGAGAAACCGTCCGGCGAGCAGCGTCCCGTAGCCGGGGGCGACCGCGGAGGCCGCGTTGCCGACGGTGAACAGCGCCATCAGCAGCAGGAGCATCCGCTTGCGCGGAATGCGGGCGCCGAGCCCGGTGAGCAGCGGGGCGCCGACGACGACGCCGAGCGCGTAGGCCGAGACCAGATACCCGGCGGTGGGCACCGAGGTGCCCAGGTCGTCGGCGACGTCGGGCAGCAGGCCCATCATCATGAATTCCGTGGTGCCGATACCGAAGGCGCTCACCGCGAGGGCGAGGATGGCCAGGGGCATGGAGCTTCCTTCGAACGGGGTGGGGACGGCGGGCCGCCGGTGGGACGGCCTAAGTTCAACCGCGGAACAAATTCTCTCACCCTGCGGATTCCCCCACGTCACCGGCGGGTGACGGTAGACCGACACGCAGGTGTCGGACCTACGGGCCCGGCGGGTAAAACCGTTCGACGCGCGGGCGTTGGCCCGTCATCATCGGTGACATGTTCCGGCTCGCCTTCCTCGCAGACGCCACCGCAGCAGCGGTCGCGTCGAAGGCTGCCTGCGCCGCCCCGGCCGCATCCGCCGCCCGGGCCGCCTTCCGGAACGCATCCTTCGACGGCGCCCGACGCTGACCCTCCCCGGACCGACGTCCGGCAGGACCCCGCACGGGGAGGGTCGGCCAGGCCCAGGGGTCCACGACAGATCGGCGTCCCAGGAGGAGACACCGTCATGCCCAAGCAGGCGTACGTACGCACCAAGCCGCACCTGAACATCGGCACCATGGGTCACGTCGACCACGGCAAGACCACCCTCACCGCGGCCATCACCAAGGTCCTCGCCGACCGCGGCAGCGGCACCTTCGTGCCGTTCGACCGCATCGACCGGGCGCCGGAGGAGGCGGCCCGCGGCATCACCATCAGCATCGCGCACGTCGAGTACGAGACCGCGACCCGGCACTACGCGCACGTGGACATGCCGGGACACGCCGACTACGTCAAGAACATGATCACCGGCGCGGCCCAGCTGGACGGCGCGATCCTGGTGGTCTCCGCGCTCGACGGTGTGATGCCGCAGACCGCGGAGCACGTGCTGCTGGCCCGGCAGATCGGGGTGCGGCACATCGTGGTGGCGCTGAACAAGGCGGACGCCGGCGACCCCGAGCTGACCGACCTGGTCGAGCTCGAGGTGCGCGAACTGCTGGCCGCGCACGGCTACCCCGGCGAGGAGCTGCCGGTCGTGCGGGTCTCCGGGCTGCGCGCGCTGGACGGCGACCCGCGCTGGACGGCGACGATCGGCGAATTGCTCGACGCGGTCGACGGATACGTGCCGGTGCCGGTGCGGTACACCGACGCGCCGTTCCTGGTGTCGGTGGAGAACGTCCTCACCATCACCGGGCGCGGCACCGTGGTGACCGGTGCGGTCGAGCGTGGGACGGTGGCGCCCGGTGACCGGGTGCAGCTGCACACGGCGGCGGGGGAGGTGCTGACCAGCGTGGTCACCGGTCTTGAGACCTTCGGCAGGCCGATGGACTCGGCGCAGGCCGGCGACAACGTGGCGCTGCTGCTGCGCGGTGTGCAGCGCGGCCAGGTGCGGCGCGGCGACATCGTCGCGGCGCCGGACAGCGTCACACCCCACCGCCGCTTCACCGCGCGCGTCTACATCGTGCCCGCGGCGGAGGGAGGCCGGCACACCCCGGTGACCACCGGCTACCGGCCGCAGTTCTACATCCGCACCGCGGACGTGGCCGGCGACGTCGACCTCGGCAGTGCCGCGATGGCGCTGCCCGGTGACACGGCCGAGGTCGTCGTCGACCTCGGGCGCGCGCTGCCGCTGGAGCCGGGCCTCGGCTTCGCCATCCGCGAGGGCGGGCGCACGGTCGGCGCCGGCACGGTGACCGCACTGATCTGAGCCCTGCCGCTGCCCGGTACGTGATCACGTACCGGGCAGCGGCAGGTCCCGCGTGCGGGACAGGCGACAATGGGCCGGTGGATCAGCACGAGGACCGCCCGGCCCCGACGTCGGCGCAGACACCGGCCCGGACTCCGGACGCAGCATCGGCGCCGGATCCCGCATCGGCGCCGGACGCGCCGCGGAGCCCGGACCCCGCGCCGACCGCGGACCCCGCGCCCGCCGGGGCGCCCGAAGCCGCGCCGACCCCGGAACCGGTGCCGGTGGTCCGTACGGTGGACTTCGGGACGGCCAGGCTGCTCCCCGACATCGACCGCGAGCGGGCCTGGCTGCTCACCGTCGACGAAGCGCCGCAGTCGTACGTGGACCTCGACGACCCGGCGCACCTGGAGTTCGAGTACGTACGGCGTATCGCCTACGCCGTCGCGGCCGCCTTCCCCGCGGGCGAACCGTTGCGGGCGGTGCACCTCGGGGGAGGGGCGATGACGCTGGCCCGCTGGCTCGCCGCCGACCGGCCGGGGTCGGCCCAGCAGGTGGTGGAGGCCGATCTGCGGCTGGCCGCGCTGGTCGCCGAGGTGCTGCCGCTGCCCGATCCCTCGGTGACCGTGCACACCGCCGACGCGCGGGGCTGGCTCGCGGCGGCAGGCACCGCCACCGCGGACCTGGTGGTGGCGGACGTCTTCGGCGGCTCCCGGGCGCCCGCGGCGCTGACGTCGGTGGAGTTCGTCCGCGAGGCGCTGCGCGTGCTGCGCCCCGACGGCGTCTACCTGGCCAATGTCGCCGACGCTGCGCCGTTCACCTTCCTGCGCTCGCAACTGGCCACGCTGCGGGCCGCGTTGGCGTACGACGGCGCCGATGGCGGTGACCTGTGCCTGCTGGCGGAGCCGGGGGTTTTGCGCGGCCGCCGCTTCGGCAACGCCGTGCTGGTCGCAAGCCGCCGCCCGCTGCCGGTCCAGGCGCTGTCCCGGCTGTGCGCCGCGGACGCCTTCCCGGCGCGCGTCGTCCACGGGGCCGCGCTGTCCCGGCTCACCGGCGGCGCCGACCCGGTCGACGACGCCTCGGCGACAGCCTCACCGCGGCCGCCCGAGGGCGCATTCACCGTCGGCTGACCGGGCCCGGGCGAGTGGGCGCGGTCACACGGGGCCGCGCCGGGCCACTGGCGGGAGGCCGGGGCTCGCGTACGTACCTGTGGCGCGTCCGGCTTCGCGGACGGACCTCCGCCCATGCCGTGAGCGCGTCACCCGGCCGAGTGCGGCCCCGGCCGGTCCGCGAAGGCGTCGTCACAACGCCGCGTTGCTGTCCTGCGCCGGTGTCCGTACCGGCTGCGGGCTCGCCGGACGCGGCTTGCGCTCCATCCGGCGGACGTCAGGCAGCAGCAGGACCGCGAGGCTGAGCAGGACGACCAGCCCCGACGACCCCCACAGTGCGCGCGTACGGCCGAAGACCGACGCCGCGGGTCCTGCCAGCGCCAGCGCCAGCGGGGTCAGCGCGACCGAGCCCAGCCAGTCGAAGGCCGACACCCGGGAGATCAGGTCCTCGGGGACCTCCTGGTGGAGCGCGAGCATCCAGTTGACCGCGAAGACCTCGATCGCCACGCCGCCGCCGAACATCACCGCGGCCAGCGCCCAGGCAGGCAGCGTGAGCGCGAGCGCCGCCGAGGGCAGGGCCAGCGGGAACACCCCGAGGGTGCCGACGACCAGCATCCGGCGCGGCCGCCAGCGCATCATCAGCACCGCGCCCAGCGCCGTCCCCGCCCCGCCCGCGGCCAGCGCGAGTCCCCACGGTCCTGCGCCGCCGAGGCTCTCCCTGGAGACCAGCGGGCCGTAGACCGCCTCGACCGCGTTCACCATGCCGTTGACGACGGCGAACTGCAGCACGATGCCCCACAGCCAGGATGTGGAGGCCACCACCTGCCAGCCCTCCCGCAGTTCACGCAGCATGCCGCCGGACCGCGGTCCCCGGTCGGCGTGCGCGACGTCGATACGGGCCCGCATCGCCGCGGCCACCGCGAAGCCGGCGGCGTCGACCGCCAGCACCCAGCCGGCCCCGAAGGCGGCCACCAGCGCGCCGCCGACCGCAGAGCCGCCGATCGTCGCCGCGTTCGTGGCCAGCCGGTAGACGGAGAAGGCCTGGCCGGCGTGCGCCGGCTCGACGGTGGCGAGCAGCAGGCCCTGGGCGGCGGGGGAGAAGAAGGCCAGCGCCCCGCCGCCGACCGCGGTCAACGCCGCCATCTGCCACAGCGTGGCGTGCCCGGTGAGCACCAGCGCGGCGAAAAGCGCCTGGGAGCAGGCGTTGACGATGTTCGCAACCGCCATCACCCGCTGCCGCGGCAGCCGGTCCGCGACCGCGCCGCCGACCAGCAGCAGCACCACCATCCCCGCGGTGCGGGCGGCCGCCACCAGACCGACGTCGGTGGCGCTGCCGCCGGACTCGATGACCGCGAAGGCCGCGGCCACGGTGGCACCGGAGTTGCCGATGCCGGTGATGAACGACGCACCCACCAGCAACCGGAAGTTCCGCCCTGCCCAAGGCGGGAAACCCGGCCGGCGCGGGTCGTGGTGTTCTGCCATCAGGGGACTATCGCCGACCCCCGGCGGACTGCCAACCCATTAAGGCGACGTCAGCGGGCGGCCGCGTACGGGCGCTGCCTCCCGCTCAGCTCTTCCCCGGCCGACCCGCTCACTTCTTCATCGGCCGGATGGAACTCTTGATCTTGTCGACCACGGACTGCGCGATCTGGTCGGGCACGCCCTGCCGCGCCCACAGCACCCACACCACGGGGGTGGGCTTGTCGGGTTGGGACGGGTCGAGCCAGGCGACGGTGTACGCGATGCCGTTCGAGGAGCACTTGTCGGCCTTGGGCACCGCGGTGGTGGTGGCCTGCGCCTGCCAGCCGGTGATCCCGTAGGAGTTGTGGAACGCCTTGCTGTTCAGGGCCTTGGAGACGGTGCCCTTGCCCTTTTCCTGGAAGGCCCACTTCGCCCAGGCCCTGGCCTCGTTCTCGGCCGCTGCCTGCAGGCTCGACGCCCCGGCTCCGCCCTTGGTGCCGGCGCTCGCGCTGGAGACGCTGTTCTTGCCGTCGGTGCAGACGTCCTTCTTGAAGTACGCGGGGGCGCCCACCGCGACCTGCGGCTTGCCGGACTCGTCCCCGTAGCCGATGCTCATGCTCTCGCTGTCCACGGTCCAGTCGGGCGGCACGTCGAAGACCGAGTTGCGCTCCTGGCGCTTGACCGCCTGCCAGCCGGGGATGACCGGCGAGACGTCGGTCGACCCGGCCGGGCCGCGCGCCCCGTCGTCACCGCCGGTGGCCCCGGGCTCCAGGGTGCCGGTCGGCGCCGGTGCGGGCGCGCTCGTGGTCACGGTGGCAGGCGGCGTGGTGTGGTCCTGAGCGTCGTTCTTCTTGCCGCCGCCGGAGACCACGGCCACCGTGACCACCGCGGCGGCCACCACCGCGAGAGCCACGCCGACCGCGACCCAGACGGTCGCCTTGCCGCGGCCGCGGCCGCGGGGCGGGCGGCCGTCGGGGCCGCCTGGCGCCGGCGGACCCCAGGCCTGCGGGGTGGGATAGCCGCCGGGCGGCTGCGTGGGCGGCAGGTAGCCGGGCTGCGCGTAGGGCGACGGCGTCCCGTACGGCTGCGGGCCCGGCGCAGTCCCGTACGGCTGGGCCGGAGGCTGCTGCCCGGGCTGGGGCTGGGCCGGCTGCTGATAGCCGGGCTGGGCGTACGGGTTGGGCGGCGGCCCGTACGGTGACTGCGGTTGCTGAGGGGGATTGCCCGATGGGTTCTGCTGTCCGCCGGATTGTCCCCCCGGCTGCTGCTCTCCTGGCCACATGGCTGGAAACACTAGGGGAGCAGGGCCACGGGTTCCACGCCAGATCGTCCTACTGGCTGGTAACATGCGGGCATGTCCGACACCTTGCCCTCGATCGGCGAACTCCTGACGGCCACCGTGCCGATGGTCCGCACCCTTCGGCTGGAATATCTGGAGACCACCCCGGAGCGCGCGATGCTCGCGCTGCCCGACGACCCCGACTACCACAACCACGTCGCAGGACCGCACGCAGGCGCGATGTTCACCCTCGCCGAGTCCGCCAGCGGCGCCGTCGTGCTCGCGGCGTTCGGCGACCAGCTCGGCAGGGCCGTACCGCTGCCGGTGCGCGCCGAGATCGGCTGGACGAAGCTGGCGAGGGGTCCGCTCACGGCCACCGCCGTGCTCGGCCGCCCGGCCGCCGAGGTCGTCGCGGAACTCGACGCTGGTACCCGCCCCGAGTTCCCCGTCGAGGTGTCCGTGCAGCGGGCCGACGGCGCCGAGACCTCCCACATGACGATCATCTGGACGCTGCGCCCCAACAGCTGACGAAGAGGCCGTGCCGGGCAACCGCACCCCGGCCGCCGCCCGTCCTGAGCGGCCGCCGTGCCCGGAATGCTTTGCGCAGCCCGTCGGTTAGTCTTCCTGGAAGTGCGCCACGCGCGCACCGTCAGAGCGTTGTCGTGGGGAGGGACCGGCCGTGCACGTCCAGGACTGGCTCAACGACGTCCCACCGGTCGCTGTTTACCTGATGGTGGGCGTGGTGGTCGGCCTGGAGAGCCTGGGGATCCCGCTGCCCGGCGAGATCGTGCTGATGACCGCCGCCCTCATGTCCTCGCAGGGCCACGCCAACCCGTGGCTGGTCGCGGCGAGCGCGATCATCGGCGCGATCGGCGGCGACTCCATCGGATATGCCATCGGTCACAAGGGCGGCAAGCCCCTGCTGGACAAGCTCGGCAAGAGATTCCCCTCGCACTTCTCACCCGGCCATGTCGCCACCGCCGAGCGCTCCTTCCAGCGCTGGGGCATGTGGGCGGTCTTCTTCGGCCGCTTCGTGGCCCTGCTGCGGATCTTCGCCGGGCCGCTGGCCGGCGTGCTGAAGATGCCCTATGGCAGGTTCCTCGTCGCCAACGCGCTGGGCGGCATCGTCTGGGCCGGCGGCATCACCGCCGTCATCTACTACGTCGGCCAGGTCGCCGAGCCGTGGCTCAAGCGGTTCGGCTACGTCGGGCTCGGCATCGCCGTGCTCTTCGGCATCGGCTCGCTGGTCCTCGTCAGGCGCCGCGCCGCCAGGGTGCAGGCCGAGCTGGAAGCGCCCGCCGAGGAGATCGAAGTGGCGGCCGCGCAGCCCGGCGAGTGACCTGGTCCGAGTGACCCGGGCCACACTCCCGCCCCTGGGCCCACCCCCCGGGCCTCCACCGGACGCTGCGTACGGGCCTCCGCCGGGCCCTCAGCCCCGCCCGTCGCCGACCGCGTCCCGGTGCGCCGCCGCCAGCGCCACGTAGTGCTCGGCGTTGAGCCGGACCACCGCCCGCTCCTCCTCGGTCAGCTCCCGCCGCACCCGGGCCGGGACACCGGCGACCAGCGAACCGGCCGGCACCTGCATCCCCTGCGGCACCAGCGCCTGCGCGGCGACCAGCGAACCGGCGCCGATCCGGGCACCGTTCAGCACGGTCGCGCCCATCCCGACCAGCACCCCGTCCTCGATCACACAGCCGTGCAGCACCGCGTTGTGCCCGACCGAGACGCCCTCGCCGACGACCACCGGGAAGCCGGGATCGGCGTGCACCGAGCAGTTGTCCTGGATGTTGGAGCCCGCCCCGACGGAGATCGACTCGCAGTCGCCGCGCAGCACCGCGTGGTACCAGGTGCTCGCTCCGGCACGGAGCGTCACCCGGCCCAGCACCACCGACGTGGGTGCCACGTAGGCGGCCGGGTCGATCTCCGGGCGTACGCCGAGGATGCCGGCGACCAGCGCGCCCGCCGCCGTGCGCGGCGGGTCGGCCGGCTCACTCGTCCGGTCTGTCATCGCACACGCCTCCATGCCGGTCCGCCGCTGTCCTCCGGCACCGTATACGGTGAATCCGTGCCCAGGAATGAGAACGTGTTCCTTTCCGCGACCGCGGCTGTGACCTCGGCCGCGACCGCCGCCGCGGCCTGGCGGCGGCGGGCAGCCTCACGGCTGGTGCACCGGGCCCGGCGCTGGGCGCAGAACGCCGGCGCGGTCACCGCGGAGCGGCCAGGACTGCTGCACTTCGGCCGGATCGGCCCCGGCACCCGGCTCGCCCACCCGCTGGGCACCGTCTTCGGCGAGCGCTGGATCCAGCTGGGCGACTACTGCATCATCGGCGAGCAGGTCACCCTCACCGTCGGCCTGATGCCCACCGACGCCCTCCCGGACGGTGACGCCGGCAGCGGCTTCGGCCCTGACCCGGTGCTGCGGCTCGGCGACGGGGTGGTGCTCGGCCGCGGCAGCCACGTGGTGGCGCTCGCCCCCATCACCCTCGGCGAGAAGGTCTACTGCGGCCCGTACGTGTATCTGACCAGCATCAACCACTCCTACGACGACATCGGGCGACCCATCGGCGAGCAGTGGCCGCGGACCGCCCCGGTCGAGATCGGCGCGGGCAGCTGGCTCGGGGCCGGCTGCGTGATCCTGCCCGGCGCCAGGCTCGGCAGGAACGTGGTGGTCGCGGCGGGTGCCGTGGTCCGCGGCGAGGTGCCGGACTTCGCGGTGGTGGCCGGCGCACCGGCCCGGATCGTCCGGCGCTGGGACGAGCGCACCGCCAACTGGCAGCCGCCGCTGCGCACTCCGGCGCCGGTCCCCTTCCCGGCCGAGGCCGCCCCCGAACAGCTGCTGGACACCGGGGAGTTGGAACAGCAGGCCTGAGGGGCGGCACGCGGGTGCCGCTGCGGTTTGTTAGATTCCCCTGTATGCGCGCCCCGATCGGACCCTTCGACGACGCCCTGCCCGCCACCGAGCGCCGTGACCTGCTGCCGCCACCGGTGGCGGCAGCCGTCAGCGCCGGGATGATCCATGTGGACACCGACCCTGCGAAGGCCGACACCGCCGCCTTCGTGGCGACCTACGGCGAGGAACTGCTGCGGCAGTCCGCCAACTGCGTGGTGGTGGCCGGCAAGCGCGGCGGAGATGTCACCCTCGCCGCCTGCCTGGTGCTGTCCACCGCCCGCGTCGACGTCAACGGCGCGGTCCGCCGCCACCTCGGCGCCCGCAAGGCGTCCTTCGCCTCGATGGACACCGCGGTCGGCGGCACCGGCATGGAGTACGGCGGCATCACCCCGGTCGGCCTGCCCGCGGACTGGCCGCTGCTGATCGACGCGGCGGTGGCCGACACCTCATGGGTGCTGATCGGCAGCGGGGCACGCCGCGGCAAGCTCATCGTGCCGGGCAAGGACCTCGCCGGGCTGCCGGGCGCGGTGGTCCTCGACGGCCTCGGCGTCTGAGCCGGCCGGCGTACACCTGGCGCGTCAGTCCAGCTGCGGGATCTCGATCGCGGGGCAGCGGTCCATGACCATGTCGAGCCCGGCGTCCCTGGTCCGCTCGTACGCCGCCTCGTCGACCACGCCGAGCTGGAACCACACCGCCTTCGCGCCGGCCGCCACCGCGTCGTCGGCGACCTGGCCGGCGAGGGCGGAGTTGACGAAGACGTCCACCACGTCCACCGGGAAGGGGATGTCGGCCAGCGAGGCGTAGCCCTGCTCGCCGTGCACCGGCTCCGCTTTCGGGTGGACCGGCACGACCCGCTTGCCGAACCGCTGCAGCACCGCGGCGACGCCGTACGCCGCCCGCGAGGTGTTGTTGGACAGGCCGACCACCGCCCAGGTGTCGCCCGTCTCCAGCAGGATCTTCCGTACTTCCGCCGCGTCGCCGTACACGCCGTCCTCCGCACTCTCGTCCTGTCCCCTTCGAACCGGCGGACGCCCGCCGGCATTCCCCGGGCCAGGCGGGATCTGTCGGACACGGCCTAGGCTGGAGCGATGATCGACCGGTATCTGGCGGTGGCGCGGGTCGGCGTCCACGAGAGCGAGATCAAGCGCTCCCGTTTCCTGTGCTCCCTCGCCCCCGCCCCCGACGAGGCGGCCGCGCAGGCCGTCATCCGTGACGTACGCCGGGCCCACCCCACCGCGTCGCACAACTGCTTCGCCTACGTGATCGGCCCCGACGGGCGGCTGCACCGGGCGAGCGACGACGGCGAACCCGGCGGCACCGCGGGCACCCCGATGCTGCAGGTGCTGCTCGCCCGGGAGGTCCGCGACACCGTGGCCGTCGTCACCCGCTACTACGGCGGCGTCCAGCTCGGCGCGGGCGGCCTGGCCCGCGCCTACGGGGGTGCGGTGTCGGCGGCGCTGGACGAGATCGGCACGGTCGAGCGGCGCCGGCTGACCCTGCTGACCGTCACCGTCGGCCATGCGCACGCCGGCCGGCTGGAGAACGACCTGCGCTCCGCGGGCCACACCCTGCGCGAGGTCGGTTACGGCGCCGCAGTGACCCTCGCCCTCGGCGTCCCGGAGGGCGAGGTGCCCGCCTTCAGATCCTGGCTGGCCGACGTGACCTCGGGCGCGGCGTCCTGCGAGACGGCGGGCAGCGCCTACGTGGACGTGTGAGGCGCGGGCTGCTGCTGCCCGCGCGGTGCGCGGCGCCGGTACCGCTCATGCAGCCGGCCCAGCGCGTCCCGGTCCAGCTCGACGCCCAGCCCCGGCGCCGTCGGCACCCCTACCGCCCCGTCAGTGAACTCCAGTGCGCCGGGGACGACGACCTCCTCCGGCGTCCACGGCCTGCGGGTGCCGCAGGCGTAGGTCAGGTTCGGGGTGGCGGCCGCCAGGTGGGTCGTCGCGGCCAGGCTGACGCCCAGGTGGGATCCGGACCGCAGGGAGTGGCCGAGGCCGAAGGTGCGGCAGATGCCGGCCAGCAGCAGGGAGCGCTGCAGGCCGCCCCAGCGGTGGTGGTCGGCGAGCACGGCCTGTACCGCCTCGCGGGCCACCGCGGAGGACAGCTCGTCGAAGGCGGTCACGCACCTGCTGGTGGCCAGCGGCACCGGCGAGCGTCGGGCCACCTCCGCCATGGCCTGCTGGCCGGGAGTCGGGTCCTCCAGGTAGTCCAGGACGCCGTCGAGTTCGCCGGCGACCCTTACCGAAGTCGGCACGGTCCAGGCCGCGCCGGGGTCCAGCCGGAGCGGAACGCCCGGGAAGGCCTTGTGCAGCGCCCGTACCGCTTCGATCTCCTCCTCGGGTGGCATCACCCCGCCCCTGAGGGTGATCGCGCCGAAGCCGTGCTCCTCGGCCATCCGCCGCGCCTGCGCCACGATGCCGTCCGGGTCGAGCGCCTCGCCCCACGGGTCGGGCTCGCCGCCGGGGCCGCCGGCCCGCCGGTAGAACAGGTGCGCGCCGAAGGGCACGCTCTCGCGCACCGCGCCGCCGAGCAGGTCGCTGACCGGCAGCCCCGCCGCCTTGCCCTGGATGTCGAGGCAGGCCACCTCGAGCGGCGCGAAGACCCGGTCGGCGGCGCTGCTGGTGATGGTCGCGGCCAGTCCGTGCGCGCCGGCGACGGTGTCACCGTGCAGTGCCTCGGCGATCCTGCGGTGCATCCCGCCGAGCGTGTGGACGTCCATGCCGGTTATCGTCCCGACGGCCGCCCGCAGCCGCGTCAGCTGCTCCTGGTCGGCGTGGGTCTCGCCGAGGCCGGTGACGCCCTGGTCGGTGTGGACCTCGACGATCGCCCGCAGGGCGTACGGCGGGTGCGGGCCGGCCCCGTGCGGCAGCGACAGGTCGTGGAAGGCCACCGGGGTGATGTCGGCGCCCGTGACCCGGATCCGGCCGCTCACCGGGCGGCCTCCGCGCGGCCGACCGCTCCGTCCGGCTCGCCACCGGCCGCTCGATCCGAAAGTATCGGAAGATCAGCCGAATCTACTGAGGTGAGCGTGACCGCCGGGGAGAGGGGTGCGCTGTCGAGCACGGAAGCCTCACATTGACCATACATATGAACGCTCGTCATGAATGCGAATATTCAGAGACTGTAGGCCGCGCCTGCCAACCGGTCAATGGCCAGGCCGGATCCGCTCCGCCGCCCCTGGTTGCTCCGCGCGTTGAGGGGTGTGGGGGAAGCGGCAAGCCGACGGCGGGACATCGGACCGCCGCGCGGTGAGCGCTTCGTTGAATCCGGTGAATTGCCCGGAATATGCGCGGAGTTGGCGCGGATCCAGCCCGACACTTTTCGATACCTCCGACGAAAGGTTCGGGGTGGTCGTCTGCGGGGGTTCGGCCCGCAGCGGTACCGTCACCGCCTAGAATCCGGATCACCGCGGACATCGAGGAACGGCGAGGACGAGCGTGCACGTCGGGGCGGCCGAGTGAGACTGCTGCACACATCGGACTGGCATCTGGGCCGGTCCTTCCACCGGGTGAGCCTGCTCGACGCCCAGCGGGCCTTCCTCGACCACCTTGTCGCCGCCGTCCGTACCGAGCACGTCGACGCCGTGCTGGTCGCCGGCGACATCTACGACCGGGCCGTACCACCGCTGTCCGCGGTCGAGTTGTACGACAGCGCGCTGCACGCCCTGGCCGACCTCGGCGTGCCCGCGGTGATGATCTCCGGCAACCACGACTCGGCCCGCCGGCTCGGTGTCGGCGCGGGCCTGATGGGCCGGGCAGGTATCCACCTGCGCACCGACCCGGCGACCTGCGACCGGCCCGTGATGCTGCGCGACACGCACGGCGACGTAGCCGTCTACGGGCTGCCGTACCTCGAACCCGCCCTGGTCCGCGAGGCGGTCGGCGCCGAGCGTGCCGACCACACCGCGGTGCTCGGCGCCGCGGCCGACCGGGTCAGGGCCGACCTGGCCGCCCGGCCCGCGGGCACCCGCTCCGTCGTGCTGGCGCACGCCTTCGTCACCGGCGCCGCGCCCTGCGACAGCGAGCGCGACATCACCGCCGGCGGCGTCGCGTCGGTGCCCGCCGCGCTCTTCGACGGGTTCGACTACACCGCGCTGGGCCATCTGCACGGCTGCCAGACCGTCACCGAGCGCGTCCGCTACTCGGGTTCACCGCTGGCCTACTCCTTCTCCGAGGAGCACCACCGCAAGAGCATGTGGCTGGTCGACCTCGGCGCGCGCGGCGAGATCACCGCGGAACGCCTCGACACTCCCGTGCCGCGCCCGCTCGCCCGGCTGCGCGGCCGGCTCGACGACCTGCTCGCCGACCCGGCGCACGAACCGCACGCCGACGCCTGGGTCGAGGCCACCCTCACCGATCCGGTGCGCCCCTACGAACCGATGGCCGCGCTCGCCGCGCGCTTCCCGCACATCCTCAGCCTCGGCTTCGACCCCGAGGGCCGGGCGGACGACCCCGCCGCGTCCTACGCCCGCCGGCTCGCCGGGCGCAGCGACCAGCAGATCGCCGAGGACTTCGTCGCCCACGTCCGCGGCAGCGCGCCCGACCCGCGCGAGCGCCTGGTGCTGCGCGAGGCCTTCGACGGCGTGCGCGCCACCGCCGCCACGGCGGAGCGCGACTGATGCGGCTGCACCGGCTGCGGCTCGCCGCCTTCGGCCCGTTCGCCGCGGAGCAGAGCGTCGACTTCGACGAGCTGTCCACCGCCGGCCTCTTCCTGCTGCACGGCCCCACCGGCGGCGGCAAGACCTCCGTCCTGGACGCCGTCTGCTTCGCCCTCTACGGCCAGGTCCCCGGCGCCCGGCCCGCCACCCGGCTGCGCAGTGACCACGCGGCACCGGGCACACCGACCGAGGTGCTGCTCGAACTCACCCTCGCCGGACGTCGGTTGGAGATCACCCGGCGTCCGGAGCAGCCGCGGGCCAAGAAACGCGGCAGCGGGGTGACGACCGAGAAGGCCGTCACGCTGCTGCGCGAGCAGCGCGACGGGCAGTGGCACGCCATGTCCAAGTCCCACCAGGAGATCGGCGAGGAGATCCGGCAGCTGGTCGGGATGAGCTGCGAGCAGTTCTGCCAGGTGGTGCTGCTGCCGCAGGGCGAGTTCGCCACCTTCCTGCGGTCGGGTGCGACCGAGCGGGCCGCGCTGCTCGGCCGGCTCTTCGACACCCGCCGCTTCAAGGCGGTCGAGCACCGGCTGCGGGACCGCAAGCAGGACGCCGCCCAGCGACTCGGCCAGGGCGACCGGGAGTTCGCCGGGCTCGCCGCCCGGATGCGGCAGGCGGCCGGCGACACCGGCACGGACGCCGAGCCCGTCCAGGCAGCGGAATTCCTCGGGCACGCTGCCGTGTTGCGCTGCACCGCCCGCGAGCAGCACGACATCGCCCGCGCGGCCCTCGACCAGGCCGAGCGGGCCCACGCGGTCGCGGCGGCTGCCGCAGAACGCACCCGCGAGCTGTACGCGCTCCAGGAGCGCCACCGGCAGGCCGTCCTGCGCTCCGCCGCGCTGGCCGGGCAGCAGCCCGCCCGTGACGCGGCCCGTACCGCCGTGGCCCGCGCCCAGCGCGCCACCACGGTCGACCCGGCTCTCACCCACCGCGACAAGGCCGCCTCGCAGTACGCCGAGGCGCGAACCCTGGAGCGCCACGCACAGGCCGCCCTCGACGCGGCCGGCGAGCCGGCGCGGGGCGCGGTGCCTGCCGCCCGCACCCCCGGTCACCACCCGGCGACCGTGACAGGCCGGGCCCGGTCTGCCCCGGTTCCCGACGCCGGCGCGGACCTCGCTGATCCGGTGCGCGGCACCGCCATCGCGAAGGGCCGGACGCAGGCAGTCGCCGACGCCGCGACCCAGGCGCGCACCGGGCTGCGCGTCGAGGTGCTGGCGCGGCGGGCCGGGGAGTTGCGGGAGGTGCTCGGCGGCCTGGTGGCGGCCGCCGAGGGCGAGGCGCGGGTACGCGAGGTCGCCGCGCGCAGGGAGCGGCTGGAGCGCGAGGAGCGGACCGACGAGGAGGCCGTACGGGACGCCGAGGGCTGGCTGGCCGAGTGGCCACGGCTCCGGGCCGGCCTGCAGGCGCGGCTCGACACCGCGCTGGCGGCCGCCGCGCGCGCCGGGCAGCTGGCGGGCGAGCTGGAGCAGGTCCGGCGGCGGCGTGCCGCGGCGGCGGAACGGGACGCGCTGGCAGGAGAGTTGGCCCGCGCCGAGCACACCGCGAGGGAGGCGCGCGACCGGGCTGCGGACGCACGGGACGCGTGGCAGGACCTCAGGGAGAGCCGGATCTCCGGCATCGCGGCCGAGTTGGCCGCCGGACTGGCCGACGGCGAGCCCTGCCGGGTGTGCGGGTCCGCCGTGCACCCCGCGCCCGCCCGCCCCGCCGCCGACCGGGTCACCCGCGCCGACGAGGAGGCCGCCTCCGCCGAATTCCAGCGCCGGACCGCCGGCCACGACACCGCACGCGAGAGGGTCACCCGGCTGCGCACCGGACTCGACGCGGCCACCGCCACCGCAGGCGACACCCCGCAGGCCGAACTCGCCGCCGCCCTTACGGTGGTCGAGGCGGAGTACGGCGCCGCGGCCCGCGCGACGGCCGACGTGGCCGAGGCCAGGACCCACCTCGACCGCGCCGAGCAGGAACGCGACCGGCGTACCGCCGCGCAGCAGGACGCGCTGCACCGCGCCGCCGCCCGCACCTCACGCCGCGAGGAACTGGACGAGCAGTACGAGCGGTTGAGCCAGGAAGTGGCCATGGCGCGCGACGGGCATCCCAGCGTCGCCGCCCGCAGGGAGCAACTGACCGCCGCCATCGCCCTGCTGGACCGCGCGGCACACGCGGTCAGGGAGCGGACCGACAGCGAACAACGGCTCGCGGACGCCGAGTCGGCGCTCGCCGACGCCGCCGGCCGCGCCGGTTTCGGCTCCCCGGACGAGGCGTCGGCCGCCGTGCTGCCGCCAGCCCGGCTGTGGGAGGCCGAACGGGAGGTGCAGGCGTGGGCCAAGGAGGAGGCGGCCGCCGATGCCGACCTCGCCGCGTCGCAACCCGCGGCAGCCGCGGCGCTGCCCGCCGCGGACCCGGCCGCCGCGCAGGCCGCGCTCGACGCCGCCAACCTGCGGCTGCGGCAGGCCTCCGCCGCGGAGTCCGCCACCGCCACCCGCCGCGCCGAACTCGACCGGCTGGGCGCGGAGGCCACCGCCGCCGTCCGCGAACTCGCCCCGGCCCGGGCCGCGTACGACCGCGTGGCCCGGCTGTCCGACCTGGCCTCGGCCACCTCCGCCGAGAACCAGTACCGCATGGAGCTGGAGACCTACGTCCTGGCGGCCCGGCTGGAACAGGTCGCCGCGGCGGCCGGCCTGCGGCTGCAGCGCATGTCGGGCGGCCGCTACACCCTCGTGCACAGCGACGCCCGCGGCGGCGGCAGGACGAAGTCGGGGCTGGGCCTGATGGTGGTCGACGCCTGGACCGGCACCGAGCGCGACACCTCGACGCTGTCCGGCGGCGAGACCTTCTTCGCCTCGCTCGCCCTCGCCCTCGGCCTGGCCGACGTGGTCACCGACGAGGCGGGCGGCATGCGCCTGGACACCCTCTTCATCGACGAGGGCTTCGGCAGCCTGGACGAGCAGACCCTGGACGAGGTCCTTGACGTCCTCGACGGGCTGCGCGAACGCGACCGGGCGGTCGGCATCGTCAGCCATGTCGCCGACCTGCGGGACCGGATCCCCGCCCAACTGCACATCACCAAGGGCCGGGACGGCTCCACCGTACGGCTGCGCACGCGCTGACCCCCGGGGCGGCAGCGCCGGCCGGCCCCCTTCACAGCACCAGCGGGCGGCGCTCCAGCGGCGAGGAGTAGACGATGCTGGTGGTCACCGCGCCGAGCCCGGAGATCCGGCCGGTGGTCTCCTCCAGATGCCGCATCGAGCGCGCGGCCACCTTCATCACGAAGCAGTCGTCGCCGGTGACGTGGTGCGCCTCCAGGATCTCCGGCGTGCCGGCCAGCAGGTCGTGGAAGGGCTTGTAGTTGCCGGTCGGATAGCGCAGCCTGACCATCGCCAGGATCGGCAGGCCGATGCGCTCGTGGTCGATGACCGCCGAGTAGCCGGTGATCACCCCGGCCTCCTCCAGCCGGCGCACCCGCTCGGTGACGGCACTCGGCGACATCGCGACCGTACGCGCCAGCTCCGCGTAACTGGCCCGGCCGTCGCGTTGCAGGGCTTCCAGCAGCCGCCAGTCGGTGGCGTCCAGGGAATAAGCGGTCATCTGGCAGGATTACCAGTGCAAAGCCCGGCCGATCAAGTTGAAGCCCGGGGAATCCCACTTCCCGGTGGGTGCCGCGGACCGTAGATTCTCGGCCATGACAACCGATCACCTCGTCGCCGGCGAGCCCGCCGTGACCAGCGTCAACGCGGTCCTCCGGGTGCCGCCCGCCACGCCCGCCGACGCCGCCGCCTACTTCACGGCGAGCCTCGCCTTCCACACCGACGTCTCCGATGTCGCGGCCGCGTTCGACGCCGGCGGCGACCCCGGCTTCGTCCTGGTGGACACCCGCAGCACCGAGGCGTGGGAACAGGGCCACATTCCGGGTGCCGTCCACCTTCCCACCGGCCGCCTCACCGCGAGCACCGCCTTCCTCGACCCCGCGGTCCCGGTCGTCGTCCACTGCTGGGGCCCCGGCTGCAACGGCGCGGCACGCGCGGCGGCCGCCCTCGCCGGGCTCGGCTACCAGGTCAAGGAGATGCTCGGCGGCATCGAATACTGGATCCGCGAGGGCTTCGGCTACGAGACGGCCGCCGGCCCGGCGCGCCGCGAACCGGACGACCTGACCGCGCCCTTCGGCTCCGACGCGTGCGGCTGCTGACCGCGCCCGTGCGGCCGGCGGGCGCAGCGGCAACGCAGGTGGGATACGTCGCCCGCCCGTACCGCCGGCGGCGCTCCAGCGGTCAGGCGGGCCGCCGGCGCAGTTCGTACGCCCACAGCTCGCCCCGGTCGGCGACCCGGTGGAAGCCGACACGGTCCAGCACCGCCTGCGACGCGGCGTTCGCCGGCTCGGTGGTGGCCATGACGAAGTCGACCTCCGGCTGGCCCAGGGCCCACTGGCACAGCGCGCGGGCCGCCTCCGTGGCCCAGCCGGCACCGCGGCCCGATACGGACAGGTCGTAGCCGATCTCTACCGCCCCGCCGTCCGGCGGCCCGTGGAAGCCCGCGCCGCCCAGCGCGGTGCCGTCGATGGTGCGCTGGATCGCGAAGACGCCCCAGCCGGGCCGGTAGAGCCCGGCCACGGCTGCCGCGACCGTCATCGAGGCCGCCCCGATCGTGCCCTCGCCCGGCACCCCGTCGATCCACGTCAGCCCGGCCGGTTTGCCGTCCGCCAACTGCGCCGCATCCTGCGGCAGCTGCTCGCGCAGGGTCAGCCGGCCCTGGGTCAGGACCAGCCGGCCGCCGTCGAGGGAAGCGTGCAGGGTCATCTGGCCGTACCGCCTTGTCGGGTCACGGGATGGACGGGGTGCGCCGCGCCCGGGCGGGCGCGGCGAGGCGCGGGCTACAGCGCGGAGATCTCCGCGACCAGGTCGTCCAGGCCGAGCGAGCCCTGCGACAGCGCGGCCATGTGCCACGCCTTCGCGTCGAAGGCGTCGCCGTGTGCGGCACGCGCGGCCTCCCGGCCGACCAGCCAGGCACGCTCGCCGAGCTTGTAGCCGATCGCCTGGGCCGGCATGCCCAGATAGCGGATGATCTCGCTCTCGATGAACTCCGGCTTGCGCCCGCTGTGCCGGCCGAAGAACTCCTGCGCCAGCTCCGGCGTCCACTGCTCACCGGGGTGGAAGGGGGAGTCCGCGGGGATGGCCAGGCCGGCGTGCAGGCCGATGTCGACGATCACCCGCACCGCCCGCATCATCTGCGCGTCCAGATAGCCCAGCCGCCGCTCCGGGTCGGACAGGAAGCCCAGCTCGTCCATCAGTCGCTCGGCGTAGAGCGCCCAGCCCTCGGCGTTGGCGCTCACCAGCCCGATGCTGGCCTGGTAGCGGGACAGGTCGCCGGCCACGTGCGCCCACTGGGCGAGCTGCAGGTGATGCCCGGGCACACCCTCGTGATACCAGGTCGAGACCAGGTCGAAGACCGGGAAGCGGGTGCGGCCCATCGTCGGCAGCCAGGTGCGGCCCGGCCGGGAGAAGTCCTCGGATGGCGCGGTGTAGTACGGCGCCGCGGCGCCGCCGGGCGGCGCGATGTGCGCCTCGACCTTCTTGACCCGGTCGGCCAGGTCGAAGTGCGTGCCGTCGAGCGCCTCGATCGCCTCGTCCATCAGGGCCTGCAGCCAGTCCCGCACCGCGTCCACGCCCTCGATGGCCTGCCCGTGCTCGTCGAGGTGCGCGAGCACCTCCCAGGGATCCTTGCCCGGCAGGATCTTCTCCGCCTCGCCGGCCATCTCACCGCGCAGCCGGTGGTATTCGGACCAGCCGTAGGCGTACGCCTCGTCCAGGTCCAGGTCGGTGCCGTTCCACATCCGCGACCAGGTGGCGTACCGCTCGCGGCCGACGGTGTCAGGCGCGCCCGCGACGGCCGGGCCGTAGGTGTCGCGCAGCCAGTCGCGCAGCTCGACGAAGGCGGCGGTGGCCTCGGCCGCGGCCGCGTCCAGCTCGTCGCGCAGCTCCTGCGGACCGTCCGCGACGAGGCCGACGAACCAGCTGCCCGAGCCGTCCTCGCCGCTCCACTCGCCGAGCTGCCGCACCATCGTCTCGACCTGCCGCGGCCCGGCCGGCAGCTTGCGCGCCAGGCCCTCGGCCAGCGCGGCGCGGTAGCCGGCCAGCGCGGCCGGCACCGCCCGCAGCCGGGCGGCGAGGTCCGCGTAGTCCTCGGCGGTCTCGGTCGCCATCAGCGTGAACCCCTCGCGGATGTGGTGCGCGGGGGAGTTGATGTTGCTCACCGCCCGCAGGTGCTCGTCCGCCGCGTGCACCGCGAGTTCGGCCGTCAGCCGCTCGCGCAGCAGCCGCGCGCAGCGCCGCTCGGCGTCGCTGTCCGCCCCCGGCACCGCCTCGGACTCGGTGAGCCGGTCCAGGGTGCCGCGGGCCAGCGCGGCGAGCGCGTCGGCTCCGGCAGGCGAGAAGTCGGGGAGCCGGCGGCCCGCGCCGGGCACACCGAGATAGGTGCCGAGCAACGGGTCGAGTTCGACGAGGGCGTCGACGTAGGCGTCGGCGACCTGGCGGGGGAGCGAGGAACTGGTGAGATTGGACATGGCGCCATCCTCATACGAGACGGGGTGCCGCGTCACCATCATTGTGACGTTCGGGCCTGACACGGGCGTGTCGCCGGGCGGCGGCGGTCAGCCGGGCGGCGGCGGTCAGCCGGGCGGCAGCGGCGGCGGGCCGGCGGTCATGCCCTGCCGGGCGTTGGCGGCCCGCTCACGGGCCGCGGCGAGGTTGGCGCGGGTGATCACCGTGGAGGGGTGCGTCTCGCCGAGGACCCGCACCTCCTGGGCGAGGGTGGCCTCGAAAAGGGCGATCGCCCGCTTCAGATCCCCGGCCTGCCGGAAGGCGGAGGCGAGGTTGGCGCGGGTGATCAGGGTGGTGGGGTGGGTGTCGCCGAGGACCTGCACCTGCTGGGCGAGGGTGGTTTCGAACAACGCGATGGCCCTGTCCACCTCCCCCGCGTCCCCGTAGGCACCGGCCAGGTTGTTCCTGGTGGTCAGGATGTCGGGGTGGGTGTCGCCGAGCGTCTGCACCTGCTGGACCAGGGTGGTCTCGAACAGCGCGATCGCCCGCGCCACCTGCCCCGCGTCCCGGTAGGCGCCGGCGAGGTTGGCGCGGGTGATCAGGGTGTCCGGGTGCGTCTCGCCCTGTGCCTGGATCTCCTGGGCGAGGGTGGTCTCGAACAGCGGGACGGCCTTCTCCAGATCCCCCGCGAGCCGGTGGGCGATGGCGAGCTGGTTGCGGGTGATCAGGGTGGTGGGGTGGGTGTCGCCGAGCGTCTGCACCTGCTGGGCGAGGGTGGTCTCGAACAGCGGGATGGCCTTGTCCAGCTCGCCCGCCACCCGGTAGGTGATGGCGAACTGGTTGCGGGTGATCAGCGTGTGGAGGTGGGTGTCGCCCTGCGCCTGCACCTGCTGGGCGAGCGTGGTCTCGAACAGGGCGATGGCCCGCCGCAGATCACCCACGTCCCGGTAGGCGACAGCGAGGTTGTGCCGGGCCGACAGGGTTTCCGGGTGGGTGTCGCCGAACGCCTGTTCCCGCTGGGTGAGGATCGCGTCGCGCAGCGGCAGCGACTGGGCGTCCCGACCCTGGCGGCTCAGATGCTGCGCGCAGGCGTAGAAGGTGTCGCCGGCCTCGGACGAGGTGACGTGGTCCGGCGGGGTCGAGTCCAGGACGGCCAGCACGTGCGGGATGAGGCGCTCCCACTGGGCCGTGTGCCGGGCGTCCTGCCCCGGCGGCAGCGCCTTGCCCAGGGCCTCCTCGGCCTCGTGCCGGCCCTGGGGAGGCGGGCCGAGCCGGGTGCTGCGGGCGCGCAGAACGGTCTGCACCAGGCGGTGGACGCTGATGCCCTGGTCGGGGGTGAAGGAGATCATGTTGTACGCGTGCAGCGCCCCGAGCGCCCTGCCCAGGGTGAGCGGATCCGGGGCGAGGGCGGCGAGGAGGGTGCGGGGGATGTCGTCGGGGGCCAGCCAGGCCATCGCGTACAGCAGTTCCACCGCCACCGGTTCGCGGGCCTCGACGGCGTGCAGGGTGTGGTCCCAGATCCGCGCGATGGTGCGCTCGGAGTCGATCTCGCCCGCCGTCTCGCCCAGCATCAGCCCCAGCGAACGCCGGTAGTCCTCCAGCGGCGTGCCGGTCTCGTACGCATAGGCGCCGGCCTGCTCCAGCGCCAGTGGCAGGAACCCCAGGTCCCGGGCCAGCGCGTCCGCCTGCTCCCGTTCCGCGGTTGTCGCCGCCCGCCCGTCGAAGGCCAGCCGGCACAGCAGGTCCGCGGCCGCGTCCGGGGCCAGCAGGCCCAGTGGCATCGCCGGACCCACCCGGTGCCACCCGACGGCCCGGCGGCTGGTGGCCAGGACGTGGCCGCCGGTCAGCGAGCCCAGATACGGGTGCAGGTGGGACGGGTCCTCGACGTTGTCGAAGATCAGCAGCCACCCGGTGTGCCAGCCGAGCCAGGTGATCGCCCAGGCCGCCCGCTCGTCGACGGCCGCCGTGCCGGCCCACTGCGGGCACAGCCGCATCGCCAGCGCCGCCAGCCCGGACACGATCGCCTCGGGCGAGCTCCCGGTCACCCACCACACCAGGCCGTAGCGCGCCCGGAACCGGTGCGCGTAGTGCAGCGCCAGCGTGGACTTGCCGACCCCGCCCAGCCCGTGGATCGCCCCGGTCTGCGTCACCACCACGCCGCCCGCCGCGCCCGCGCCGGAGGCCAGCATGAGGTGCACCCGGGCCAGGTCGTCCTCCCGGCCGACCAGCAGCCCCGACGCGGCCCCCGGCAGGCTGCCGGTCCCGGGAGGCACCTGCACCTCCCGCGCCCAGTGCACGGCCTCCTGGGGCAGCGTCACCACCCGGGCGTTGTCCCCGCTGACGGCCACCGCGATCGAGCCGGCCGCGCCTATCGACCGGTCGCCGGAGGCCTCGACCCGCACCGGCTCTCCCGGACCCGCCGCGCTCATGACCGGGGCGGGTGGACCGTGGCGTTGTCGCCCGAGACCGCGATCCCGATGTGCTGCGCGCCGATCGCCCGCGCCCCCGACACGTTCACCGTCACCCCGCCCGCCGTGCCCAGCAGCGCGGCGACCTCGGCCCGCAGGGCCGCGTCATCCCGCAAGGCCCGCTTGACCTGCTGCCGCAGCGCCGCCGCCGCGTCCTCGTCGCCGGACTCCTCGGCGACCTCCTGCACCGCGGTCGCCAGCGCGGCCTGCTCCGCCGCGTCCCCCCGGTGCCACACCGCACGCAGCAGCCGCCGCCCCACGTTCGCGGTCGCGTCCGCCGCCGCCGACGTCGCCGCGTCCTCGGCGCGGCCGAGCACCGCCGCCCCGTAGGCGCCGACCGCGGCCGTCAGATACGGTCCCGCCTGCTCCACCAGCTGAACGATCTCCGTGTCCACCGCAAACCCCCCTGACGCCATCACCCCGGTGATGCCAAGCCTAGGAAGGCACCACACCTCACGTGCACAAAACGCCGAAACCCACTGCGGGCCCGGCAAAGGCGGACCGCGCGAGGCGCCGCGCCGACGACCGACGGTGAGTGCCGGACGCCGGGGCCATGCGGGGCGTCGGACGCGTCCTAGCGGCGGCCCGCGACCCAGGGAAGGGCCGACGAGGAGGGGGTGGGCGTCCGCGGGAGGGTCGCCGTGATGACGAGCGTGCCGTCCTCGACCTGGTAGTCGAGCGGCAGGCCCAGCTCCCGCATCACGGCGACCATGCCGGTGTTCGTCGCGCGGGTCACCGCGTAGACGCTCTCGCGCCCCGCCTCCGCCGCCAGTTCGACCAGCTTGCGCAGCAGCACCGCGCCGATGCCGCGGCGCTGCCAGCCGTCCTCGACCAGCAGCGCGACCTCGTTCTCGTCCCCGTCCCACAGCAGGTGGCCCAGGGCCACCAGCCGGCCCGATGCGGTCTCCACCGCCAGGGACTGACCGAAGCGCGGGCTGAGCAGGTGGCCGAGGTAGCGGTCGGCGTCCTCGGCTGGGCCGTGGTAGCGCAGCGCCAGCGTGCCGGGGGAGCAGCGCTCGTGCATCGCGAGCGCCGCCGCACGGTCCTCGGGGCCGGCCCTCCGTACGGTCAGCTCGTTGCCCTCGGGGAGCGTCACCACGTGGCGGCTCTCCGGCATCCGCACCCCGAGCCTGGCGTCGAGCTCCACCAGGGCGCGGGCCCTGGCGAACTCGGTCGGTGTGAAGGGCAGGTGGTCGCGCTGCACGGTGATCGTGCCGCCCGACGGGTCCCGCAGCCGCATCACAGTGTGCAGCAGCGCGTCCTGCGGCAGCTCGCCGCCCCGGTCGGCGGCAGGCGGCGCCGGGGTGGACCTGATGGTGCAGCGGCCGAACAACTGCCGCAGCGCCAGCGGCAGTTCCGCGGCGTCCAGGGCCGTACGGGTGGCGAGGGTGAGCATCCGGGTCGGGGTGTCGACCAGGTCGTGCGCGTCGGCCCGCTCCAGCCAGGTGTCGGTACCGCCCGCGTCGGCGACGGTCAGCACCAGGGCCGCGGCCGGCAGCGCCGCCGGTGCCCGCAGCAGGAACTCGTCGACGGCGCCCTCGGCCAGCGGGTGGGTCTGCAGCGTGACGATGTCCACCCGGCTCCGGGCGAGTGCGGTGCACACCGCCCCGAGGCTGCCCGGGGCGTCCTGCACGGTGGTGCGCAGCCGCCACAGCGTCGGCTCCGGGTCCTGATGCGAAGGGGCCTCTCGCGCGGCTTCCGGCGCGGCGGCCTCCTGGACGGCGGGCTCGGCCGGGGCGGCGGCGGCCACGGGGCGGCCCGGCCGCCGGGTCCACCACAGGTGCGCACCGGCCGCGGCGAGCAGCGCCGCCGCCGACGTCATCAGCAACAACCCGCCGTCCGGGCCGTGGTTGACCAGATCGGCGATCAGGTCGGCGGTCGCCATCGCCGCGAAGAGCGCGGCCACTTCGGTGAGGTCGCGGCCCCAGTGTCGGCGCCGGGTTGCGGCCCGAACAGGAGGCACAGGAGTCGTTTGAGGCATACGCCTAGAATGGCGAACTCGTGTTGCGTGATCACGAACATGCCGTGACCAGACGGTAAAGGGCGGATCTTCTCGGTTAACTTACGTTTTCAACCTCTTTGCCGTCCGCCGCAGGTTCGAAACCGATTATCGCGCCCGCCGGCCACAACCTGCCGGGGACCATGGTCAACCACGGCCCCCGCCCCCTACGATGGCCCGACCTCCCCCGCCGCGGACCCGTGCCGCCCTACCCGCGCCGCATCACCCCCACCGGCGCTGCGACGATGACTGCCGAACAGACACCGCACACCTTCCAGGTCGATCTCCGTGGCCTGGTGGACCTGCTCTCCCATCACCTCTACTCCAGCCCCCGGGTCTACCTGCGCGAACTGCTGCAGAACGGCGTCGACGCGGTCACCGCCCGCCGCGCCGAGGATCCCGCGGCCCCGCCCGGGCACGTCCTGCTGCACACCGCCCCCGGCGGCCTGCGGGTGGAGGACTGCGGTATCGGCCTGACCGAGGCCGATGTCCACAACCTGCTCGCCACCATCGGCCGCAGCTCCAAACGTGACGGCCTGGAGTCGGCCAGGGCCGATTTCCTCGGACAGTTCGGCATCGGCCTGCTGGCCTGCTTCGTGGTCGCCGACACCATCCGGGTGGTCAGCCGCTCCGCCCGCACGCCGGGCGCGCCGCCGGTCGAGTGGACCGCGCGCGACGACGGTTCCTACACCGTACGCACCCTGCCCGACGACGCCCGCACGGAGCCGGGCACCACCGTGCACCTGACCGCGCGGCGCGGCTCCGGCGAGTGGTTCGGCTCCGAGCGGGTCACCGAACTGGCCACGGACTTCGGCGCGTTGCTGCCCTACGAGGTCCGGGTAGACGGCACGGTCATCACCGAACGGCCGCCGGTATGGGACCGCGCCTACTCCGGTCCCGGCGCCCGGCGGCTGGAGCTGTCCCGTTACTGCCAGCGGCAGTTCGGCTTCCTGCCGCTGGACTGCATCGAACTCGACGTGCCGGTCGCGGGCCTGCGCGGCGTCGCCTACGTGCTGCCGTCATCGGTCAGCCCCGCCCAGCGGGCCGGGCACCGGGTGCACCTCAAGGGCATGCTGCTCACCGAGCAGGCCACCGAACTGCTGCCGGAATGGGCCTTCTTCGTCCGCTGCGTCATCGACACCGACAGCCTGCGGCCGACCGCGTCCCGCGAGCACCTCTACGCCGACGAGACGCTGGCCGCCGTCCGTGACGCGCTCGGCGACCGGATCAAGGAGTGGATGACGGCGCTCGCCGCCGGCGAGCCGGAACGCCTCGGCCACTTCCTGTCGGTGCACCACCTCGGCGTGAAGACCCTCGCCCGGCACGACCCCGACCTGCTGCGGGTGATGCTGCCCTGGCTGCCCTTCGAGACGACCGAAGGACGGCTGCCGCTCGACGAGTTCGCCGGCCGGCACCCGGTCGTGCACTTCACCCGCACCGTCGAGGAGTTCCGCCAGGTCGCCGGGATCGCCGCGGCCCAGGGCATCGGCGTGGTCAACGGCGGCTACACCTACGACGCCGACCTGGTCGAGATGCTGCCGCTGGTCAGGACCGGCGCCCAGGTCGCCGAACTCGACGCCGACACGGTCACCGCGCACCTCGACACCGTCGACCCCGCGCAGGAGCTGGCGCTGGCCGGCTTCCTCGCCGCCGCCCGGGCCGCCCTCGATCCGCTCGGCTGCGACGTCGTGCTGCGCTCCTTCCACCCGCTGACGGTGCCGGCGCTGCATCTCGACGACCGGGCCGCGCGGCACGAACGCGCCCGCGAGGAGGCCGAGGAGCAGGCCGACGACCTGTGGGCCGGCATCCTCGGCTCGCTGCGCGGCAGCGCCCCCCGCGCCCGCCTGGTGCTCAACCAGCTCAACCCGCTGGTCCGCCGGATCGGCACCCTCGACTCCGGTGAGCTGGCGGGCACCGCCGTCGAGGCGCTCTACGGCCAGGCCCTGCTGATGTCGCAGCGCCCGCTGCGCCCGGCCGACACCGCGCTGCTCAACCGGGCGTTCCTCGACCTGCTGCAGTGGGCCACCGACCATTCCACCGATCATTCCGCGGACCGCTCCCCGGACCACTCCACGGACCAGGACGGGAACCGCAACGGGCAACAGGAGGAGGGCCGGTGACCACCGGGACCCCGCGCGGCGCCGACGACATACGCCGGGCGATCGGCGAGAACCGGGCCGAGCCTGAGGGCGCGGCCCGCAACGCCCGCGCGGAGCGACTGGCGGAGGAGGCCGAACGCAGCGGCGACCGCCCGCTGCTGGTGGAGGCGCTGTTCAACCTGCTGATCGCCTACAACTACAGCTCGGAGTCCGACAAGAAGTTCGTGCCCTTCGCCAGAGTGCTGAAGATGTGGGACGAGGACCCCGCGGACTTCGACCGGTTCGCCGCCCACAGCCTGCACTGGTACTTCAAATGGGTCTCCAGCGGCCTGCTGGACCAGCCGCACATCCCGCTCGCCGCCATCCAGAAGTGGCAGGCCGAGATGGCGCACCGCTACCGGCTCGCCGGCTACTCGGAACGGGCCGTGCGGCAGGGCGAGTTCCGTATCGCCCGGCACATCGGCGACCTGCCGGTGGCCGAACGCGCCTACGCCGCCTGGCAGTCCGCCGACCGGGACCGGATGAGCGACTGCCACGCCTGCGAGCTCCACCTCCAAGGCGAGTGGCAGGCGTATCTCGGCCAGGACGAGCAGGCGCTGGAGAGCTGGCAGCCGGTGCTCGGCGGCGAGCTGACCTGCGCCCACGAGCCGCACGCGGTGCTGGCCAGTTCGCTGCTGCCGCTGCTGCGGCTCGGCCGTTCCGACGAGGCGCGCGCCCACCACCTGCGCGGCTACCGCATGGTGCGCACGATGGAGAGCATGCGCGCCTCGGTCGCCCGGCACATCGAGTTCTGCGCGCTGTCCGGCAACGAGGCCCGGGGGCTGGAGATCCTCGCCCAGCACCCCGCGCACTTCACCACCACCGGCGACCCCGACAGCCTGATGGACCACCTTGCCGTCGCCGCGCTGCTCACCGCCCGGCTGTGCGCGCTCGGCCACGGCGACCAGCAACTCCCCGGCCCCGACGGCACCTTGTGGACCGCCACCGCGCTGCACGACCACGCGGAGAGCCGGGCGCTCGACCTCGCGGCGCGCTTCGACGGCCGCAACGGCACCGACGCGGTCTCCACCGCGGTACGCGCCCGGATGTCCCGCGGCCCGCTGCTCGCGCGGCTCCCGCTCGGCGTCCGCGCCCCCAGGCTGGCACCCGCCGCCGAGGCGCCGGTCTCCGCCCCGCCTGTCGGCGACGGAGCGCCCGAGCCCGATCTGACCGAACTCGTCGCCGAGGCCCGCCGGCTCACCGAGAGCGGCAACCCGGGCACCACGGCGGCATGGGCCGCGGTGGAAAGCGCCGCGGAGCTCAGCGGCACCCCGCTCGACGCCAAGAGCCGCGCCGAGGTCGCCGACCACGCGGGCATGGCCGCCATCAACGACACCGGCCGGTCCGCGGCGCTGTTCGCCCGCGCCGCCGCGCTCTTCGAGGAGGCGCAAGAACCGGGCGAGGCCGCCGCCTGCCGCGCACGCGGCGGCTACGCCCGCGCGCTGTCCGGCGAGACGGCGGCGGCCCTGGCCGACGTCGACGAGCAGTGCGCGCTGCTGCGCACCCTGCACGGCGAAGGCCGCGCCACCCTCCGCCAGTTGACCGGTGCGCTGCTGGTGCGCAGCCGCGTCCTGGCGCGGAGCGCGGCCGACGCCGCCGACCAGGACGCGGTCCTGAGTGCCGCGGCCGACCAGGCGGCGGAGATCGCCGAGCAGTGCCGACCGCACACCGGCGAGGCGGCGTTGATGGCCAGGCAGGCCGAAGCGACCGCCATGCTCGGCCGGTTCGCCGCCGGACGCGGCGACCACGAGACCGCGACCGAACTGCTCACCAGGGCCGTCGCGCTGTACCACCGGGCCGGCCGTCCCTGGTACGCCGCCGATCCGGAGAGCGTGCTCGCCGACCTCAGCCTGCGCCACGGACAGGCAGCGGACGCCGTGCGCCACGGCCTCGCCGCCCTCGACCACGGCGGCGAGCTGCTCGAACCCGCGTACCGCGCCCAGTTGCACCTGCTGGTCGCCCAGGCGCACGGCGGCCTCGGCGACCACGAGGCGGCGGCGAGCCACGCCCTCGACGCGAGCCAGTGGGCCGACGAGGCCGACGACAGCGAGGGCGACGGCGCCACCGCCCGGCTGATGTTCGGCGGCGCGCTGCGCCGGCTCGGCCGCACCACGGAGTGCGTCGCGGTCCTGGAGTCGGTTCTGCCCGACCTCGTACGCTGCCACGGCGAGGGCGACGTGGTCCAGGCCAGGTGGTGGATCGCCGAGTGCCAACTCGACCTCGGCGAGGCTCGGGAGGCCGCCGAGCAGTTCCTGCTCGCCGCCACGATCGCCGAGGGCTGGGAGGAACCGCACGACCACGCCATGCTCGCCAACCTCGCCGCCGACGCCCTCAGTCGCGCGCCCGGGCTCACCGACCAGGCGGTCAGCGCCTACGCCCGCGCCGAGGAGCTGTGGCGGGAGATCGGCGACCCGCACGCCGTCACCCGGACGCTGCGTGCCCGCGGCTGGCTCGAACTGCGGGAAGGCCGCGGCGGGCCGGCCGCCGCCCGGCCGCTGATGGACGCCGCTGCGAAGACGGCCGCCGGCGCGCTGGCGGCCGCCCCCGCCGGCAGCGATCTCGCCGCCGAGCAGCGCTTCGACCTCGCCGACACCCAGCGCCAGACGGCCGAGTTGCTCGTCCGCTCGGACGACGCGCTCCCCGCCGAGGACCCGTCGGCCGCATCCCGCTACGTGGAGGCCGTCGGCCTCCTCGACCTCGCCGTCGCGACCCTCGCCCCGCTGGGCGACACCGTCCGCGACCGGCGCACCGCGGTGACCCTGATGGCCGGCTGGCTCGAACTCGATCTGTCCCGCCCGGCGGCGGCCACGGCCCGCGCCCGCTCGGTCACCGCCGCATACGAGGGCGTCGAGGGCTCCGTCGCCGAGCAGCGTAGGGAGGAGGCGGCGACCCTGCTGGCAGCCGCCGCGGATCAGGACCCGGACAGCTCGGCGCAGTAGGCGATCGTGGCGTCGTCCGGCGCCACCGAGTGCCGCGCCTCCGCCTGCCGGACCCGGCCGATGATCTCGGCCGGGCCGCGGGCCGCCAGCACCGCCATGACCGCGGGCCAGTCGGCGAGCCCGAAGCGGTCCACGAGCCGGGCGGCCCCGTTGCTGAGCAGCGCGGCACCGGTCAGCGCGGCGACCGGACAGCTGCCGGTGATCGCCTCGCCCGCCGCCCCGGGGTCGTCCTTGGCCACCCAGAAGCCGCCCTGCCGGTTGCGGCGGGCGCGCAGCTCGCCGAGGACGCGGCGGTACTCGTCGCTGCCGGCGCCCGCCTCCTTGAGCGCGGGCTCGTACGACCCGCTGACGACCACTTCCCGGGGGTCGTGGACGACCAGCGGCGCGGCGTCCGCCCGGTCGAGCACGACGACGATGTCGCCGAGGACCAGATACTCGGCCCGGCCGCCGGACAGGCGCAGCACGGCCACGGCCGCGGACGGGCTGATGGGGTCCGCGACCTCGCAGGTGTCGCGGTGGTTGTCGGTCACCTGCGTGATGGCCTCTGCGAGCAGCGCGGAAAGGCCGCGGTCCGGCAGGAGGGCCAACAGGCCAAGCAGGCAGCCCCCGAGGCGGTCGGCGTACCACGCCAAGCCGTGCCGGCAGGTCGAGTCGCCGCCGGGGATGCCGGCCCCGTCGATGACCACCACGGCAGCCGGCACCGCGCCGGCGAAGTCCTCGTTCGGCCGACCCGCCCGCTTCCGCGTGCTCGCCGTCGTCACCCGCATGCGCTGCCCCCGTCCCCGCGCCGGTCAGGCGTCCCCGTCCGGCTCGCGTACGTGGACGTGGCCCGCCTCCGGGAACTTCGGCGGGTGCGGTGCGAGTTCCTCGCGCAGCGGGAAGCCGGACTTCACCGCCACCCGGCAGGAGGCGGCGTTGCCCACCGCGTGCAGCAGTTCCAGCCGGGTCAGCGCAGGCCGGCCGGTCCCGCCGCCCAGCGCCCACCGGGTCACCGCGTCCACCGCCCGGGGCGCGATGCCCTGGCCGCGTACCGCCGCCGCCGTCCAGTAGCCGATCTCCGCGGACACCGCGCCGGCCGCTTTCCGCTTGACCGCGACATGACCGACGGGCCGGGTGCCGTCCTGGTCGAGTACCGCGAAGCTGTAGCGCAGCCCGCCCTCCCAGAGCCGGGCCTGCTGCTCGATCCACCGCTCGGCCGCCTCCGTGCCGTCGAGGGTGGTCATCAGCCAGCGGCGCATGCCGGTGTCCCGGTGCGCCGCCGCCAGCGCCTCCGCGTCCCGCGCGGCCCACGCCCGCAGCACCAGTCTCTGCCTGCCCGCCTGCGCGGGCACGATGAGTTCGACGGTCATCTGCCGGCCTCCCCTGCCTCGCCCGACAATCTACGTGCATCGCGCACCGGCCCCTGCACCAGGAGGCGTACGGCGCGGGCGACCGCCTCCGGGGGGAGATGGGCGTAGCCCACCACCAGCCGCACCCGGCCGTCGTCCCCCTCACCGGCCGGCCGCGCCGCCGTGCGGTAGTCCGACAGCGGCCGGACGGCGACACCGGCCCTGGCAGCCGCGGCGAGGAAGCGCGGCTCGGGCCCGTAGCGCTCGGGCAGGGTGACGATCGCGTGCAGCCCGGCCGCGATGCCGCTCACCTCGGCGCCCGGCGCATGCCGCGACAGCGCGGCGACCAGCGCGTCCCTGCGGGCCCGGTACAGCCGCTGGCAGCGTCGCAGCTGCCGGTCGTACGCCCCGGAGACGAGGAAGTCGGCGAGCGCCGCCTGCTCGGTCACCGAGTGCCCGAGGTCCATCGTCCGCTTGATCTGCGCCGCCTCGGCGACGAGATCCCGCGGCCCGACCAGCCACCCCAGCCGCAGCCCCGGCGCCAGCGACTTGCTCGCGGAACCGGTGTAGACGACATGGCCGGGCGCGAGGCCCTGGAGGGCGCCCATCGGCTGCCGGTCGTAGCGGAAGTCGCCGTCGTAGTCGTCCTCGACCACCACGCCGCCGCGATCCCGCGCCCAGTCGGCGAGCGCGGCCCGCCGGGCCGCGGAACAGGCCACACCTGACGGGAACTGGTGGCAGGGGGTGACCACCACCGACCGTACGCCGGTGGCCTCCAGCGCCGTGACGGAGAGGCCTTCGCCGTCCACCGGGACCGGCACCGCGGTCAGGCCGGTGGCCGCGAGCAGCGCGGTGTGCTCCGGGCTGCCCGGGTCCTCCACGGCGGTCCTGCGCTCCCCGCGCGCGTGCAGCGCCAGGCCGACCAGGGTGTGCGCCTGGGCCACCCCGGCGGTCACCATCACCTGGTCGGGGTCGGCGGCCACCCCGCGCCGCCGCCCGAGCAGCGCGGCGAGCGCCGCCCGCAGTTCGGGCAGCCCGCGGGGATCGGGGTAGCCCAAGGCGCGGTGCGGGAGCGTGGCCATCACCCGGCGGTGCGCGGCCGACCAGGCCGCCCGCGGGAAGAGCGCGAGGTCCGGCAGCCCGGGCCGCAGGTCGTCCGGCCCGCCGCGGTCGTCGGCGGCGAAGGCGGGCGGGGTCGGCGGTTCAGGGCCCTGCCGCAGGTCGGCCACCCAGGTGCCCGCACCCTGCCTGCTGGTCAGATACCCCTCGGCGGTGAGCTGCGCGTAGGCGTCGGTGACCAGGCCCCTGGACACCCCGAGGTCGGCGGCCAGCTCCCGGCTCGACGGCAACTGCGTCCCCGCGCCCAGCCGCCCGTCCCGCACAGCCTCCCGCAACCCCGCCTGCAAGGCCCGCCCCCGCCCCCGCCCACCCCCGCCTTCGACCAGCACTTCCCACGCGGCCCCCGACCACCCGTGGCCCCCGCCGCCCCCGGGCCCGGGCGCGGGGGCGGCGTCGTGGGTGGTGTGCCGCGGTGTGCCGGGGCGGGTGCTCGGGCTCGGCGCCGTGCGGGCCCCGCTTCCCGCCCCCGGCGCGGTGGCCGGGTGGCCCCCGCCGCCGGCCGCCGTGCCGCCGGCCCCGTGCTGCGGGGACCGCGCCCCGTCCGGCCCGCCCCCGGGCGCGGGCGCCCCGGGGTCCGCCTGCACGTCTGCCGGGGAACCCGCCACACTGGTCCTCTTCGCTCCCATGGAATTGGACCTTAAACCAGACCACTCCCGCTTCTAGCGTTGCCCCCATGACTTCTTCCTCCCACCGCGCCGGGATCCTCCTCGCCGCCCTCGCCTGCGTCCTTGTGGGCGCGTCCTTCACCGCGGGCGGGGCGCTCGTCGACTATCCGCACGCCGGCGGCCAGGCCGTCCGCTACGGCGTCGCGTGCCTGCTGCTTGCGTGGCCCGCGCGGCGGGCCGGCGGGCGGGGGCGGCTGGCGGCGCTGCGGGCACGGCAGTGGGTGCTGGCCGCAACGGTGGCGGGCGTCGGGATGGTCGGCTTCAACCTGTCCGTGCTCGCCGCCGAGCGCAGCGCGCAACCCGCCGTGCCCGGCGTGCTCGTCGGCTGCGCGCCGATCGTGGTGGCGGTGCTGGTGCCGCTCGCCGCGCGGCGGCGGCCGACCCCGGCCGGCACCGCGGGCGCCGCCATGGTGGCGGCGGGCGCGTTCGTCGTCCAGGGCTGGGGCGGTACGGACCTGCCAGGGCTGCTGTGGTCGGTGGCCGCGCTCGGCGGCGAAGTGGGCTTCGCGCTGCTCGCGGCACCCCTGGTGGCCCCGCTGGGGCCGCTGTTGCTGTCCGCGTGCGTGTGCGGGCTGGCCGCCGTCGAGGCCGCCGTCATCGGCGTGGTCATGGACGGCACGGGCGTCCTGCGGGTGCCGACCGGCGCCGAGGCGGCCGCGCTCGGGTGGCAGGCGGTGGTCGCCACCGTCATCGGCTTCGTGTGCTGGTACGCCGGCATGCAGCGGCTCGGCGCGGAGCGCGCGACGCTCTTCTCCGGCCTGATCCCGGTGTCGGCCGCGCTGACCGCGCCGCTGGTCGCGCTCGGGACCCTCGGCGCCGCCCAACTCGCGGGCAGCGCACTGGTGGCCGCCGGCGTGGCGGTCGGCGCGAGCCGCCGGCCGGACCGCGCCGGGCGGCCGGCCGCGCAGGTCAGGGCGCCGGCCTTGGCGGCGGCCCGGCCGGCCCCGGCGCGCCGCTGAGATCGTCCGGGGTAATTGTCCGGCGGCGGGAACTCCGGCGGGATGGGGGGAGTTGTCTCAGTACGGGCCGGTGCGCGGCATCGGCCCGGCCAGCTGCCCCGACCGGGCGCCCCCGTCCCGGTCGGGGCGCCCGCGGCCGCACCGCGTCTGCCTGTCCCCTCCTCGGGCGGACGCGGCGCGGAGGCGCGTTCAGTACGGACCCGGGACAACTGGTCCGCGCCGCAGGGCTACTTCACGCCCAGCAGCTGCTGGAGCGGGTCGATCGCGAAGTAGGCCAGGAAGCACACCGACACGCCCCACACCAGCGGGTGGATCTCCCGGACCTTGCCGAGCGCCAGCTTGATGGCGACGAAGGACAGGAAGCCCGCCCCGATGCCGTTGGTGATGCTGTAGGTGAAGGGCATCGCGGCGATGGTCAGGAAGGCCGGGATCGCGATGTCGTACTGCGTCCAGTCGATGTTGCGCACCTGCGCCATCAGCAGGAAGCCCACCGCGACCAGTGCCGGCGCGGCCGCCTGCGAGGGCACCACCGCCGCGAGCGGCGACAGGAAGAGGGCCACCGCGAAGAGCGCCCCGGTCACGACGCTGGCCAGGCCGGTCCGGGCGCCCTCGCCGACGCCCGCCGCGGATTCCACGTAGGCGGTGCTGGACGACGCGGAGGCCGCACCGCCCGCCACGGCGGCGGCGCCGTCGATGAAGAGGACCCGGCCGATGTTCGGCACCCTGCCCTTGTCGTCCAGCAGTCCGGCCTCGCTGGAGATCCCGACGATCGTGCCCATGGCGTCGAAGAAGTCGGACAGCACGAGGGTGAAGACGAACAGCGACGCTGTCACCACCCCGGCCTCGGAGAAGCCGCCGAAGAGGCTGAAGTGGCCGATCAGCCCGAAGTCGGGGGAGGCGACGATGTCGTGGGGCACCTTCGGGGCGGTCAGCCCCCAGGCGCCGGCCGGGAGGTCGGCGACCTTGTTGACGATGATCGCCACGATGGTCATCACCACGATGCTGATCAGGATCGCGCCCTTGACCCTGCGGGCGACCAGCGCCACGGTCAGCAGCACCCCGAGGCAGAACACCAGCACCGGCCAGCCGGTGAGCGTGCCCGTCCCGCCCAGCTGCACCGGCACGGTGGTCTTGGCCGCGTCGGGGATACGGCTGGCGAATCCGGCGTCGATGAAGCCGATGAAAGCGATGAACAGGCCGATGCCGACGCTGATCGCCTGCTTGATCGGCAGCGGGATGGCGTTCATGATCGCCTCCCGCAGCCCGGTGGCGACCAGCACGCAGATCAGCAGGCCTTCGAGCACCACCAGGCCCATCGCGTCCGGCCAGCTCATCTTGGGTGCGAGCTGGAAGGCGACCACGGCGTTCAGCCCCAGTCCGGCCGCCACCGCCAGCGGCAGATTGCCGCCGACACCCATGATCGCGGTCATCACCGCGGCCACCAGGGCGGTGGCGGTGACCAGTTGGGTGGTCGACAGGTGGTGACCGAACTTGTCCGTCGCCCCGGACAGGATGATCGGATTGAGGACGAGGATGTACGCCATCGTGAAGAAGGTGGCGAAGCCTCCCCGTATCTCCCGTCCCGGCGTCGAACCGCGCTCCGATATACGGAAGTAGCGGTCCAGCGCGTTGCCTCCGGGGGGCGGTGCGGACACCGGCATCTCGGTGTCCACGGCGGGTCCTGACATGGTGCTCCTCTGGTTTGGCGAACCTGCGCGGCGGCGGTGCCGCGTACGTGCTCGGCGGGCGGGGCACACGGATTGTCCTCGCCCGCGGGCCCGGGCGGGTTTCCGCGGCGTTACCCGGTATCACCGTCGGGTTTCGGCCATGCTCAGGTCAACACTCCCGACACGACCCGCCCACCTGGGCGCAGTAATGAGCCGCGCCGGACCGCCCGCACTGAGAGCCCGCCGGTCGGAGCCGGCCGGCGGAACCCGCCCGTCGGAGCCCGCCGGTCAGAGGCCGCCGGCGATCCGCAGCACCGCACCCGTGGTGTACGAGGCGTCCGCCGACAGCAGCCAGGCGACCGCGCCAGCGATCTCCTCCGGCTGGCCGGGGCGCCGCATCGGCACGTGCTCGGGATCTCGCCACGGCCCCGCCGGGTCGGCCGCCGGGGCGTGGACGCCGGTGACCACCATCCCCGGCTGCACCGAGTTGACCCGCACCCCGTCCGGACCCAGCTCCTTCGACAGCCCCACGGTCAGCGCGTCCACCGCCGACTTGCTCGCCGCGTAGTGCACGTACTCGCCGGGGTTGCCGGACGTGGCGCCGCCCGACGAGACGTTCACGATCGCGCCGCCGTCGCCGCCGTACCGCGTGGACATCTCCAGCGCCGCCCGCCGGGCGCACAGCAGGGCGCCCATCAGGTTGACGTCCACCACCCGCCGCATCACCTCGACCGGCGTCTCGGTGAAGCGGCCGAGCGGCCCGGTGATCCCGGCGTTGTTCACCAGCCCGGTGACCGGGCCCAGTTGCTCCTTGACCGCGTCGAAGAAGGCGTCGACCTGGCCGGCGTCGCCGGTGTCGAGCGGGAAGAGCAGGCACGCGCCGCCCCGCTCGCGGATCCGCCGGGCGACCTCCCCGGCCGCCTCCTCGGCGTCCCCGGCGGGTTCGTAGCCGAGGCCGACACGGTGTCCCGCGCCGGCCAGCCGCACGGCCACCGCCGCCCCGATGCCGCGACTGCCGCCGGTGACCAGCGTGACCTCGCCCATCGCCATCCGCTCCCTCGCGCCGTACCGCGGCCGTCGCAGTGGTCGCTGCCGTCAGCGGCGCACCCCGATGATCACGAACGCTATCGCAGCACTCCGTCAACATCGCGTGAACGGCACACATATCCCCTTCCGGTCGGCGTGTACCGGTTCGAGGATTGGTCTTGACCAAGTTCGGCGCCCGGCTCTATCGTCCCTAGTAGTGCAAGGACCTTTAATAAAGACTGGTTAGGAAACAAGGCTGAACAAGCCTTGAGCTGATTGCGAGGACAGGGTGGGGACCACGCAGCTCGAATCGGTGCCTGAGCCGAAGTACTGGCACCTCAAGACCGTGCTGAACGACGCCCTCGACTCGGAGTTCGAGGTCGGTGAGATCCTGCCGAACGAGCGCGATCTCGCCGCCCGCTTCGGCGTCGCCCGGGCGACGCTCCGCCAGGCGCTCGAACAGCTGGAGCTCGAAGGACGGCTGCAGCGCCGCCGCGGGGTCGGCACCACCGTGGCGCCGCCGCGGATGGGTGTCTCCGTCGGCCCGTCGGCCAACACCTGGCCAGGCGCGGGCCTCGACGCGTGGGACACCGTCGGCTGTGTCGAGGCCGTCGCCCCCGCGGCGATCGCCGCGCTGCTCGGGACCGGGCCCGACCAGGCGGTGCACACCATCCGCCGGGGCCGCGTGATGCGCGGCCAGCCGGTCGCCGCCGAGCTGCTGTACGTACCGCCGGCCTCCGTGCCCGGTCTGTCCACCGACCTGACACCCGCCGCCCACGCGCCCGCCGTGCTGCGCGAGCTGCACGCGCTGGTACTGGAGGGCGAGGACCGCGCCGTCGAGCTGGGCTCGGCCCGCGCGGACGACGCCAAGCAGCTGGACCGGCTGCCGGGGGCGCCCGTGCTGGTGGTCACCTCGCGCTACTACGCCGGCGGCCGGGTGGCCGCCGCGTCGGTCGCCACCTACCGCGCGGACACCTGCCGGCTGACCTTCGGCGACGCCGGCGCCTTCGAGGTCACCCACCACCAGCAGGGCACCCGCCAGGCCTCCTGACCCGGCAGCACCGCACTCGTGAGGCCCGCCCCGGAAGGGACGGGCCTCGGCCGTGTCTGACAAATCCCGCCTGGCCCGCGGCGCCTGGCACGCACGCTCGCCGCGTTGCCGGTCAGCGGCGGGCCATCGACGTCTGCTCCACGGCGAAGAGCTGCTGCTCCACGTGGTCGAGGGCCAGCCGCAGCGCGCCCGTGGCGATCGCCTCCTGGCCCAGCGCCGACAGCTCCACCTTCGGCGGCCGCAGGCAGTAGCGGGTCAGCTCGGTCCGCAGCGGTTCGAGTACGCCGTCCAGGCCCGCCGCCCAGCCGCCGATCACCACCAGCTCCGGGTCGATCGCCAGTACCAGTGCCGCCACGTCGTGCACCAGCCGGCGCAGGAACCGCTCCACGGCGTCCTTGGCCTGCGCGTCGCCCTGCTTGGCCAGGGTGAAGACCCGCTCGACGGCGGGCTCGTCAAGCGGGTGCAGCGGCTCACCCGTGGTGGACAGCAGATATTCAGGGGTGACCTCGCGGCCCAGCAGGTGCAGCGCGCCGATCTCACCGGCGGCGCCGCCGAACCCGCGGTGCAGCCGCCCGCCGATCAGCGACCCGGCGCCGGGGCTGAGCCCGGCCAGGACGAAGACCACGTCGTCGGTGCCGACCGCCACGCCCTTCCAGTGCTCGGCCACCGCGGCGACGTTCGCGTCGTTCTCCACCAGGACCGGACATCGGAAGGAGCGCTGCAGCCGCTCGCCCAGCGGCAGCCCGGTCCAGCCGGGCAGCGCGGTGCTCAGCCGCACCTCGCCGTGCGCCTCCACGATCCCGGGGCTGCCCACCCCGACCGCCCACAGCGTGCTGCGGGCCACCCCGGCCTTGCGCAGCAGCTCGGCGACCGTGCCGCGGACCCGGTCGAGCCGGTCGTCAGCGGACGCCGCCTCGTCGACCTCGCGCCCGTGCGAGCCCAGCAGTTGCCCGCTCAGGTCGGACAGCACCACCCGCACCTGGTGGGCGCCGATCTCGATCCCGAGCAGATGCCCGGCCTCGGCGTGGAAGCGGAACCGGCGGGCCGGCCTGCCCTGCTTGCGCGCGTCACCGGCCTCGGGGCCGACCTCCACCACCAGGTCGGACTCGGTCAGCCCCTCGATGACGCCCTCGACGGTCGGCCGGGACAGGCCGGTGCTGTGGACCAGTTCGGTGAGGGTGGGGGTCTGCGCCCCGCGCAGGGCATCCAGGACGACCGCGGAGTTGATCCGCCTGAGCAGGGACGGGTCCCCGCCGGTGAGTCGCCCCACGTATGTCCTCCCAGACTGTGCCTGTGTGTGGCGGATCGTACCCGTCCGGCGGTCTCGCGGCGAGCGCGGCCCCGTTACGTTTGTGCGGCAGCGTCAGGGACCCTGCCGGCCGCTCCCCGCAGGCCCTGCTGACGACCCGTCAGCCGCCTGCCGGGGCAGGCCGGAGGCAGCTGCCCGCAGCCTGCCGAACTCCTCGGCCAGCGCCGCCGGCGACCAGTGCGCGTTGAGCCCGCTGGGGCTGGGCAGCGCCCAGATCCTGGTCGGGCCGAGCGTCCGCTGCTGCGGACCGACCTGCGCGTGCTTGTCCGCGAAGGCGACCCGGTAGGCGGTCACCCCGAGCACCGCGAGCCACACAGGACGGTACCGGGCGACCTTCGCCGCGAGCAGCCTGCCGCCCTCCACCAGCTCCTCGGTGCTCAGCTCGTCCGCGCGGGCGGTGGCCCGCGCGGCCACGTTGGTCACCCCGAGCCCCAGGCCGAGCAACTGCTCCTGCTCGGCCGGCGCGAAACGCCGCGGGGTGAATCCCGAGGCGTGCAGCGCCGGCCAGAAGCGGTTCCCCGGCCGGGCGAAGTGATGGCCCGTGTACGCCGACATCAGGCCCGGGTTGATGCCGCAGAAGACCACCCGCAGACCGTCCGTGAGCAGGTCGTCGAGGGTGCGCCCGCGGGCCGCGGCCAGCTGGTCCGGGGTCAGAGGATCGCCCCGGGCCGATACGCCGCCGCCCGCGGGTGCGCCTTGACGACGTCCTCGATCCGCCGCACGACCTCGGCGACCTGGCCGGCCGCGGCACCGGTGAAGGACAGCCGGTCGGCCATCAGCGCGTCCAGCTGTGCGCGGTCCAGCGGGATCCGCTCGTCGGCCGCCAGCCGGTCGAGCAGCTCGTTGCGCTCGGTGCCCTGCTCGCGCATCGCCAGCGCGGACGCCACCGCGTTCTCCTTGATCGCCTCATGGGCGATCTCCCTGCCCACCCCGGCGCGCACCGCGCCCATCAGCACCTTGGTCGTGGCAAGGAACGGCAGGTAGCGGTCCAGCTCGCGGGCGACGACCGCGGGGAAGGCACCGAATTCGTCCAGCACCGTCAGGAACGTCTCCAGCAGCCCGTCGAAGGCGAAGAAGGCGTCGGGCAGCGCGACCCTGCGCACCACCGAGCACGACACATCGCCCTCGTTCCACTGGTCGCCCGCCAGCTCGCCGGTCATCGAGGCGTAGCCGCGCAGGACCACCATCAGCCCGTTGACCCGCTCGCAGGACCGGGTGTTCATCTTGTGCGGCATGGCCGACGAGCCGACCTGCCCGGGCTTGAAGCCCTCCGTGACCAGCTCGTTCCCGGCCATCAGCCGGATGGTCCTGGCCAGCGACGAGGGCGCGGCCGCCAGCTGCACCAGCGCGGTCACCACGTCGTAGTCCAGCGACCGCGGGTAGACCTGGCCGACCGAGGTGAAGGCCCGCGCGAAGCCCAGGTGCTCCGCGATCCGCGCTTCGAGCTCCGCGAGCTTGCCGGTTTCGCCGCCCAGCAGGTCCAGCATGTCCTGCGCGGTCCCGACCGGGCCCTTGATGCCGCGCAGCGGATAGCGGCCGAGCAGGTCCTCGACCCGCTCGTAGGCGACCAGCAGCTCGTCCGCGGCTGTCGCGAAACGCTTGCCCAGCGTGGTGGCCTGTGCCGCCACGTTGTGCGAGCGCCCGGCCATCACCAGCTCCGCGTACTGCCCTGCCAGCTGCCCGAGCCGGGCCAGCACGGCGACGGTGCGGTCCCGCACGTGGTCGAGCGACAGCCGGATCTGCAGCTGCTCGACGTTCTCGGTCAGATCGCGGGACGTCATGCCCTTGTGGATCTGCTCGTGCCCGGCGAGCGCGTTGAACTCCTCGATCCTGGCCTTCACGTCGTGCCGGGTGACCTTCTCGCGTTCCGCGATCGAGCCCAGGTCGACCTGTTCGAGCACCCGCTCGTAGTCGGCGACCGCCTGCTCGGGCACCTCGATCCCGAGGTCCTTCTGCGCCCGCAGCACCGCCAGCCACAGCCGGCGCTCCAGCACCACCTTCTGCTCGGGGGACCACAGGGCGGCCAGCTCCGTGGAGGCATAGCGGCCGGCGAGGACGTTCGGGATACGCGGCTTGGCTGTCACGTGCAGATTCTACTGGTCGCGGCGGTGCCACCGGTCCGGTGACAGCCGTCAGGTCAGCCGCCGACCTCGGAGGGCACCGGCCCCGGCTCGCACGGCTCCTGCTGGTACGGCAGCAGCTGGGGGCGCTTGGCCGGGCGGCCGTCGCCCGAGGAGCGGCCGGTCAGCCGGCGGCCGATCCACGGCAGCAGGTGGCGGCTGGTGAAGCGCAGGTCGGCGCCGCGGCGGGCGGCCCAGCCGGGGCGGACCGCGGGCGGCAGCGCGAGCGTCCAGTCCGCTCGGGCCGGCAGTCCGAGGGCCTGCCAGACCGCCTCGGCCACCCGCTCGTGGCCCTCCGCGGTCAGGTGCAGCCGGTCGTCGGCCCACATCCGCTGGTCGCCGAGCACCTCGGCCCCGTAGAGGTCCACCACTATGGCGCCGTGCCGGGCGGCCAGGTCGTCGATGAAGGCGAACAGCTGCTCCATGCGCGGCAGGAAGCGGGTGGCGACCGGGCCGCGGCGGGCCGGGCTGCGCATCAGCACCAGCTGCCGGCAGGACGGCGCGAGCCGTTCCACCGCGCTGCGCAGGTGCTCGCAGACCACGTCCACGTCGCAGCCCGGCCGCAGCACGTCGTTGAGCCCGCCGACCAGCGTGACCAGGTCGGCGTCCATCGCCGCCGCCAGGTCCACCTGGTCCTCGGCGATCTGCCGGATCAGCTTGCCGCGCACCGCGAGATTCGCGTACCTGAAGCCCTCAGCGCCGTCCGCGGCCCGGGGCAGCGCCGCCAGCCGGGCGGCGAGCAGATCGGCCCAGCCCCGGTAGGTGCCGTCGGGCAGCAGGTCCGACATTCCCTCGGTGAAGGAGTCGCCGACGGCGACGAAACTGGTGTAAGTGAGATCGTTCTCCATCGCCCGGTGATCCTATCGGCAGCCCCGCGCACGGCGGGGGACCGCGCGGCTATCCGACGAGTGTCTGGGTGCCGAGCACCGCGAGCAGCGCCAGGCGTTCGGCGTCCTCGGTGCCGGGGTCCGCCGTGTAGACCATGATCCGCAGATCGCTGCCCGCGACGCTGAGCAGGTCGCAGTCCAGCGTCAGGGTGCCGACCTGGGGGTGGTCGACGGTCTTGCGGGACACGTCGTGCCGCTCCACCGTTCCCGTGTCCCACAGCTCGGCGAAGCGCTCGCTCCTCGCGCGCAGTTCCGCGATGAGCCCCCGCAGCCGCAGATCGGCCGGATAGCGGTTCGCGGTCGCCCGCAGCCCGGCGACCTGTCCGGCCTCCAGCTTGCGCAGCGAGCGCGGGGTGTGGCGCACCCGGCTGCCCGAGCCGAGGAAGGTGCGCCACACCGCGTTGCGCTCCCTGCCGTGCCGCTCGCCCATCAGCGCCGTGTACATCGGGTTGGCGAGCAGCAGCGTCCAGGTCGCGTCGGAGACCGCCACCGGGGTCCCGGCGAGCCGGTCCAGCATCCGCTGCACGCTCGGCGGGATGTACGCGGGCACCGTGCCCAGCCCCGGCGGGACCAGCCCGGCGACGTGGAAGAGGTGCTCGCGCTCGGCCGGCGACACCCGCAGTGCCCGGCCCAGCGCTTCGACCACCTGCTCCGACGGGTTGGCCGCGCGCCCCTGTTCGAGCCGGGTGACGTAGTCCACCGAGATCCCGGCCAGCAGCGCCAACTCCTCCCGGCGCAGCCCGGCGGCCCGCCGCTGCCCGCCGGGCGGCAGCCCGGCCGCCTCCGGGGACACCCGGTCCCGCCAGCGCCGCAGCGTGTGCCCGAACTCCGTGGTCGCCATGACACCACTGTGCACCGCGGCACCGCGGAACGTCCTGGTACTGCCGGTCCCAGGAAGACCGGACTACTGGTGGCGCGGCTCGGCCCGGGGACACCGTGAGGGCATGACAGCAACACTGATCACCGGAGCGAACAAGGGTCTCGGTTACGAGACCGCCCGGCGGCTCGTCGCCGCCGGCCACACCGTCCACCTCGGCTGCCGGGACGCCGGGCGCGGCCGCCGGGCCGCGGAGCGGCTGGGCGCACGACCGGTCCTGCTCGACGTCACCGAGGACGCGTCCGTCGCCGCCGCGGTGCGGACCGTCGCGGCGGACGGCGGCCTGGACGTGCTGATCAACAACGCCGGTATTCAGCGGGAAATGGCCGGGGACGGCACCACGGTGGGGGCGGAACTGACCGCCGACCTGATGCGGGCGACGTTCGAGACGAACGTGTTCGGCATGGTCCGCGTCACCCACGCCTTCCTCCCGCTGCTCCGGCGCTCCACGGCCCCGGTGGTGGTCAACGTCAGCAGCGGCCTGGCCTCGCTGGCCCTTCTCAGCACCCCCGGCACCCCGGCGTACGACTACCCGGGCATCGCGTATCCGGCGTCCAAGACCGCGGTCAACATGCTCACCGTGCAGTACGCGAAGGCCTACCCCGGCTTCCGGATCAACGCCGTGGAGCCCGGCTTCACCAGCACCGACCTGAACGGCAACACCGGCCACCAGAGCGTCGAGGAGGGCGCGGAGATCATCGTACGGATGGCGCGGCTCGGCCCGGACGGGCCCACCGGCGGCTTCTTCACCGCCGAAGGACCGCTGCCCTGGTGACGGACGGCGGGCGCGCCCGGGGTCGCTGAGGGGGCGTCACTCGTCGGGCCGGCCCGGGCCGACCAGTTGCTTGAGCACGTCCTCCATGGTGACCAGGCCGACCGCGCGCCCGTCCTCGTCCACCACCGCGGCCAGATGCGCGCTGGCCGCGCGCATCGCGGTGAGCACGTCGTCCAGCGGCGTCGCGGCGCCGACCCGGGTGATGGGGCGCAGGGCGGCGCGCGGGAAGGCGGCCTCACGCGGCTCGGCGTCCAGCGCGTCCTTCACATGGAGGTAGCCGAGCACCCGCCCGTCGCCGTCGGCGACCGGGAACCGCGAGAAACCCGACCGCGACGCCAGCGCCTCCAGGCCGCCGGGGGTGATGCCCAGCGGGGCGCGGACCACCCGGTCGGCCGGCAGCACGATCTCGCCGACCGGCCGGCGGCCCAGCACCAGCGCGTCCCGCAGCCGGTCGGCGGCCCGCTCGTCCAGCAGCCCGGCCGCGCCGGCGTCCCCGACCATCCGGGACAGCTCGTCGTCGGAGAAGACCGACGTCACCTCCGAGCGCAGCTCGACCCGCAGCAGCCGCAGCAGCCCGTTCGCCAGCGCGTTGATCCCGAAGATCACCGGCCGCAGCGCCCGGGTGAAGGCCACCAGCGGCGGTCCCAGGCGCAGTGCCGAACGCACCGGGTCGGCCAGCGCGATGTTCTTCGGCACCATCTCGCCGAGCAGCATGTGCAGATACGTCGCCACCGCGAGCGACACCGCGTAGGCGATGACATGGATCGCCCCGTCCGGCAGGCCGACCGCGTGCAGCACCGGCTCCAGCAGGTGCGCGATGGCCGGCTCCGCGACGATGCCGAGCACCAGGGTGGCCGCGGTGACGCCGAGCTGGGCGGCGGCCAGCAGCGGCGCCAGGTGCTCAAGGCCCCACAGCACCCGCCCGGCCCGCCGGTCACCCGGCTCCGTGCCGGACTCCACCTGGCCGCGCCGCACCGAGATCATCGCGAACTCGGCGCCGACGAAGAAGGCGTTCACCACCAGGGTGAGCAGCCCGACCAGCAGCTCGACCACGGTCATGCGTGCGGCTCCCGCCGGCCGGGCGACGGCGACACCAGCCGCACCCGGGCGGCCCGGTGCCCGGTGTCGTCGGCGACCTCGATCAGCCAGCCGGCGAGCCGCAGCGAGTCGCCGCGCACCGGGATCCGGCCGAGCCGGTCCGCGACCAGCCCGGCGAGCGTCTCGTACGGGCCGTCGGGCACCCGCAGGCCGATCCGCCGCAGCTGGTCCTCGGTCCGGGTGGCGCCGTCCGCGTCGTAGAACCGCCGGCCGTCCGGATCCTCGCGGACGAACAGCAGGTCGGGCAGCTGCTGGGGGTCGTGCTCGTCGGTGACCTCGCCGACCACCTCCTCGACGATGTCCTCCAGCGTCGCCACGCCGGCCGTACCGCCGTACTCGTCGATGACCACCGCCATCGACCGCGACTCCGAGAGCCGGTCGAGCAGCCGGTCGACGGTGAGCGTCTCGGGCACCAGAAGCGCGTCCTTGAGCAGGGCCGTCACCGGGGTACGGGCCCGGCGCTCGGCGGGCACCGCCAGGACGTCCTTGATGTGCACCGTGCCGATCACCGCGTCGAGGGTGCCGCGGTAGACCGGGAAGCGCGACAGGCCGGTGGCGCGGGTGGCGTTCGCGACGTCCGCGGCGCTCACCAGCGCGTCGAGCGCGGTGACCTGGACCCGTGGCGTCATCACGTTCTCCGCGGTCAGATCGGCCAGGCTCAGGGTCCGGACGAACAGCTCGGCGGTGTCCGGCTCCAGCGCGCCCTCCTTCGCCGAGCGCCGGGCCAGCGCCCCCAGCTCCTGCGGCCCGCGGGCCGACGCCAGCTCCTCGGCCGGCTCCAGGCCCATCCGGCGCAGCACCCGGTTGGCGGCGTTGTTCAGATGGTGGATCAGCGGCCCGAAGGCCGCGGTGAAGGCGCGCTGCGGGCCCGCGACGGCCTTGGCGACCTGCAGCGGCCGGGAGATCGCCCAGTTCTTCGGCACCAGCTCGCCGACCACCATCAGCACGACCGTGGACAGCGCCGTCCCCAGCACGAGCGCCAGCGGCGAGGCGGTGGAACGCGACACCCCGGCCGAGCGCAGCGGCCCGCGCAGCAGTTCGGCGATCGAGCCGCGGGCCAGCATGCCGATGATCAGGCCGGTCACGGTGATGCCCAGCTGGGCCCCGGACAGCTGCACGGTCAGCGACCGCACCCCCGACAGCGCCGCGGCCGCCCCCCGCTCACCGCGGGACGCGGCCCGCTCCACCTCGCCGCGTTCGACCGTGGTCAGCGAGAATTCCGCCGCGACGAAGACACCGCAGGCGAGACTGAGCAGCAGGGCCACGATCAGGAGCAGCGCTTCGGTCATCGGACACCTCGGTCCCATGATCGGGCAGCGGCCGCCCGCGCGCACCCATGACGCGCCCACCGCCCGTTCCCGAGCAGCCGGCGCGGGACCGGTCAGGCCCCGCGCAGCGGTTTCGTCCAGCGCCGCCACTGCGGCTCAGGTGCGTAACCCGCGGCCCGCCAGGCGAGGTGGGCACGCTCGTTGCCCTCAAGCACCATCGCGTCGCCGCGGCGGCCGCCCAGCGCGGCGAACCGTGCCTCGGCCGCGTCCAGCAGCGCCCGCGCGACACCCTGGCGGCGGGCCTCGGGGTGCACGGCCAGCCGGTAGAGGTGGCACCGCCAGCCGTCGAACCCGGCGATCACCGTGCCCACCAGGGCGCCGTCCCGCTCGGCGAGCAGCAGGGCGCCCGGGTCGGTGCCGACCAGCCGGGCGAAGCCCGCCTCGTCGTCGCTGATGCTGGTGCCCTCGGCGGCCACCCGCCAGAAGGCCAGGACGGCGCCGGCGTCGGCCGGACCCGCGGCCCTGATGTCGGCCGCCGCGCCCGCGGCCCTGATACGGGGACTGGACATGCCGGCCATCCCACCACCGCCATGCCGCACGTGGCCCGCAATTCCGGGATACGAGACAGCCGTCGGCCGCGCTCTTGCCGCTACTAGCGGATCGGCGCTAGCTTGGGAGTATGGCGAAGACCCAGTTGAACGTGCGGGTGGACGAAGCCACCGCCGAGACCGCGCGGGAACGCGCCTCGCAGCGCGGCATCAGCGTGAACCGCTACATCGAGGAACTGGTCAAGCAGGACGAGGGCGAGAACGGCCGGGCCTTCGTCCAGGCAGCGGCCGACTTCATGAGGCAGTACGAGGAGGTCTTCGCCGAGGAGTTCGGCACCCGGGAGGAAACCCGGGGTGAAGGCACCCGTTGAGCCTGCGTATCGATCTCGCCTGGCTGCTCATGGTCGCCGAGCACAACACCCCCGGCGACCCGCTGGTCACCGACTGGGGCGCGCTGGTGGCCGCGGTCGCCCGGCACGACGCCGAGATATTCGGCCGGCCGGTCTATCCCGACGACCACACCCGCGCGGCCGCCCTGCTGCAGCTGCTGCTGCACGTCCCCGCCCTGGAGCGCGCCAACGCGCTCTTCGCCTCCGCGGTCGCCTACGCGTATCTGGTGGCCGGCGGCCTGCGCGTGACCACCACACCGGAACAGGTCCGCGACCTCGCCCGGCTGGTGCGGGACGGCTCGGTGAGCGTCGACCGCATCGCCGACGAACTGCGCGCCTGGACCGTCACCGTCTGACCCCGGTCGGGCGGAACCAGGGCCGTACCACCCCGACGGCGCCCGAAGGTCCCCGCGCCGAAAGCCCGGGGCGCCGCCCCGTGCCCTAACGGCCGAACGCCGGCGGTGCGTATGCCGCCGCGAAGGCCTCCGCGTCCCACGTGCCGCCCAGCTGCGGCGCCAGCCAGTCCGGCGCCGCCGTCCGGAAGGCGGCCGGGGACAGGCCCGCCACGGCCCTCGGCAGCGCGCCGAGCAGCGGCGCGCCGGCGACCTCCGGCAGGTCGGTGATGTTGCAGCACTCCGCCAGATCGGGGTCACCGCGCCAGCTGCCGAAGATCACCCCGGCGCAGCTGATCTTCCGGCTGCTCAGCGCCTCCGCGGTCAGGGCGGTGGCGTTGAGCGTGCCGAGCCCGGGCGGCGCCACCAGCAGCACCCTGGCCCGCAGCATCTGGGCGGCGTCCGCCAGCGTCGAGCCCTGGGCGTCGTAGCGCACCAGCAGCCCGCCCGCGCCCTCCACCAGCACCACGTCGTGGACAGCGGCGAGTTTCGCGGCGGCCTCGGCGATCTCCTCCGGGCCCACGGTCGGCAGTCCGGACCGCGCGGCGGCGGTGGCCGGCGCCAGCGGCTCGGGGTAGCGGGCGAGCTCCACCGCCGTCACCGCGCCCGCCAGCCGTGCCACTTCGGCCGCGTCACCGGGCTCACCGTCGGCGACGCCGGTCTGCGCGGGTTTGAGCACGGCCACGCTCAGCCCCTGGGCCAGCGACGCGGCGGCCACCGCGGCGGTCGCCATCGTCTTGCCGACCTCGGTGCCCGTACCGGTGATGACCACGATGGCCATGGGTGTCGCTCCGTTCCTCTTCGTCGTGCCTGCCCGCTGCCGAGCGTCCCGCGGCAGGGCGCCGCGGGGCCCTGCCCCACCGTGCCATGCTCACGCCGCCAGCGCGGCATCCCTGACGCCCGCGCAGATCCGCGCCACATCCGCGTCGTCGGTCACATATGGCGGCATCGTGTAGACCAGGTCACGGAAGGGCCGCAGCCACACCCCGGCCCGTACCGCCGCCGCGGTCGCCGCCGCCATGTCCACCGGGTGGTCCAGCTGGACCACCCCGATGGCGCCGAGCACCCGCACGTCGCGCACCCCCGGCAGCGCGGCCACCTCCGCCAGGCCGTCGCGCAGCCCGGCCTCGATCCGCTTGACCTGCTGACCCCAGTCCTGGCCGAGCAGCACGTCGAGCGACGCGTTGGCGACGGCCGCGGCCAGCGGGTTGCCCATGAAGGTCGGCCCGTGGGCGAGCACCGGCACCTCGCCGCGGGAGATCCCCTCGGCGACCCTGCCGGTGCACAGCGCCGCCGCCATCGTCAGATAGCCGCCGGTCAGGGCCTTGCCGACGCACATCACATCCGGGCTGACCCCGGCGTGCTCCGCCGCGAAGAGCCGGCCGGTCCGGCCGAAACCGGTGGCGATCTCGTCGAAGACCAGCAGCACGTCGTGCTCGTCGCACGCCTCCCGCAGCACCCGCAGACAGGCGGGGGAGTGGAAGGTCATCCCGCCGGCGCCCTGCACGACCGGCTCGACGATCACCGCCGCCAGCTCGGCGGCGTGCCGTCCGATGAGCTCCCGCAGATGTGCCGCGTACCGCGGATCCGGTTCGGCGTCGAAACCCGGTGGCGGCGCGTCGGCGAAGACCTGCTCGGGCAGCACCCCCGACCACAGCTCGTGCATGCCGCCGTCCGGGTCGCACACCGACATCGGCTGCCAGGTGTCGCCGTGGTAGCCGCCGCGCCAGGTCAGCAGCCGCCGCTTGGCCGGCCGGCCGAGCGAACGCCAGAACTGCAGGCACATCTTGACGGCGACCTCGACCGACACCGAACCGGAGTCGGCCAGGAAGACGTGCCGCAGCGGCTCCGGCGTGATCTCCACCAGCCGCGCCGCCAGGCGTACGGCCGGCTCGTGCGTCAGCCCGCCGAACATCACATGGCTCATCCGGCCCAGCTGGTCGCGTACCGCCGCGTCCAGCACCGGATGCCGGTAGCCGTGGATCGCCGACCACCACGAGGACATCCCGTCGACCAGCTCGTGACGCCCCTCGGCGGGCGCCGCCAGCCGCAGCCGCACGCCCGACGCCGACTCGACCACCAGCGGCTGCTGGCGGCCGGGCATCGGGCCGTACGGATGCCAGACGTGCTGCCGGTCGAGGTCGAGCAGCACGTCGGCAGGCAGGGGCCCGCGCGCGTACGGGTCAGGCATTGGGCGGCAGATCCGTGCCCGCGCCCCGGCGGCGTACGGCGACCAGGTCCGTCCGCGCGGCGGGTACGGTCTCGGCGCCCGTCTCCCCGTGGGCGGCGCCGTCGTGGCAGCCGCCGCAGCCGCCGCTGTCCTGGTCCGCGCCGTCGTGGCAGCCGCCGCCGTCGTGCGTACCGCACACCCCGGCCCTGCGGTGGCCGGGCAGCGTCACGGTGTCGGCGCCCTCCACCTCGAAGCCCGCGTCCGCGATCATGTCGAGGTCGGCCTGGCCCGCCTGGCCCTCGCTGGTCAGGTAGTCGCCCAGGAAGATCGAGTTGGCCAGGTGCAGGGCCAGCGGCTGCATGGTGCGCAGGTGCACCTCGCGGCCGCCGGCGAGCCGCACCTCCGCGTCCGGGCAGACGAACCTGACCATCGCCAGGATCCGCAGGCACCGCTGCGGGGTGAGATTCCACTCCTCGGCCAGCGGCGTGCCCTCGAAGGGGATCAGGAAGTTCACCGGCACCGAGTCCGGGTCCAGCGCGCGCAGCCCGAACACCACGTCGACCAGGTCCTCGTCGCTCTCGCCCATGCCGGCGATCAGCCCGGAGCACGCGGAGAGCCCCGCCGCCTGCGCCCGCTGCACGGTGTCCACCCGATCGGCGTAGGTGTGCGTGGTGGTGATCGACCCGTACGTGTTCTCCGAGGTGTTGAGGTTGTGGTTGTACGCGTCCGCGCCCGCCGCCCGCAGCCGGTCGGCCTGGCCGCCGGAGAGCAGGCCCAGGCAGGCGCACACCTCGACGCCCTCGTTCTGGCCCTTGATCGCCGCGATGGTCTCCGAGACCCGGTCCACGTCCCGGTCGGTCGGGCCGCGCCCGCTGGCCACCAGGCAGACGCGCTTGGCACCGCCCGCCACCCCGGCGCTCGCCGCCGCGGCGGCCTGGTCCGGCTTGAGCCAGGTGTACTTGAGGATGCCGGCCTGCGAGCCGAGCCGCTGCGAGCAGTACGAGCAGTCCTCGGGGCACAGCCCGGACTTGAGGTTCACCAGGTAGTTCAGCTTCACTCTGCGGCCGAACCACTGGCGGCGCACCCGGCCCGCCGCGGCCACCACATCCAGCAGGTCATCGTCGGAGGTCGCCAGGACGGCCAGCGCCTCGTCACGGCTGGGCAGCTCGCGTCGCAGCCCCTTGTCCACCAGTGCGGTCAGCAGATCCATGGGGGGATCCTCGCCTACCGGAGGGCCCGCAGCCAATGACGGACCGCACAACACGCGTGGCCCCTGGTGTGTGCATCACCACACCCTGTGCACGATTGCAGGCCAGTACGTTGCAGGTGGAAGCGGTCGGCCCGCCGGCCGCCCGACCGCCACGACCCCCGGGGACAGCAGTGAACAGCACACCGCACGCCGCGCCGCACGGTCCCTTCGGCTGGATCGCGGTGCAGTTCGCCGTCCGCGCCGCCGCCGGGCTGCACCGCGAACTGCGGCCCAGGCCGGAGCAGTCGCCGCTGCTGGACCTCGCGGGCAACGACTACCTCGGACTGAGCCGGCATCCGGAGGTCACCCGGGCCGGCGCGGACGCTTGCCTGCGCTGGGGCGCCGGCGCCACCGGGTCCCGGCTGGTCACCGGCAGCACCGAGCTGCACGCGGAACTCGAAGCGGAGCTGGCCGGCTTCACCGGCTTCGAAGCCGCGCTGGTGCTGGCCTCCGGCTACGCCGCCAACCTCGCAGCGGTCACCGCCCTCACCCCGGCGGGCACGCTGCTGGTCTCCGACGCCGCCAACCACGCCTCGCTGATCGACGGCTGCCGGCTGTCCAGGGCCCGCACCGAGGTCGTGCCGCACGCCGACACCGACGCCGTCCGCAAGGCGCTCGCCGGGCACACCGGGCCCGCCGTGGTGGTCAGCGACTCGGTCTTCTCGGTGGACGGCGACGCGGCACCGCTCGCCGGGCTCGCCGCCGCGGCCCGCGACCACGGCGCCGGGCTGCTGGTGGACGACGCCCACGGCCTCGGCGTGCTCGGCGACGGGGGGCGCGGCGCCGCCCACGCGGCCGGGCTGGCCGGGGCGCCCGACGTGGTGTGCACGGCGACCCTGTCGAAGGCGCTGGGCGCGCAGGGCGGCGTGGTCCTCGGCCCGGCCGCCGTCATCGACCACCTGGTCAACGCCGCCCGCACGTTCATCTTCGACACCGGCCTCGCCCCGGCCGCGGCCGGCGCCGCCCTGGGCGCGCTCCGGCTGCTGCGCCGCGAACCCGGCCGGGCAGGGCGCGCCCTCGCCGCGGCCCGCACCTTCCACCGGCTGCTCACCGCGGCGGGCCTGGACGCGACGCCGCCGGACGCCTGCGTCGTCTCGGTCCGCGCGCCGTCGCCGGCCGCGGCCGTCGGCTGGGCCGCGGCATGCCGCTCGGCCGGGCTGTCGGTGGGCTGCTTCCGCCCGCCGTCCGTCCCCGACGGCGTCTCCCGGCTGCGCATCACGGCCAACGCCGCACTGACCGACGGGCAGATCGCCGCGGCGGCGGCCGCCATCGTGGCGGCCGCCCCGCGCTGACCTGCCCTATGGGGTGCCGTCGCAGGCCAACGCTCCCGCGTTGAGTGCCTGGACGAAGCTGGACCATGCCCCCGGTGGGAAGAGCAGGGCCGGGCCCATCACATCCTTGGAGTCGCGCACCGCGACCCGACCGGACGGCAACGCGGCCGCCTCGACACAGTTGTTCGCCGCCGTGCTGTGGCTGCTGCGCCGCCAGGCGACGCCGGCGAGCGTCGCACTGCAGGAAATGTGCCGTGACGGCGAGGGGGACAGCGCGGTCATAGTGCCTCCTTCGTGAGCCGCGACATGCGCGAGAACTCGGAACCGATTCCAGCGATCATCGCAGCCGATTCCGCACAGGGGAGCGCACGATCACGCAATCGGGCGAACGCGGCGGCGTAAGCGGTGATGTCCTCTTTCCGATCGACACAGAGACTACTCGTCAGATGGTCGAGAACAACCACATCCAGATCAGCAATGCGCGGAAAAGAGAAGACAACGAAAGACCCCGTCACCCCTATGTGCCCGCCCGCGGCAAATGGCAGCACATGCAGCGACACCTGGGGCAGCTCCGCCGCCTCGACCAGGCTCCGCAGTTGACCCGCCATCACCTCAGGGCCGCCGACCTCGCGGCGCAGCACCGCCTCGTCGAGCACCGCGGTCAGTTCGAGCGGCGGATCCTGGTGCAGCACCGCCTGCCGCGCGATCCGCACGTCCACCAGCGCGTCCACCTCGCGCGGCGCGAGCTGCGGCATGACGTCCCTGGTCAGGGCATGGGCGTAGTCGTGGGTCTGCAGCAGGCCGGGCACCACGCTGGTCTCCATCGTCCTGGCCCGGCTCGCGCCGGTCTCCAGGCTGATGAAGTCGCGGTATTCCACCGGCAGGACCTCGCGGAAGTCGTGCCACCAGCCGCGCTGGTGGCCGTAGCCGGCGAGGGTGCGCAGCAGGTCGCGGACGTCCCGGTCGCGCACCGTGTAGATGTCGAGCAGCAGGTTCACGTCCTCGGCCCGTACGCTGCTCTGGCCGGTCTCGATCCTGCTCACCTTCGACTGGTGCCAGCCGGCCCGGTCCGCGGCCTCGCCGCTGGTGAGTCCTGCCAGGTCGCGCAGGCGCCGCAACTCGGCGCCAAGTCTGCGCCGGCGTACGGCGGGCACTCTTTCCATCGTTTCTCGCGCCTCCTCGGTGTGCGGCATGTCGCCCTGCATGCCGCCCTATTCACCCGATACGACAGTGTGCCGACCAAATGCGCTCTCACGTAGCAGAGTTCACCGTTTTGAGCGACAGATATATGCAGACACCCGTGGAAGGTCCGTATAGGCGGCACGATGAGTGTCATTCTGGCGCGAACCCGACGTAAGCGAGGCGGCCCAATTCCCGGGGCGTCCCGCTCCGGCGCAGGTACGTACCGGAGCCAGGTCACGGCGGGAAAGGGAAGCGTCGCCATGGCAGATCTTCAGGAAGCATCCATCACCCTGCCGAGCGACCCCGCGTCGGTGACGACGGCCAGGCGCTACGTGTGCGGTCTACTCGCCGACTGGGGGCTGCCCGCCGGGGCCCCCGCTGTCGACGCGGTCCGTCTGATCGTGTCGGAGTTGGCCACCAACGCGGTACTGCACACCTCGGGGCTGTCGCCGACCTTCACCGTCGACGTACGCCTCGAACGCCTGGAGGAGTTGCACATCGGCGTCACCGACAGCCATCCGCGCTGGCCACGGCAGGAGACCGCCGCCGCGCTGCAACAGGACAGCGGGCGGGGGATGGTGATCGTCCGCCACCTCACGGCGGAGTCCGGCGGCAGCCTGCAGGTCACGCCGACCGACGCCGGGGGGAAGACCGTGTGGATCATGCTGCCGTGGGCGGTCCCGGTCGGCTGACCGGCGGTCCCGGCCGCCGGCTGCGTGCCGGCCGCCGCGCCTGTCCCCGGGGGCTCCCCGGGCGTCACACCCGGCCGTACCACACACTCCTGGTCCAGATGTGCTCCAGCCGGACCCGCGCGCCGGTCTTCGGGGCGTGCCAGATCGCGCCGCCGCCCGCGTAGATCCCGACGTGGTAGACCGACGAGCTCGACGAGCCGGTGTGGAAGAACACCAGGTCGCCCGCCCGGCGCGCGGATGACGAGATGTGCCTGGTGCTGCCGTACTGCGCCGCCGCGGTGCGCGGCAGCTTCCTGCCCGCCTGCTTGAACGAGTACAGCGTCAGGCCCGAGCAGTCGAAGCGGCTGGGCCCCGCGGCGCCCCACTGGTAGGGCGAGCCCTGCTTCGAGGCCGCCACGCCGAGGGCTCTCGCGGCGAGCGTGGCGGCGTCCGCCTGCTGTGCGGCGCCCGGCAGCAGCGCCGGTACGGCGACGGCCGCCGCGGTGAGCACCGAGGCGGCCCCGATCCGGGACAGCCTGGCGGACAGTGCGATAGGCGCGGTCATGCGCAACCCTTCGTCGTCAGCCTGCGAAGGATGACCTGTCGGGTTCGAGCAGGCGAAGATGCCCGGCCGCATGCAGCGGCTTCACCCCAAGAGGCGGCCCTTACCTGCTCCTGGCCTGCCCCGTCGTGCCTGGGTCCTCCGCTCCCGCCGTTGCACTCGTGTCGACCTGACATCCGCACGCCGGCGGGATTCGGCTTCCGTGCGGACCGCCCCGCCACGGCGGCGGGGGCTTGTCGTCACCACGGATCGTGACGCACCGCGCACGCCGGCACCGGCTGGGAAACGCCCGATGTGACTCTCGTCACACTGCTGCCATCCGGGTGACGGCATTAGGCCTTCCGGGTGGACTGCGCCGCCGGCGGCCCGTGTGACCTGCGGGCTTGTCGATCATCGGCAAACGGGTACGCAACCGCGCCGGCCGTCCGCGCCGGGTTGCCGATCCGCCAATGGGCTGAGCCGATGTTCGGCCGAATCGGGGGCGGTCGCGCCGCTGGGTGACGAGCCGCGTCCCCGGTCCGGCCGCGGACGGTCCGCCGGGTCAGTCGGCCACCGGCGGCGGAGCCGTCTCGGGCGGCACCACGGCAAGTGACGACCGGCGTTCACCGTCGAGCACCCGCAGCGCCCGCCCCAGCGTGGCGTGATGCAGGTCCGTCTCGCCGCGCAGATGCATCACCGTCAGCGCCTCCCGCAGTGCCACGGCCCGCCCGACCAGCGCCTGGGCGGCCCGCAGCGCCGCGTAGGTGTCGGTGGTCCGCGACGGGTTGATCCGGCCCAGCAGGTCAACGACCTCCAGGTAGCAGTCGATCAGCTCGCCCTCGGAACGGGTGAGCGCCGGCAGCGGCGGCAGTTCCGGCACCACCGGGCCTCACCGCAGGCCGTAGGAGGGGCCGTTGGCCTTGCGGCTGGTGGTCAGCCGGTCCACCAGGCCGTACGCGACCGCGGATTCGGCGTCGAAGACCTTGTCCCGCTCGATGTCGGTACGCACCCGGTCCAGGTCCTGGCCGGTGTGCCGGGCCAGCAGCGTCTCCAACTGCTCTCGGGTGCGCAGCAGTTCGTTGGCCTGGATCTCCAGGTCGGAGACATCGCCCTGCACCACGTCGCTCATCGAGGGCTGGTGGATGAGGATCCGCGCCCCCGGGGTGATCATGCGCTTGCCCGGCGCCCCGGCCGTCAGCAGCACCGCGGCGGCCGACGCGGCCTGCCCGATGCACACGGTCGCGACGTCGCAGGTGACGAACTGCATCGTGTCGTAGATCGCGGTCATGGCCGAGAAGGAGCCGCCGGGGGAGTTGACGTACAGGTGGATGTCCTGCTCGGGGGAGGCGCTCTCCAGGTGGATGAGCTGGGCCATCACGTCGTTGGCCGAGGTGTCGTCGATCTGGGTGCCCAGGAAGACGATCCGCTCCTGGAGCAGCTTGGAGTACGGGTCCATGGTGCGGATGCCGTTGCTGCTGCGCTCGGTGAACTCCGGCAGCACGTAGCGGGCGGTGGGTCGGAACATGGCAAGCACCTCCTCTGTTCAAAATGTACAGGACGTACATCTCGTTATGATGGGGAGCATGACCTACGACGTCCCGGTGACACAAGCTCGTGCCGAGCTCGCCGATCTCATCAACCGCGTGGTCTACGGCGGCGAACAGGTGGTGCTGACCCGGCACGGCAAGCCGCTGGTCGCCCTGGTCTCCGCCGCTGACCTGCAACGACTGCGCGAACTCGACGAGCAGCCCGAGGAGCAGGTGATCAGTACGGTGTCCACGATCGGCAGCAGGTCGTCCGCCACGGGCGAACGCCGCAGGTTCGGCATCGCCGCCGAACACCGCGACCCCGCCCCCGGCGAACGCCGCCCGTAACAGCCGTTAACGCAGCGGAAACGCCGCCGAACTAATCTCACGGACCAGGCCCGAGAATGGCCGGAGACTGTGAGGTGCGACTGTGCGGTTGACCCCCCACGAGCAGGAACGCCTGCTCATCCATGTCGCGGCCGACGTGGCCGAGCGGCGGCGCGCCCGCGGGCTGCGGCTGAACCACCCCGAGGCCGTCGCGCTGATCACCTCGCACATCCTGGAGGGCGCCCGCGACGGCCGGAGCGTCGCCGAACTCATGGAGTCCGGCCGCGGCGTCCTGACCCGCGACGACGTCATGGACGGCATCCCGGAGATGATCCACGACGTCCAGGTCGAGGCGACCTTCCCGGACGGCACCAAGCTCGTCACCGTCCATGAGCCGATCGTCTGAGGGGGCCGCGTGATTCCCGGAGAAATCGTGTACGCCGACACGCCGGTCGTACTCAACGACGGCCGCGCGGTGACCCGGCTGGCGGTGGTCAACACCGCCGACCGCCCGGTGCAGGTCGGCTCCCACTACCACTTCGCCGAGGCCAACCCCGGCCTGAGCTTCGACCGCGCCGCCGCGCACGGCCTGCGGCTGAACATCGCGGCAGGCACCGCCGTACGCTTCGAGCCCGGCATCCCGGCCGAGGTGGAACTGGTGCCGATCGCCGGCGGCCGGGTGGTCGCAGGCCTGCGCGGCGAGACCGCGGGAGCCCTCGATGGCTGAACTCACCCGTCCGGTCTACGCCGACCTCTACGGCCCCACCACCGGCGACCGCATCCGGCTCGCCGACACCGACCTGCTCGTCGAGGTCGAGCGCGACCTCGCCGGCGGCCCGGGCCTGGCCGGCGACGAAGCCGTCTTCGGCGGCGGCAAGGTCATCCGCGAGTCCATGGGCCAGGGCCGCACCACCCGGGCCGAGGGCGCGCCGGACACCGTGATCACCGGGGCGGTCGTCCTGGACCACTGGGGCGTCGTCAAGGCCGACGTCGGTATGCGCGACGGCCGGATCACCGCGCTGGGCAAGGCCGGCAATCCGGAGACCATGGACGGCGTCCACCCGGACCTGGTCATCGGCCCGGAGACCGAGGTCATCGCGGGCAACGGGAAGATCCTCACCGCGGGCACCATCGACGCCCACGTCCACTTCATCTCGCCGACCCTGATGGACGAGGCCCTGGCCTCCGGCGTCACCACGGTCCTCGGCGGCGGCACCGGTCCCGCCGAGGGCACCAAGGCCACCACCATCACCCCCGGCGGCTGGCACCTGGCACGGATGTTCGCCGCGCTTGAGGCCTACCCGGTCAACGTCGGGCTGCTCGGCAAGGGCAACACCGTCAACCCCGAGGCGCTGCACGCCCAGCTGCGGGCCGGCGCGTTCGGCTTCAAGATCCACGAGGACTGGGGCGCGACGCCGGCCGCGATCGACGCCTGCCTCGGGGTGTGCGAGCAGACCGGGGCGCAGCTGGCCCTGCACACCGACACCCTGAACGAGGCCGGCTTCGTCGAGGACACCCTCGCCGCCATCGCCGGGCGCGGCATCCACGCCTACCACACCGAAGGCGCGGGCGGCGGGCACGCCCCCGACATCATCAGCGTCGTCTCGCACCCCAACGTGCTGCCGTCGTCGACGAACCCGACCCGGCCGCACACCGTGAACACCGTCGAGGAACACCTCGACATGCTGATGGTCTGCCACCACCTCAACCCGGCGGTGCCCGAGGACCTCGCCTTCGCCGAGTCCCGTATCCGCCCCTCCACCATCGCCGCCGAGGACGTCCTGCACGACCTGGGCGCCATCAGCATCATCAGCTCCGACTCGCAGGCCATGGGCCGGATCGGCGAGATCGCGCTGCGCACCTGGCAGACCGCGCACGTGATGAAGCGCCGCCGCGGCGCGCTGCCCGGCGACGGCGCCGCCGACAACCACCGGGCGCGGCGTTATGTCGCCAAATACACCATCAACCCGGCGGTAGCCCAGGGCCTGGACCACGAGATCGGCTCGGTGGAGCCCGGCAAGCTCGCCGACCTGGTGCTCTGGGACCCGGCCTTCTTCGGCGTGAAGCCGCAACTGGTCATCAAGGGCGGGCAGATCGCCTACGCCCAGATGGGCGACGCCAACGCCTCCATCCCCACTCCGCAACCCGTGCTGCCCCGCGCGATGTTCGGCGGGGTCGGCGCGGCCCCCGCCGCCAACTCGGTCAACTTCACCAGCCCGGCGGCACTCGCGGACGGCCTGCCGGAACGCCTCGGCCTCGGCAAGCAGTTCACCGCCGCCCAGGACACCCGGGCCGTCACCAAGGCGGACATGCGCGAGAACACGGCGCTGCCGGAGGTCAAGGTCGACCCCGACACCTTCACCGTCCGCGTCGACGGCGAGGTCGTGGAGCCCGCCCCCGCCACCGAACTGCCGATGGCCCAGCGGTATTTCCTCTTCTGAGGCGCGGATGACGACCACGGACCTGGACATCGCCGGCCCCGACCTCGCCACGGATACCGGGCCCGAGCCCGATGCCGCGCCTGGGCCCGAGCCCGATGCCGCGCCTGGGACCGAGCCCGCTGCCGCGCCCGGCTCCGGGGCGCTGGCCGCGCTGCTGCTGCTGTCCGACGGGCGCTTCCCGGCCGGCGGGCACGCCCACTCCGGGGGCGCCGAGGCCGCGGTCGCCGACGGGCGGATCCAGGACGCCGCCGGCCTCGCGGACTTCTGCCGCGGGCGGCTGCACACCGCAGGACTGGTCGCCGCCGCACTGGCCGCGGCGGCGGCCGCCGGAGCCGACCCGCGGGCGCTCGACGACGCGGCCGACGCCCGTACGCCGTCGCTCGCGCTGCGCACCGTCTCCCGGCGGCTCGGCCGCCAGCTCATGCGGGCGGCCCGCGCCACCTGGCCGTCCGCCGCCCTCGACGAGCTCGCCGCGGCCCGCCCGCGCGGCGCCCACCAGCCGGTGGTCCTCGGCCTGACCGCGCGCGCGGCAGGGCTGCGCCCGCTGGACGCCGCCCACGCCGCCGCGTACGAGTCCGCCGCGGGGCCGGCCACCGCGGCGGTCCGGCTGCTCAGCCTCGACCCCTTCCACGCCGCCGCCGTCCTGGCCCGGCTCGCCCCGCAGATCGACAGCACCGCCCGCGCCGCCGCCGACGCCGCCGCCCGCGCCCTCACCCACGGCCTCACCGCCCTGCCCGCCGCCTCCGCCCCGCTGCTCGACATCAGCGCGGAGCACCACGCGGCCTGGCCGGTACGGCTGTTCGCCTCATGACCGACGGAGCCCGACATGCACCGTGACCACCCCGAGGTCTTCCCCGAGCGCTACGCGCACTCCTCCGCCGAGGTGGGGCCGGACGGCCGCCGCCGGGCCCTGCGGATCGGACTCGGCGGTCCCGTCGGCTCCGGCAAGACCGCCACGGTCGCCGCGCTGTGCCGCGAGCTGCGCGACCGGCTGGCGATCGGGGTGGTGACCAACGACATCTACACCCGCGAGGACGCGGAGTTCCTGCTGCGCAGCGCCGTCCTGCCGCCTGAGCGGATCGTCGGCGTCGAGACCGGGGCCTGCCCGCACACCGCGATCCGCGACGACATCTCGGCGAACCTCGAAGCCGTCGAGGACCTGGAGGACGCGGTCGGGCCGCTCGACCTGGTGCTCGTCGAGTCCGGCGGCGACAACCTCACCGCGACCTTCTCCAAGGGCCTGGTCGACGCGCAGATCTTCGTGATCGACGTGGCCGGCGGCGACGACATCCCGCGCAAGGGCGGCCCCGGGGTCACCACCGCCGACCTGCTGGTGGTCAACAAGACCGACCTGGCGCCGCACGTCGGCGCCGACCTCGACCGCATGGCACGTGACGCCGCCGCCCAGCGCGGGGCGCTGCCGGTGGTCTTCACCGCCGTCACCCGCGGTGACGGGATCGCGCCGGTCGCCGCCTGGATCGGCGAGCGGCTCGCGGCCTGGACCGCATGACGGTCGCCGCGGCCGCCCGTATCGGGGCCGTGCGCGACCGCGCCGGCGGTACGGCGCTGCCGGTGCTGGCCGGCTCGGGGCCGCTGGCCCTGCGCAGGACCCGTGCGGCGCGGGAGGGTTGGGCCCGCGTCACCGTGGTGGGAGCCATGAGCGCGCCGCTCGGCGGCGACCGGCTCCGTATCGACGTCGACGTGGCCGCCGGAGCGCGGCTCACCGTGGACTCGTCCGCCGCGACCGTCTCGCTGCCCGACCGCGAAGGGCGCCCGGCCTGCTACGACGTCCGGCTGACCGTCGGCGAGGGCGCCGAACTGCGCTGGCTCCCCGAGCCGGTGATCGCCGCCCGCGGCAGCGATCTGCGGATGACCACGCGGGTCGAGCTGGCCGCCGGGGCGCGGCTGGTGCTCCGGGAGGAGCTGGTGCTCGGGCGGCACGGTGAGGCGTCCGGGCACCTCACCACCCGGCTCACCGTCGACCACGACGGCCGTACGCTGCTCGACCAGGCCCTGGCGTTCGGCCCGGGGGCGGCGCCGGGCTGGGACGGGCCCGCCGTTCTCGGCCGCCACCGCACCCTCGGCCAGCTCCTCGTGGTCCCCCCGCCCGACCTGCCCGGCCCGGTGCCCCTGCCGCCGCTCACCTCCATCACCCCGCTGGCGGGCCCCGGCGTCCTTCTGACCTCCACCGCCCCGCGCCCGGCCTTCACCGCGGCGGCCGCCGCCGTGGCCGGCTAGGACCGTCCCGGGAAGCGGGGGAGCGGGTCCAGGTCGTGCAGTACGGGCCGGCCCGGCAGGTAGGCGTGGCCGACGCCGGTGAGCGTGACCACCGGGGCGGACCGCGGCGCGGCTTCCCGCGGCACAGCGGGCGCCGGGAGCGCCGGGGGCACCCGCGGCGCCGGCTCGTCCACCACCCCGACCAGCCGGGCCAGCCCAGCGGAAGCGGACTGGGCGTCGTCCAGCAGGACGAGCGCCGTGTTGATAGGCCGGAAGAGGCTGTGGAAGTACAGGGCCGGGGTGCCCAGCAGCACCGTGAGGCCGAGCGGCACTGAGACGGCCAGCAGCACCACCGCGCTCACCACGATGCCCGCGCAGGCGGCGATCCCGGTCGACAGGGCCATCGTGACGGCGCCGACCCGCTTGGCGTCCTCGGTGGCGATACTGGTCAGCTCGCCCGGCAGCCGTCCGGCCTCCGCCCCGCCGCGGGGGTCGAGGACCCGCCGAACGACCCCGATCCGCAGCAGGTGCGCCGACTGTTCCGCGGCCCGCTCCCCGGCCCGGGCGCCGTAGCGGAAGCTGGCGGACAGCCCTACGTAGACGAGGGCGAGGACGGCCAGCCAGATCACCAGCGCCCTGGTGTCGCCGCCGTCCACGGCCCGGTCGATCAGCACGCCGATCAGCACCGGCACCAGGACCTCGCCCAGTTGGTGCCCGGCTCCCAGGACGGCCCCGGCAAGGACGTCCCGCCGCTGCCGCGCGACGGTCCGTGCCAGGACGCCGCGTGCCTCACTGCTCCCCACCGGGTCGCCCTTTCCCTACCAGCCAGTCGAATTTAGGTAAGGCTAGCCTAAGTAAGGATGCGCTGGCCAAGGTCACCGCGGTGCCCCGCCACGACCCGCGGACCCGCACCCGCGCCGGGCGGGGCGCCGCCGTCACCCGGGCGGCGCAGGCCAACTCCCGCGCCGAATCACGCTTTGATGAAGAATCACCCGGCTGGCCTGTTCACAGCGGCCACACAGGGGAAAGGATTCGCACCTCATCACTGTGACAACCGTGGCCACAAGCCACGGTCCAGAGGGGGAGGTTCGACGTGAGACGCACGATCGTGCTCGTCTCCACCGGCGCCCTGATCGCGGGCGCCATCGCCGCGGCACCGGCCGCCACTGCCGGGGCCGGCAGCGCGCACCACCCGCGGGCGGTGACCGTGCCGGAGTCCGTCGGCGAGACCATCGCCGCGGTCAACGCCCGGCGCACCGGCATAAAGTGGGCCGCTTGTCCTGACGGCTGGGGCCTGGCGGCCCCGGTCCAGTGCGGCTGGGTGACCGTCCCGGTCGACTACCGCAAGCCGTTCGGCGCCACCATCAAGCTCGCCGTGGACCGCGCGGCCAGCACCGGCACCGCCGCGGAGCGGCAGGGCGCCCTGGTCTACAACCCGGGCGGGCCGGGCGGCTCCGGCCTGCGCTTCCCGGTGCGCAGCACCAGCGCGGCGCCGCTGTGGACCAAGACGGCCAAGGCGTACGACTTCATCGGCTTCGACCCGCGGGGCGTCGGCCACTCGGCGCCGATCTCCTGCGAGGACCCGACGGAGTACGTCTCGGCGCCCAAGGCCGACCCGGTGCCGGACACCGACGCCGACAAGCAGGCGCAGCGCAAGCTGGCCGCCGAATACGCCCAGGGCTGCCTGGAGCGCACCGGCGCGGCGATGCTCTCCCAGATGACCACCCCCAACACCGCCCGCGACCTGGACGTCATCCGGGCGGCCCTGCGTGAGGACCGGCTCAACTACCTGGGCGTGTCCTACGGTACGTACCTCGGCTCGGTCTATGCCACGCTCTTCCCGACCCACGTGCGACGGATGATCATCGACAGCGTGGTCGACCCGTCCCGCGACCAGATCTGGTACCAGAACAACCTCGACCAGGACGTCGCCTTCCAGGCCCGCTGGCAGGACTGGGAGAAATGGGTCGCGACGTACGACTCCGTCTACCACCTCGGCAGCACCGCGGCCGGGGTCCAGGCGAAATGGGAGGCGCTGCGGGCGTCGGCCAAGGGCCACCCGATCGGCGGCGTGGTCGGCCCGCTGGAACTGCTGAACTTCTTCACCAACGCCCCCTACTACGACTCCACCTGGGCCACCGTGGCCGGCGTGTGGAGCCAGTACGCGTCCGGTGACACCCAGGCGCTGGTCGACGCCGCGGGCCCCGACCTGTCGGACACCGCGGGCAACATCACCGCGGAGAACGGCACCGCCGTCTACACGGCGGTGGAGTGCACCGACGCCCCGTGGCCCACCAGTTGGCGCAAGTGGGACCGCGACAACACCGCGCTCAACGCGAAATACCCGCTGCTGACCTGGTCCAACGCGTGGATGAACCTGCCGTGCGCCACCTGGCCGGTCCGCCGGCAGACCCCGGTCGACGTGCGCTCGCACCACGGGCTGCCGGGCGTGCTGATCGTGCAGAGCACCAACGACGCGGCAACCCCGTATCCCGGTGCGCTGGAGACCCACCGCAGGCTGGCCGGCTCGCGGCTGATCACCGAGCAGGGCGCGGGCTCGCACGGCGTCACCAACCTGGTGAACCCGTGCATCAACTCCCGCGTCGACGACTACCTGCTGCACGGCACGCTCGACCGGCACGACGTGGTGTGCGGGCCGCATGCCACCCCCGTGCCGTAGCGGACGCCGATCCGGCGCCGCCGTGCGCCTCGGTCCGACGGGGCCGCCGCCCGTACCCGACCCGGGTGCGGGCGGCGGCCCCGTGGCGGGTCAGGCGGGGGACGCGGCGCCGGGGAAGGCAGCGGCGAAGGCGGCCCTGACGGGGGAGCCGGGGCGGCGGTCGAGCACCGCGAAGACCACCTCGTCCACGGCGGACGCGAACCGCCCGCCGGGTCGCAGCAGCGCGGCGAAGGCCGCCGCCACCCTGGCCGGGTCGTTCATGAAGACGCCGCAGCCCCACGCGCCGAGCACCAGCCGCCGGTAGCCCTGCGCGACCGCCACTTCGAGCACCCGCTCGGCGCGCGCGTCGAGTGCGGGGCCGATCTCGGCGACACGCTCCGGCTGCGTGCGGGCGATCACTCCGGCGTTGGGTGCGGGCGAGGTGAGGAAGCCGGCCGTCCACGGCTCGTCGACGAGGGTGTCCCGGCCGTCACGGAAGACCGGCACCGCGGGGGAGTGGATCACCCGGTCCGAGTAGAAGGCGTCCCGGTGGGTGCGGTGGTGGTCGTAGTAGCCGGGCGCCCGCAGCAGGCAGGTGTAGAGGGCCGACGACCGGCACACCGCCTCCTCCTGCGCCTGCGCCCCGTTGAGGTAGCCGCCGCCGGGATTGCGGGCGGAGGCGAAGTTCAGCACGGCAACCGGTGCGCGGTCCGCGGCGGTCAGCCGTCGCGCGGCCCCGATGCTGTCCTCCGCGGTGACCGTGCACCGCGCGCCGGGCCCGGCGGCCTGCGCGGGCGCCGACACCGGGTCGGGACCGAACAGCCGGGTGCCGTCGGCGGCCGCCGCGACGGCCGCACCGAGGTCGACCCACTGCCGGCCGGGGCCCAGGTAGCCGCCCTCGCTGACGATCCGTTCGTTCTCCCGGGCGATGTTCCGCAGACGCGCGCTCATGGGGCGAGGCTAGGGGGGCGGCGGCCGGCGGTGCCAGGCGTTTTCGCCGCAGGGAGGGTGCCTTGCCGCGCGGCACAGACGCGATATATCGTGTGCGCGTCCCACCGCTCCCAGGAGGTCGTTGCCGGTGTCCGAACTGTCGCCGCGGGAAGAGCCCGCCGGCGCCGCCGTGCGCGCCTCCGACGACGAGCGCGACCATGTCGCCGCGCTGCTCGGTGACGCGCTGGGGACGGGGCGGATCACCGTCGAGGAGCACTTCGAGCGGCTGGAGGCGGTCTACGCCGCCCGCACCCGCGGCGAGCTCGCCCCGCTGACCGCCGACCTGCCGGCCCCCGCGCCCGGCGCCCGGCTCGGCTCGCCCGCCGACCTCGACCCGGTGCGGGCGCTGTTCAGCAAGGTCCGCCGCGGCGGGCAGTGGCCGGTGCCGCCGCACACCACCGCCCGGGCGAGTTTCGGCGCGGTCGTCATCGACCTGCGGCAGGCGCTGTTCACCCGGCGCGAGGTGGAGATCCAGGCGGACTCCTTCTGCGGCAAGGTCGAGATCGTGGTGCCCGACGACGCCCACGTCTACGACATGGGCACCGCGCTGTTCGGCAAGCGCTCACAACTCGGCGGCCGCCAGGGCGGGGACGCGGACGGCAAGGGAGCCGACGGGCCGGTGGTCCGGATCACCGGGCGCTCGGTCTTCGGCCACGTGAGGGTGATGCGGGACTTCAAGTACCCCTGGCGGGACGGCCGCTGACCGCCCCCCGCGGCGGTCAGGACGACGAGCGGCGCAGCCGCCCGGAGACGCCCTTCTGCTGCGCCTGCTCGGCCTTCACCTCGCCCGCGTAGCGGTCGACGTACTCCTGCCCGGACATCGCAAGCACCTCGTACATGATCTCGTCGGTGACCGCCCGCACCACCAGCCGCTCGCCCTCCATGCCGAAGAAGCGGCTGAAGTCCAGCGGGGCGCCGAAGCGGATGGTCACCCGGCCGATCCGCGGGATCTTCCGTCCGGGCGGCTGCAGCTCGAAGGTGCCGACCATCGCGCACGGGACCACCGGTGCCTGCGCCCGCAGCGCCATCACCGCGACCCCGGTCCTGCCGCGGTAGAGCCGCCCGTCGTGCGAGCGGGTTCCCTCGGGGTAGATGCCGAGCAGTTCGCCGCGGCCCAGCACCTCAAGGGCCGCGTCGATCGCCGACTGCGAGGCCTTGCCGCCCGAGCGGTCCACCGGGATCTGGCCCACCCCGCGGAAGAAGGCCGCGGTGAGCCGGCCCTTGAGCCCGGGGCCGGTGAAGTATTCGGCCTTCGCGAGGAAGGTGATCCGGCGCGGCAGCATGGCCGGCATCACGAAGTGGTCGGAGAAGGACAGGTGGTTGCCGGCGATGATGGCGGCACCGGTCTCCGGGATGTTCTCCATGCCCTCGATCCGCGGCCGGAACAGCAGCCGCAGCAAGGGCCCGAGAATCACGTACTTGAGCACCCGGTAGAACACGGGCCGCCTCCCCCTGGACAGTCCCGGCACGCCCGGGCCGCGCTGCGCCGGTCCACCCGCGCCCCGGCAGAGTAGTGCCAGGCAACCGGCCGCGACCAGCAGGCGGCCGAACCGGCGCGCCCGGCGTGGCGCCGGAGCCGGCCCGCCCGGGTCAGCCGCGCCCGCGCGCCTCCAGCGAGGCCAGATAAGCGTTGTACGCCACCAGCTCGGCGTCGCCGTCCCGGTCGGCGGCCCGGTCCTGGCGGCGGGCCTGCCGCTGCTCGGAGGTGTACCACTGGAAGAGCAGCGCCACCAGCACGATCACCGACGGGATCTCGCTGAACGCCCACGCGATACCGCCCGCCGCGGTCTGGTCGTCCAGCGCGTCGATCCCCAGGGAGGCCATCGGGTGCTTGAAGGTGGTCACCAGCGGCTCGCTGGCCATCATCACCGCGATGCCGAAGAAGGCGTGGAAGGGCATACCGGCGAAGAGCTCCAGCATCCGCATCACGTACCCGGGCCGGTGCGGGCCGGGATCGACGCCCATGATCGGCCAGAAGAACAGCAGCCCCACCGCGAGGAAGTGCACCATCATCGCCTGGTGCCCGACCTCGCTGCGCATCAGGAAGTCGAACAGCGGCGAGAAGTACAGCGCGTACAGGCTGGCGATGAACAGCGGGATGGTGAAGGCGGGATGCGTCACGATCCGCATGAACCTGCTGTGCAGCAGCTTCACCAGCAGCTCGCGCGGCCCGATCCGGCCCCGGCCGGCCGTCGGCAGCGCGCGCAGCGCCAGGGTCACCGGGGCGCCGAGCAGCAGCAGGATCGGCGAGAGCATGCTGAGGATCATGTGCTGCACCATGTGCACGCTGAACATGACCATGCCGTAGTCGTTGAGCCGGGTGCACATCGTCACCCCGACGGTCAGCACGCCGAGGACGAACGCCGCCGTACGCCCCACCGGCCAGCGGTCGCCGCGCCGGTGCAGGCGCAGCACCGCGACGCCGTAGAGCGCGAGCAGCAGCGCGCAGCCGATCAGGAAGAACGGGTCGCCGCTGCTGAAGGCCAGCCCCCGGCCGAGGGTGAACGGCGGCAGGTCCATGTGCATGCCGGGTCCACCGTGGTCCATCCGTCACTCCTCCGTCGCACCTGCCGGCAACAGGCCGATTCGACCGTTGTGCCCGCTCCAGACTAGAACTGCCCCCGTCCGGCGTTCCGGGCGGGGGCGGGTGTGCGCGCCGTGCGGCTCAGCGGCTCACAGGACGCATTCGGCCTCGGTGTAGCGGTCGGCCGGGACGGTCTTGAGGTGCTGGACCGCGTCGGCGAGCGGCACCAGGGTGATGTCGGTGCCGCGCAGCGCGGTCATCATGCCGAACCGCTCGTGGTGCACGGCCTCCACGGCGTGCCAGCCGAATCGGGTGGCCAGCACGCGGTCGTACGCGGTGGGGGTGCCGCCGCGCTGCACATGGCCGAGGATCACCGGACGCGCCTCCTTGCCCAGCCGCTCCTCCAGCTCGACCGACAGCTGGTTGGCGACCCCGCTGAAGCGCTCGTGGCCGTAGACGTCGGTGGCGCCCGAGGAGAACTCCATGGTGCCCTCGCGCGGCTTGGCGCCCTCGGAGACCACCACGATGGCGAACTTCTTGCCCGCCTCGAAGCGCTTGCCGACCAGCGCGGCCAGCTCGGCGACGTCGAACGGCCGCTCGGGCACCACGATCGCGTGCGCCCCTGCCGCCATGCCCGAGTGCAGCGCGATCCACCCGGTGTGCCGCCCCATGACCTCCACGATCAGCACCCGCTGGTGCGACTCGGCGGTGGTCTTGAGCCGGTCAAGCGCCTCGGTGGCCACCGTCACGGCGGTGTCGAAGCCGAAGGTGACGTCGGTCGAGGAGATGTCGTTGTCGATGGTCTTGGGCACCCCGACGATCGGCAGACCCGCGTCGGACAGCAGCCGGGCCGCCTTCAGGGTGCCCTCACCGCCGATCGGGATGATCGCGTCGAGACCCAGGTCCGCCACATGCCCCTTGGCCTGCTCCACGCCGCCGCGCAGATGCGCGGGCTGCACCCGGGACGAGCCGAGGATGGTGCCGCCGCGGGCCAGGATGCCGCTGACCGCGTCCAGGTCGAGCTTGCGGTAGTCGCACTCGAGGAGACCCTTCCACCCGTCGTGGAAGCCGATGACCTCGTCGTTGTGGTCCACGACGGCGCGGTGCACCACGGACCGGATGACGGCGTTCAGCCCGGGGCAGTCGCCGCCGCTGGTCAGTACACCAATACGCATGCTCTCGATACTCCCGCAACTCGACCGGACGGCCGGACCCCGTCGTCCGGATGGATCACGCCCAGCTTACCGAGCCGGGCGTGCACGCCTCCACGCCGACCGCACTGCGGACACCTGACGATTACCCGAACTCCTGGCGACGGTTCCGCAGCGTGACGCCCCGCCGGTCAGGCGGGCTGCACCGCCGCCGCGATCCGCTCGGCCCGCAGCGCGTCGTACCACTGCTCGTCGGCCGGCGGCAGCGCGTTCACATCGAGGGCCAGCTTGATCAGCAGGTCCGCGATGTGCGGGTTGCGGGCCATCACCGGGCCGTGCATGTAGGTGCCGAAGACCGTGTCGTTGAACGCGCCCTCGGTGCCGTCGCCGGTGCCGTTGCCCTTGCCGACCCGCAGCCGGGCCAGCGGCCGCGCGCTCGGGCCGAGGTGGGTGATCCCCTGGTGGTTCTCGAAGCCGGTCAGCGGCGGCAGCGCCAGGTGCGGGTCGATGTCGGCCAGCACGTCGCCGACGCAGCGCTCTCCCTCGCCCCGGGTGCTCACCACGTCCAGCAGGCCCAGGCCCGGCTCGGGGCGGCCCAGGTCGTTGATGAACTCGTGGCCGAGGATCTGGTAGCCGGCGCACACCGAGAAGACGATCGCGCCGTTGGCCACCGCCCGGTTCAGCCCGCCGTCGCGGCGCAGCCGCTCGGCCGCCAGCCGCTGCGGGCGGTCCTCGCCGCCGCCGATCAGGTAGATGTCGCCCGAGGTCGGGATGGCGTGGTCGGAGCGGACGTCCACCCGGGTCACCGGCACCCGGCGCTGCGTCGCCCTGCGCTCCACCACCAGCGCGTTGCCCTGGTCGCCGTAGGTGCTCAGCAGGTCGGGGTAGACCCACACCAGGCGGAGGCTGGACTCACTCATACGTGCTTCTCCTTGTCGGGCGGCAGCGGCGGGGCAGCGGCAGCGGCGGGGGGCGGCGGGCGGTGCGTCGCCCGCGGACGGCCGGGTCAGTTGCCGACGCGGCGGCGCAGGTCCTGGAAGGCGGTGTAGTTGGCGATCGCCTCGATCCGGCCGGGCGGCGCGGTCCGCACGGCCTCGTCCAGGTTGGTGCAGACGGTGAACTGCAGGCCGGCGACCTCCAGGCGTACCGCGAGGTCGAGCTTGCGGTCGCCGATCACCATGATCGGGTGGCCGGCCAGCCGGGTGTAGTCCACGTCCCACAGCCAGGAGGTGTCGGTGCCGTCGGCGCCGCGCGCGTTCACCGACAGGATCACCGGGGTGGGCGGGCCGTCGATCAGCGAGAACGTCTCCAGCCAGCCGGCCGGGTTCTTCGCCAGCAGCAGCCGCAGGTCGCGCTGCTGGAAGGACACCACGTCGTAGCGCCCGGCGACCGCCTGCACCTTGTACATCCGCTCCAGGGCGACCTTGGGGTCGATGCCGAAGGCGGCGGCGACGGCGGCCGACACGGCGGCGTTGGACTTGTTGGCCCGGCCCGGCAGCTGGAGGTGGATCGGCCAGGCGACACCGTAGGGGTCGACGACGTGGTCGCCGGACAGCGCCCAGGTCGGGGTGGGGCGGCGGAAGCCGCACTCGGCGCAGAACCAGTCGTCGCCCGGGCGTTGCAGCACCCCGCCGCAGGACGGGCAGGACCAGGCGTCGTCCTTCCAGGACTGGCCGGCCGCGACCCACACCACGGTGGGGCTGGAGGAGGCGGCCCAGGTGATCAGCGGGTCGTCCGCGTTGGCGATGATGATCGCCTCGGACCCGGCCAGGCCCTCGCGCCACTTCTCGGCGAGCATCCGGGTCTCCGCGGCGCGGTCGAGCTGGTCGCGGGACAGGTTCAGCAGGGCGATGGCCTTGGGGGCGACGTCCCTGGCGACGCCGGCCAGGTACTTCTCGTCCACCTCGATCACGCCGAAGCGGGCGTCGGAACCGCCGGCCAGCGCGGAGGTGATGCCGGCCGGCATGTTGGCGCCGAGCGCGTTGGAGACCACCGGGCCGCCGGCCCGCAGCGCCTCGGCGAGCAGCCGGGTGGTGGTCGTCTTGCCGTTGGTGGCGGACACCAGCACCACGTCGAGGTGCCGCGCGAGCCTGGCCAGCAGGTCGGGGTCGAAACGCAGCGCGACCTTGCCGCCGATCACCGACCCGCTGCCCTTGCCCGCCGCGCGGGAAACCGCCGCCGCCGCCTTGCCCGCCGTCACGGCCAGCTTCGCCCGTGGCGACAGCGGCTCCGAGTTGCCTGCCATCGTCTGTCTTCCTCCTCGACTCCGGCCGCGATGCCGCCTGCGGTGGCCGGTAATCCGTCCCTGCGGCGGCCGCTGCGGCGGCCGGCAAGTTCCGGTCGAGGTCAGCCTATCGACTCCGCGCCGTGGACCGGCACCGCGCCGCCCGGTGGCGGGCGGGGGTCACAGGCCCCGGCTGCCCGCCCGGTCACCGGTCTCGGCGAGCCGGCCCCAGAGCAGATCGGCCAGATGACGCACCAGCAGATCCCGTGACAGCGGCTGCTCGCCGAGCCACCAGTCGCCGGCGGCGTACATCATCCCGACGATGCCGTGCCCCCAGACCCGTGCCACCTGGCGGGTGTCGGGGCCCAGGTCGAGACGCTCGGCTATCACCTCGCCGAGGTCCTCGCCCATCCGGCGCAGCAGCGGGACGGAGTGCCGGCCGACGTCGAAGCCCTTCTCGTCGGAGGGGGTCTCCGCCGGGTGCATCAGGAAGCGGTAGACCTGCGGCCGGGTCTCGATGGCGGACAGATACGCGTGCAGCGTCGCCTCGACCCGGTCCCTGCGGTCGCCGGGGGAGTCCAGCGCGGTGCGCAGGGTGGCCAGCAGGGCGTCGGTGTGGCGCTTGGCCAGGGCCCGGTACAGACCGCTCTTGTCGCCGAAGTGCCGGTAGAGGATGGGCTTGGTGATCCCGGCCTCGGCCGCGATGGCGTTCATCGACGCCTCGGGGCCGTCCCGCAGGACCACCCGCTCGGCGGCCTCCAGCAGTTCCGTACGCCGCCGCTGCGTGGCCGTCCGCTGGTCCTCCCGCTGGCCGGTCTCCACCGCGCCTCCCGCTTGTTCGATTGCCGGTGGTCTGCGCAACGTAACACCCCCGGCACGAGCGCTCACGCGCGGTTTGGCGAGTTGACATCCCTTACCCGACGGTAACAGACTGCTGTTACCGCAAGTAACTAGCATGTGGAGGGGACGATGGGCGACTTCACGCTCGATCTCAACGATGACCAGCGGTCCGTGCGCGACTGGATCCACGGCTTCGCCGCCGACGTGATGCGCCCCGCCGCGGCCGAATGGGACGAACGCGAGGAGACGCCGTGGCCCATCATCCAGGAGGCCGCCAAGATCGGCCTGTACTCGCTGGACTTCTACGCCCAGCAGTTCTTCGACCCCACCGGCCTCGGCATCCCGCTGACGATGGAGGAGCTGTTCTGGGGTGACGCGGGCATCGCCCTGTCCATCGTCGGCACCGGACTGGCCGCGGTCGGCGTGCTGGCCAACGGCACCGAGGAGCAGATCGGCACCTGGGTGCCGCAGATGTACGGCGACGCCGACGACGTCAAGGTCGCCGCCTTCTGCTCCTCCGAGCCCGACGCCGGCTCCGACGTCGGCGCGATGCGCACCCGTGCGGTGTTCGACGAGGCCACCGGGGAGTGGGTGCTCAACGGCACCAAGACCTGGGCCACCAACGGCGGCATCGCCAACGTGCACGTCGTGGTCGCGGTGGTCGACCCCGGCCTCGGCACCCGCGGCCACGCGTCCTTCATCGTGCCGCCCGGCACGCCGGGCCTGTCCCAGGGCCAGAAGTTCAAAAAGCACGGCATCCGGGCCTCGCACACCGCCGAGGTGGTGCTCGAGGACGTACGAGTCCCCGGCGACTGCCTGCTCGGCGGCAAGGACAAGCTCGACGAGCGGCTGGCCAGGGCCAGGGAGCGCGCCGCGGCGGCGGGCGGCGGAACGGAGAGCCGGGAAAGGGTGAAGAACGCCGCCATGGCCACCTTCGAGGCCTCACGCCCCGCGGTCGGCGCGATGGCGGTGGGCACCGCCCGGGCCGCGTACGAATACGCCCTCGAATACGCCACCGGGCGCGAGCAGTTCGGCCGTCCGATCATCGACAACCAGGGCGTCGCCTTCCAGCTCGCCGACATGCGCACCCAGATCGACGCGGCCCGGCTGCTGGTGTGGCGCGCGTCCTGGATGGCCACCGCGGGCAAGCCGTTCACCTCGGCCGAGGGGTCGATGTCCAAGCTGTTCGCCAGCGAGACGGCCAAGAAGGTCACCGCCCAGGCCGTCCAGATCCTCGGCGGCAACGGCTACACCCGCGAGTACCCGGTCGAGCGGATGCACCGGGACAGCGCGATCTACACGATCTTCGAGGGCACCAGCGAGATCCAGCGGCTGGTGATCGCCAGGACGCTGTCCGGCGTGCCGATCCGCTGACCGCGGCCCCGCCGCGGCGGGCCGGCGGGCCGCCGGCTCACTTGTCGTTGCTGTAGCCGCGCAGCAGGAACCACGCGGTGAGCGCCACGCCGACCACCGTGACGACGATGACCGTACGCATCACCGGCCCTGGACCCGGCGAGTTCGACAGCGCCAGGTTCGTCACGTCATGGATCGCGCCGATGTGCATGGGGGGCTCCTTCTGGTCCGGCTCACCAGCCTAGACCCGCAGTCCGGGCCACCAGGACCGCGGGTCGCTCCCCGGGTGCGCCGGGCCGGCCGGACCGATCCCGCCCGGCCCGGGTGCCGGGCGGGTCCTAGCCGCCGGCCGGGTGGCGCTGCCCGGTCGATCTGGGGCGCAGCGCCTCGGCCAGCTCGTCCAGGGTGTCCACCAGCAGCGCGGCGCAGCGGCGTACGACGCGGTCGCCCGCCGGGTCCGCGGGCCAGGCGTCCAGCTCGGCGTGCAGCGCCTTCCACTCCGGCGCCCGCCGCGCCGTGATCCCGGCGGCCGCGACCGCCGTGGCCTGCCGCAGCGCCGCGGCGAAACGTGCCGCCTCCGGCACCGGGGCCGCGTCCGTCGCCGGCTGGTGCGCCTCCATCACCAGTCCCACCCGCCCGAGCGCCGACAGCGCGGCGTCCGCGTCCCGCACCGCGCTGCGCGACATGCCGCGGTGCCGCACCGGCTCCGCGTCGGCCCTGGTCACCGCCTGGTCCCAGGCCGCGCCCGCGGCCCGCAGATCGAGCAGCGCCCCGCGCACGGCACCTGGCCGCCGCCGTGACGGGTCCGCGTGTGCCTCCATCACCGCCGCCAGGTAGCCGGCCGTCGCCTCGGTCCACTCCGCCAGCCGGTCCCGCAGCCGCGGGGTCTCCCACGACGGGAAGAGCGCGTACGCGGCCATGGCCAGCGCCCCGCCGAGCAGCGTCAGCAGCACCCGGTCGCGCACCGTCTGCTCCAGCTGCGTACCGCCCATGCCCAGCAGGAAGACCACGTAGGCACCGACGCACACCTGCGCCACCACGTAGCCGGTCCGCAGCAGCAGATACATCAGCCCGACGCTGACCACCGCCAGCGCGGCGAAGGTGTACGTGCCCGGGTGTGCGATCTGGGTGATCGCGGTGGCCAGCGCGACCCCCACCAGCGTCCCGGCGAACCGCCCGACCCCGCGCTCGTAGGTCTGGATGAAGTCGGGCCGCATCACCATCACCGAGGCCAGCGGCGCCCAGTAGCCGTGCCCCAACGGCAGCGCGGTGCCCACCAGATAGCCGGTCGAGGCCACCGCGGAGACCCGCAGCGCGTGCCGGAGGACCGGCGCGTGCCAGCGCATCTGGCGGCGTACGGTCCGCACCGCGGTCGGCAGCAGTTCGCCGACCGACGGGCGCAGCAGGTGCGCGGCGCCGGCGGCGTCCGAGGGCCCCGAGCCCTCGGCCCGTTCCACCGCCGCGCTCAGCAGCGACACCAGCCGGGTCGCCGACCTGCGGGCCGCGCCGGTCAGGTCCGCGCCCGGGGCGTCGGCCTGCAGCAGGGCGTCGGCCCGCTCGGTGACCCGGACCTGGTCGCCGTTCCTGATCGCCTTGGCGACCGAGTCCAGGACGGCCGCGGCCACCGCCAGCACCTCCCGCGCCCGCTCCCGCTCCGGGCCCTCGGCCGCGGCGCCCACCGTCGGGTCCGCCAGCGACGCGAGCACCGGGCGGATCCGCTCGGCCAGCACCCGGCTGCCGTGCAACTCCTCGGGCCGGCGCCTGGCCTGACGGGCGGTCACCACGGCCGCGCTGCGCGCGGTCATCAGCGGCACCGGGTCGAAGGGCGCCACCGGGTCGTGGCGCAGCCGGCGCGCGTAGTCCGCCTCGGCCGCGAAGGCGTCGGCCAGCGCGTCGCGCTGCGCGCCCCAGCGGCGGATCGGGAAGATCACGATCAGCGCCGCCTGCACGGCCGCCCCGAGCCCCACCAGCGCCGCGTGCTGCAACGCGCCGATCATCGAGGTCGGCAGGGTGACCGTCACCAGCATCACCGCGACCGTCAGCGAGGCGACGAGCCCGGTGGTCGGGCCGAGCGCCCACGCCATGCCCGAGGCGAACGCCCACACCGCGAGCAGCAGGACGAACAGCCCCACGTGCGCCGCCGCCAGATACCCCAGGAAGGTGCTCACCGCCAGCCCCGCGCCGGCGGCGAGCGCCAGCACCGCCCGCGGCCGCCAGCTGCGCTGGAAGGTGGCCATCCCGGCGGCGAAGGCCCCGAAGGCCGAGGAGGCCGCGACCGCCGGCGACCACAGCCACAGCGCGAGCCCGACGACCACCGCCACGCCGCCGGCCGCACGCAGCGCGACCAGCGGCTCAAGACGGGTCCGCTCCACCCGCAGGCCGGACCTGGCGGTCTCCCGCAGCGCACGCAACCACGTCATGGTGCAGAGAATAGGCAGAAGGTCGAACCCCGGGGCGCCCGGGCGATGCCCCCGGACCAGCCGATACGGGACATCCGCCGGCCTCGGCGTGACGGCGCCCACTCCGCGGCCCGCCCGCACCCTCACACCTGCGCGCCGCGGTCTGCTTCAATGGGGGCATGGCCAGCACTACTGACACCGGGACGGGTCGCAGCGACCTCGAGCCCTTCTGGCCGTCCCGGCAGGAGCACCACTTCGACCGCTGGTGTTGCCGCGCGATCCCCGCGCGGACCCGCGTCCCTCGCTGACCTGCCGGCAGCCCCGCCCCCGAAGGCCACCGGCGGCCCTGCGGCAGTAACCGGTCCCGCGCACAACGGAGTCCCACGACCCTTCGCGCGAAAGAGCCGAATCCATGTCGAACCTGCCTTCCGTCACGTCCCTGCCCGCCCACTCCGCCGCCGCCCACCGGCAGCGGCTGCGCGCGGTACGCCCCGACGAGGTGCCGCCTGCCCCCGACTTCCTGCCGCCGGGCGCCACCTGGCTGCCTGCCCCGGGGCACGTGCTGCCCGCGGTCGCCGGCGGCGCCCCGATGGTCGGCTACCTGGTGCTCGTGCCCGCCGACCCGGCCGCCGCCCTCCAGCCGGTGCCCGCCGCCGACCCGGCGCCCGCCACCGGCGTGCGGATCGACGAGGACCGCCGCACCGCCGCGGTGGACGACCGTCAGCTGGACCTGACCTACCTGGAGTTCGAGCTGCTGGCGCACCTGGTGGCCCACCCGCACCGGGTGCACTCCCGCGACCAGCTGGTCACCACGGTGTGGGGGTACGGCCATGTCGGCGACGGCCGCACGGTGGACGTGCACATCGCCCGGCTGCGCCGCAAGCTCGGCGCCGACCACCGGGGCAGCATCGTGACCGTGCGCCGGGTCGGCTACAAGTACGCCCCGGCCCAGGGCGACCGCGCGCAGCAGGGAGCTACGGAACGACGGTGACGGGCCACTTGCCCGCCTTCACCAGCCGGACGGCCACCGAGCCCACCAGCCGGTGGCCGGCCCGCTCCGAGGCGCCGACCACGACCGCGTCCGCGGTCAGCTGGTCGGCGGCCGCGGCCAGCCCGCCGTAGGGGTCGCCGCGGAAGGTGTGGAACTCCCACCGCACCTGGAAGGTCCCGCGCAGCCGCTCGACCGACGCGCGGACCTCGGCCACCAGCTGCGCGGCGATCCCGGTGTCCATCTCCGAGACCGGGACGCCGAGCGCGGCGCCGCCCGGCAGGTAGGGCTGCACGTAGACCAGGGCGAGCAGCGCGTTCTGCCGGCGGGCCATACCCGCGGCGTAGGCGGCGGCACGCCAGGACGAGTCCGAGCCGTCGATACCGGCGAGGATCACCTTCGGCCCGTCGGTGCCGCGTTCGAAGAGCGGGGGGGATTTCTGCTCGTCCACCCGGTCAGGCTATCGGCCTGCGGCCTGCGGTTTCATCCCCGAGCACGCAGCGTTCTCACCCCAATGGGTGTATTGCCACGACATGCGCTCCTTTGGGGGGCACGCTTTTCGGGAGGAGTGAAACAGGCAGCGTCCTTCCGCCCGGCACGCGCACCACGGTCAGGTCCGCGCCCCGTGCTCCGGCTCGCCGCCCACGCCGCTACCGGGGAGGTTTGTCATGCCGAGCGTGTCCACGAGCGTATTCGTGTCGAAGCCGGACACCGAGGTCTTCGACTTTCTCGCCGACGCCCGTAATCTCGCCCTGTGGAGCTCCGGTGTGACCTCCGTCGACGCAGCCACCGTGGTTCCCGGCCGCGACGCGGCGTACCGCTACCGCTACCCGGGCCGGCGCCGGCCGCACCGGCTGGTGTGCGACCACTTCGAACCCTGCCGCCGCATAGTCTTCCGCGGGCAGCGCATGTGGAGCCCGCTGGGCACCCAGGTGCCGGTCTACGGCTTCGACCTCATCCCGCACGGCGACGGCACGATGGTCCGGCTCTCGGTGACCAGCTGCCTCAGTGCCGCGCTGCTGCTGCTCGCCCCGGTCGTCGCGATGGCATGGCGGCGCGACCTGCCGGCCGACGCCCGCAAGTTCTGCGACCTGCTCGGCGGCCCGGCTGCCGCACCCGCTCCGCTGCACGGCCCGCCCGCGCCCGCGACGGGGTCAGCCGACCCCGGTCCCCCCGCTGCGACGCCGCTGCGCACCTCACCGGCACCCGGTGGCTTCGACTACGCTCATTGAGTGTTAAACTAACAAGGTGACGCGGCGCCCCCGAGCCCGTCATGCGTGACCGCCCCGGCCAGGTCCCCCCGTCCCGGCCGGGGCTCCCGCATGTCCGGGGTCCCTCCACCCTCCGGGCCCCGTCGCCCGGGGACTGCTCCGGTACTGCGGCGGGCCTGCGCGGCGGCGCCGCCCGTGGCAGGCTTGCGGCGACCCACCGTCACCGCCCCGGCAAGGAGCCGACGTTGCGCAGAACCACCCCCGCCGCCGTGGCCGTCAGTGCCGCACTCGCACTGGTCGCCACCGTCACCACCGCGGGAAGCGCGGTGGCCAGGACCCCGTCGCGGCCCAAGCCGCTGCCGTTGCCGCTGACCATGGTGAACGACGGCGGCGGCAGCCAGCTGATCGTCGCGACCGCGCCCACCGCCGGCGCCACCTCGGGCACCCTCACCTGGTGGGAGCGCAGCGGTAGCACCTGGATCGCGGTCGGCACCGCACCCGCCCGCTTCGGCAGCCACGGCCTGACCGCGGGCACCACCCGCAAGCAGAACACCGGCACCACCCCCGCCGGCCTGTACGGGCTTCCCTTGGCCTTCGGCAACAGCGCCGCGCCGGCCGGCACCACGCTGTCCTACCGCCGCGTCACCGCGTCCTCCTGGTGGTGCGAGGACACCGCCTCGACCTCGTACAACCGCTGGGTCAGCCCGCTGCCGAAGGACTGCCGGGCGAGCGAGTCGGAGCACCTGGCCGACTATCCGACGCAGTACGCGCGCGCCGTGCTCATCGACTTCAACTACACCGCGCCGGTCAAGGGCCGCGGCGCCGGGATCTTCCTGCACGTCAACGGCAGTGGCGCGACCGCCGGTTGCGTGTCGATCCCGGCGGACGCGCTGGGCCGCGTGCTGGCCTGGCTCAAGCCCGCGGCCCATCCGCACATCGCGATCGGCACCGACGGCGGCACGCTGGACGTCACCCGCTACTGAACGGTCACCGGGCGGCGCGCTCCGCGTCGCCCGGCGCGTCCTGCGGGGCGACCCCGGACATCTTGTCCGGGTTGGTGACCAGGTAGATCCCGGTGACCTTGTCGTCGTCCGCGTCCAGGTCCACGACCATGACAGCGGTGGGGGAGTCGTCCGCGAAGACGACCACCGACGGGTCGCCGTTGACCTGCCGGTAGCGGATGTCGACCGCCGCGGGCAGCCGGTTGGCCGCGTAACCGCTGATCAGCTTCGCCACCTTCTCCCGGCCCGACACCGGCCGCGACGCGGCGTCCGCCTTGCCGCCGCCGTCGGTCCACAGCGTCACGTCGGGGGCGAGCAGGCTCATCAGCTCCGCCAGGTCGCCGCCCAGCGCCGCGTCGATGAACCGCTCGGTCACCTGCCGCTGCAACCGCCGGTCCGCCTGGTAGCGCGGCCGGCGCGCCTGCACGTGCTCCCGCGCCCGGTGCGCGAGCTGTCTGACCGCCGAGGGGCTGCGGTCCAGGATCGCGGCGATCTCGGTGTGCGGGTAGCCGAACACCTCGTGCAGCACGAACACCGCCCGCTCCAGCGGGGTCAGCGTCTCCAGCACCACCAGCATCGCGATCGACACCGACTCGTTGCGCAGCGCCGGCTCGGCCGCGTCCGCCGACAGCGCCGCCTGCGGCGACCCCGCGGTCTCCGGCGCCCCGGTGGCCAGCGGCTCTGGAAGCCACGGGCCGACGTAGGTCTCGCGGCGGCGGCTGATGCCGGCCCGCCGTGCCAGTGCCTGGTTGACCGCGATCCTCACCAGATACGCCCGCGGGTTGTCGATGTCCTCGCCGAGCGTCCCGGCGCTGCGGCGTGTCCAGGCCAGCCAGGTCTCCTGCAGGACGTCCTCGGTGTCGGCGACGCCGCCGAGCATGTTGTAGACGACCGAGAACAGCAGCTCCCGGTGGCTGACGAACTCGGCGGTCGCCCGGTCGCCGGCCGCAGCGGCATGCCGGGTCGGAGTGTCGGACACGATGGATCCTCCTGCGGTGCGTTTTCCCGTCGGCCCCACGAGGGCCCGGCCTGCCTCCAGCGTGACATCGTGCGGCCGGTATGTGATGTGTGTCTCGCGCCGGCGGGAAATTGTGCCTGATGAGACGGTTTTGTCCGGTTCTCCCGGCGGGAGGTCGCGGCGCCGCTGTCACATCCGGGCCGCGCCGGTGCTCTTTGTTGCGCGGGGCGTGGACGACGGCCCGGCGGCAGCCCGGCAACGGGTGCAGGAGGGGGGCCGCCGGTCCGTCGCAGCGCCCCGGCCCCGCCCCGACCGGGGCGGCGGGATACGACGACGTGCCGAAGGAAGTGGTCCGCCGTGGCCGACACGCAGCAGGACATCGATTTCACCATCATGTACGCGACCCACCGGGCCTTCCGGCGCGACCTGCGGCGGCTCACCGCCGCCGTGGGGGCGGGACACGCCGGCGCCCCGCAGATCCTGGCCGGCTGGGAGAACTTCAGCCACCAGCTGCACAACCACCACTCCGTCGAGGACGCGGCCCTCTGGCCGCAGGTCGAGGCCAGGATCCAGGGCCGGCCCGGCGACCTGGAGCTGATGGCGGCCATGGAGGAGGAGCACGCGGAGCTCGGCCCGCGGCTCGACGCGGTCGACACCGCGCTCCGCTCCCGCGCTGACGACCTCCCGGCCCGCGTCCAGGACCTGTACGAGGTGATGGACCACCACTTCGCGCACGAGGAGAACGCCGCGCTGCCGCTGATCCAGGAGGTGCTGACCCGGGCAGAATGGCAGAAGTTCGGGCTGGCCAACGCCAGGAACCTCGGCGTCAGGGGCGTCGCCGTCTACGTCCCGTGGGTGATCGACGGCGCCTCGGCCCAGGAGCGGCGCGAGTTCCTGGGCGCGTTTCCGCCGCCGGTGAGGGTGGCGAACACGGTGCTGTGGCAGCGTGCGTACCACAAGAAAGGTCTCTGGAAGGTCTGAGGCGAGCGGCGGCCGAAGAGACCGCCGGCCGGCCCCGACGCGAGAGGACGCCATGTGCTGGTCCGCCACGGCCGATCTTGCGGCCGGGTCCGCGATCTGCGCGCTCGGCGTGGCCTGCGTGGCACGGACCCGGCGGGTCCGCGACCTGCCGCTGGCCGCGCTGCCCCTGCTGCTGGGGGCGCACCAGCTGATCGAGGCCGCGGTCTGGCACGGTGACGGCGGCACGGGCGCCGCCACCACCGCGTGGACGGTGATCGCCCTGCCACTGCTCGCGCTCTGGGTGCCGCTCGCGGTCCTGTCCGCCTCGCCCGGCGCCCGCCTGCGGCTGCTCGCCCCGGCGGTGGTGGGCGCCGTGACCGCGACCGTCCTCGCCGTGCGCGTCGCGGCCCGTCCCCCGTCCGCGAAGATCCACGGCCACACGGTCGGCTACTCCGTGCACGTCCCGCACGCCTCGTGGCTGATCGCCGGCTACCTCTTCGCCACGGTGGGCGCGCTCCTCCTCACCCCCGACCGGACCCTGCGCCTGCTGGGCGCCCTCACCGCCACCGGCGCCGTCGTCTGCGCGGCGCTCTGGCGCCTGGAGTTCATCTCCACCTGGTGCGCCGTCGCCGCCGTCACCTCCCTCACCCTGCTGGTCCGCACGGCCCACCCGCCGCCGAGGGGACGACCGCCGGCAAGGTGTCAGTAACGAAGCACCGCCGCCACATGCCCGACGTCGGCGAGCTCGCCGTCGGGGACGAAACGCACCCTCGCCCCGATGTCCAGCGCCTGCTCGGCGATCTCGTCGACGATGTCGTCCCGCGCCCCCCGGTCACCGGCGGCGGCCGGCACCAGGTGGTCGCCGTCGTCCCGCACCGTCGTGCGGTAACCGTCCTCGATCGCGACCAGCGCCACCCGCGCCTCGGCGACCGACTGCCACACCTCGTCCACACCGCCCGCCAAGGCCTTGCGGCCGCGCGCCTCGTCCAGCTCGGACAGCACGCCCGCGACCTCCTCCTCGGCCTGCCGCTCCGCCGCGGCGGCAAGAGCCTCGCGCAGCGCCTCGCCCGGGCCCTCGGCCAGACCGCCCTGGACGATCCGCCCGGCGGACTCCTTCACCAGCCTGCCCGCCTCGTCCAGCGCGGCCAGCGCCGCCGCCTCGCCGGCCACGTACACCGGCCGCGGATCGGCCGCGACGACCACCCCCGCCTTCTCGGTCACCTCCCGCAGGAACTGCCGGGTCCGCTCGTCGCGGAAGGTGCTCGCAGTGTCACCGGCGCGCTCCTCGCGCTGCGGGTCGACGTCCCCCGCCGCCCGGCGCAGCGGGAAGGTGTCCGTGACCTGCTCCGGCGCCCGCCCCTTGCACCCGCTCCACAGCGTCGCGACGTCCGCGGACAGCGCCAGCACCCAGAACGGCTGGTTGGCGACATGGGCGGCCACCAGGTTCCGGGTCAGGAAGGTCTGCGCGAGCAGCACCCTGGCCGGTACGGTCCGCGCCATCGTCCACACCTGGTGCTCGCCGGGCGCGGCGAAGATCGCCAGGCCGTCCTCGGCGTGCACCAGGTCCACCTCGCCGAGCGCCTGGTCGAGCTGGCCGATCACGTCGATCCGGTCGGACCGCGAGACCTCCGGGTCGTTGTGCACCGCGTCCTTGGCCTCTTCCAGCAGATTGCGCAGCCGCACCCGGTCCTGCGAGTTGGCGGGCTCGCGGCGGTGGGTCGGCAGCAGGACCGAGACGGCCGGGTAGGGTCGCGGGCGGCGCAGCTCGGCAAGGACTGCGGGGCTGATCGGCGCATGCATGGCAGGGCCCTTTCGGCGGCGGCATCGCGTGCCGGTGACGTCCCCCGGAGCGTCCTTTTGTCTCTTCATGGATATATCAATGTCCGGCCCGCCGCAGCTCGTGTCCGCGCGGCCCGCCCACCACGGGCGACCCCGGCCCGCCGCCGCCTCTCCGGCCCGCGGCCCGCGCGGAAAACGGAACGCCCCGCGCCGCCGGGGCCGCTGCTGACAGCCACAGGACCATATGCGAAGCTGCCGACCGCGACGAGGGGAGGCGGCGGTGGGCGAGCGGGAGGCCACAGCCGGGCCGCGAGGGGCCGGAGAGCACCAGGGGACCGCAGGACCACCGGCAACGGGCGCGCAAGGGCGCGACCGGGCCGGACGGGGCCGGGCGGGAGCGGCCGGCACGGCGCTGGCCGTCGTCGCCGTCGCCGGTACCGCGCTCGCCGCGGTGCTGCTGCGCCCCGACCGATCGCTGCTGGCCGAGAGCGGCGGCCCGCTGGACAACACCGCCGTCGTCGTGCTGCTCGCGGTGGCCTGCCTGGTCGGCGGGCTGATGCTCAGCAGCCGCTACCGTGCCCGCCTCGGCTACGACCAGAGCCTGCCGCCCTTCGAGCAGCGGCTGGCCGACGTGGTCCGGGTGACGCTGGTCGCCGCCGCGGTGCTGGTGCCGGTCCTGCTGCTCGCCATGCACCACTTCCCCGCCGGGGGCGCCGAGCCGCAGCCGGTGCAGACCCGCGACGACTTCTTCCCCCACACCCAGCGCCCGATCCCGCCGCACCGCGTGACCGGACCGAGCTCCGCCGGCCGGCTCACCCTGCCGCACCTGCTGGTGGTGCTCGGCATCGCCGCACTGGTCGTCGCCCTGCTCATCGCCGGATACCGGCTGTGGCGCCAGCTGCGGCGCACCGCCGCGGCGGCGGACGCGGACCCGTACCGCCCCGCCGAGGAGGAGGTGCTCGCCGACGCCGTCGACTCCGGCCGCCGCGCGCTGCTCGACGGCGCCGACGCCCGCGCCGCCGTCATCGCCTGCTATGCCGCCATGGAGACCTCGCTCGCCCGTTCCGGCGTCGCCCGCCGCGCCTCCGACAGCCCGCAGGACCTGCTGGAGCGCGCCGCCGGCAGCGGCCTGCTGACCGGCCCGCACGCCACCGACCTGACCGCGCTGTTCCGCGAGGCCCGCTACTCCACCCACCCCATGGACCGCACCCACCGCGACCGGGCCGCCGCCGCCCTGGACGCCATCGCCGCGCAGCTCGCCGAGCGCGCGGCGGCGGACGATCCGCAGCCCGGCGACGGCCCCGGCGGCGGCGCGCAGGGGACGCAACCGACCGCGGGAGTCCGCCGGTGACCGAGCCCCCCGAGCCCGGCGCGCCCGGCTCCGTACGCCACTCGCTGACCCTGCTGACCGCGGTCGGCGCCGTCGCCGTGGTCCTGCTCGGGCTCACCGAGGGGCTGCCGGGCGCGGCCACCGGGCTCGCCCTCTGTACCGTCGCCGGCCTCGGCATCGCCCGATACGTCTCCGGCGCGGGCGCCCAGGACAGCGGCTTCCGCCGCTCGGTGCGGCTGCTCGGCGCCCGGGCGCCCGCCCTCGGCGAGTGGCAGCGCGTGGTCGACAAGTCGATCGGTGAGCGCAGCGACGTGCACTTCGTCGCCACCCTCAGGCCGCAGTTGCAGCGGCTGTTCGCCGCCCGGCTCGCCGAGCGGCACGGCGTCGAGCTCCACCGCAGCCCCGAGCGGGCCAAGGCCCTGATCGGCGCCGACCTGTGGCCGTGGATCGACCCGCGGACCCGGCCCGCGCACCGCCCCGACGACCCGGAGCGGGTGCTGCGCGCCCTGCTCGACCGGCTGGAGGCGCTGGCGGGGCCACCCCTCGGCGAGCCGGGGCGACCGCCGGGCGAACCCGCGGCGAAGGACCCGTCGACCGGCCTCCGCACCACCACCAGGCACAGTGAGGACCCGCAGTGACCAGCGAAGACCACATCACCGAGCACCACACCCTCACCCCGCGGCAGGCCGGTGGGCGAGCCGCGGAAGTGCTGGCCGAGGTCCGCACCGCCGTCGTCGGCAAGCCCCGGCCGCTGGACATGGTCATGCTCGGCATCCTGGCCGGCGGGCACGTGCTGATCGAGGACCTGCCAGGACTGGGCAAGACCCTGCTCGCCCGGTCCTTCGCCACCGCGCTGGGCCTGGACTTCCGGCGTATCCAGTTCACCCCCGACCTGCTGCCCTCCGACGTCACCGGCGCGCCCTTCTACGACCAGCGCACCGCCGACATGGTCTTCCGGCCGGGACCGGTCTTCACCCACCTGCTGCTCGCCGACGAGATCAACCGCACCCCGCCCAAGACGCAGGCCTCGCTCCTGGAGGCGATGGCCGAGTCCCAGGTGTCCATCGACGGCAGCACCCGGCCGCTGCCCGACCCCTTCGTGGTCATCGCCACCGCGAACCCGATCGAGTACGAGGGCACCTACTCGCTGCCCGAGGCCCAGCTCGACCGCTTCCTGCTCCGGGTGCGCATGGGCTACCTGACCGCGCCCGAGGAGACCGGGATGCTGCGCGCCCGGATCGCCCGCGCCGCGCCCGAGGCGGTGCTGCGCACGCTCAGCGGCCCCAAGGAGGTGCTGGCGATGCGCGCCGCGGTCGAACAGGTCGAGGTCGAGGACGACCTGCTCGACTACGTCGTCGCGCTGGTCGGCGCCACCCGCGGCCACCAGCACATCCAGGTAGGCGCCTCGCCGCGCGGCGGCCTGGCACTGGTCCAGCTCGCCCGCGCCCGGGCCGTGCTGGACCTGCGCGACTACGCCACTCCCGAGGACGTCAAGGACGTGGCCGTCGCCGCCCTCGCCCACCGGGTGACCCTCAAGCCCGAACTGTGGGTCCGGCAGATCGCCGCCGACGACGTCATCGCCGAGATCGTACAGTCCGTGGCCGCGCCGCAGACCCTGCCCCGCAGCCCCGTCGCGTCATGACGGAGCGACCCGCCGCCCTCGACCGGGCACTCGGCGGGGCGACCGCCGCGCCCACCGAGCCGCCGCCCGCCCCGCCGCCGGGCTGGCGGGCCGGCGAGCGCACCCTGCGCTACGGCACGGTCGCCGCGGTCGCGGTGGCCGCCGCCCTGGTCACCGGGCACGCCTGGCTGCTGGCCGCGGCCGCCGCCCCGCTGGCGCTGCTCGCGCTGGCCCTGCCGACCGGCAGCAGGCCGCAGCACCTCGCGCCCACGGTCGACGTCCAGCCGCGGCGCTGCTTCGAGGGCGAGCGGGTCACCGCCACCGTCACGCTCGCGCACGACGGCACCGCGGGGCGGCTGGACCCGGGGATCACCCTCGGCCCCGGCGTCCGGCTCGACGACCTCCACGTCGACGGCGGGCGCCTCCGGCTGACCTTCACCGCCGAGCGCTGGGGCCGCTGGACGGTCGGCACGGTCGACCTCGACGTCTACGACAGCGGCGGCACCGCCCGCCGCACCCTGCGCGTCGACCTCGGCGAGGTCGCGGTCTTCCCGGTCCCCACCGGGACCGCCGTCACCCCGATCCCGGTACGGCTGCCGCAGCGGCTCGGCGAGCACACCTCCGCCCAGCGCGGCGAGGGCGTCGAGGTCACCGGCGTCCACCCGTACGTACGCGGCGAGCGGCAGCGCCGCATCCACTGGCCCGCGACCACCCGGCGCGGCGAGCTGCAACTGCACCAGTTCGCGGCGGAACGGGCGGCCGACACCGTCGTGCTGCTCGACGTGCTCGCCGACGTCCGCGACCCGGTCACCCGTACGTCCTCGCTGGACGAGACCTTCCGCGCGGCGGCCGGCCTGGTCCGCGCCTACCTGCGCACCCACGACCGGATCGGCGTGGTCTCGATCGGCGGCACCACCCGCTGGCTGCAGCCCGGCAGCGGCCAGAGCTACTTCTACCGGATCGTGGAGAGCGTCCTCGACGTCCGCAAGGACCTCGGCTACCGGACCGCGGGCCTCGGCAGGCTGCCGCCGCCCGCGCTGCCGGAGAGCGCGCTGGTGTACGTCTTCACGCCGCTGACCGACCAGCGCATCCTCGACGTGCTCGACCAGGTCAGGTCGCGGACCAACCCGCTGGTGGTGGTCGAGATCCCCTCCGGGGACCCGGCGGTCGAACCGGGCGACCGCACCGCGGAACTCGCCCTGCGGCTGTGGCGCGCCGACCGCGACGCCATGCGCTTCGCGCTGACCGAGCGCGGTGTCGCCGTCGTCACCCACCGGCCGGGCGAGACCCTCGACCTGGCACTCGCGCCGCTGCTGCGCACCCGGATCCACGGAGGACGCCGATGAGCCGCGCGATGGACGCCCACCGGCTGACCGCCCGCATCCTCGGGGTGGCGCTGGCCGTCGCCGCCTGCAATCCGCCGCGCACCCTGGACGGGCCGCTCATCGGCTGGGCCCTCGGCCTGGCCGCGGCCGGCGCCGCCTGGTGGGCCGCGCCGATGGTCGACGCTCGCCCGGTGCTCAGCTCGATGCGGTGGGGCGCGGTGGCGGCGCACCGGCGCAACACGCTGCTGCCCGCCGGAGCCGTCGTGCTGGCCGCGATGACCGGTCCCGCGGTGTGGGTGGCGGCCTGCGTCGTCGGCCTGCTGGTGGCCTATCTACTGGTCACCGACGGCTGGACGATGGGCGCGACGACCCCTCCGGGGACGGACCGCGCCACCCCCGCGGTGGCCGCCGCCGCGGCGGCCGCGGTGGTCTTCGCGGCGGCCACCGCCCCGGTCGCCCACACGTCCTGGTCCCGCCTCCCCGCCGCCCTGGCCCTCGCGGCCACCGCCGCCGCCGTGGCCCTGGCCCTCCGGCGCGCCCCCTGAGCACTGCGGGCCCGGGCCCCCTTGGGCCCGATCCCCGACGGTGTTCGCGTGCAGGGCGTGCCGGCCGTGGCACCGGGGTGGGGTAGGTTGAGCGCCGACCGGCAGTACACCGCGACCAGCCGAGGAGGTGGGACCGATTCCCAGCAGTACGTACCGGGCGCTCCCGCCGTGCGGCCCCGCGAGGCCTGCGGCCTCCTGACCGGAGCCGGGGAGCGCCTACCGGCTTCCCGAGAGGTTCACATGTCGGACTCCGTCACACCGTTGCCCGAATCCGCACCGCACCCCGGCGTCGTCGCCCGACTGCGGGCCGCGGGCTGCGTCTTCGCCGAGGACGAGGCGCGGATCATCCTGGCCACCGCCACCACACCGGACGAGCTGGCGGCGATGGTCGCCCGCCGGGCCGGCGGGCTGCCGCTGGAACACGTCGTCGGCTGGGCCGAGTTCTGCGGCCTGCGGATCGCCGTCGACCCGGGGGTCTTCGTGCCCCGCAGGCGTACCGAACTCCTGGTGCGCGAGGCGGTCGCGCTCGGCCGGGCGGCCGCCGGCGAGGGCCACGAGGTCGTCGTGCTCGACCTGTGCTGCGGCTCCGGCGCGGTCGGCGCGGCGCTGGCCGCGGCCCTGGGGCGTACGCGGCTGCACGCCGCCGACCTCGACCCGGCGGCCGTCGCCTGCGCGGCCCGCAACCTCGCCCCCGCCGGCGGGCGGGTCCACTGCGGCGACCTCTTCGCCGCGCTGCCCGCCGAACTGCGCGGCACGGTCGACCTGCTGGCCGCCAACGTGCCGTACGTGCCCAGCTCCGCCGTCGGCCTGCTGCCGCCCGAGGCACGCGACCACGAGGCGCTGATGGCTCTCGACGGGGGCCACGACGGCCTCGACGTGATGCGCCGGGTCGCGGCCAGTGCCGCCGGCTGGCTCGCCCCCGGCGGCTCGCTGCTGGTGGAGGCCGGTGAGCGGCAGGCGCGCACCGCCGCCGGCATCCTGGCCGGCGGCGGCCTGCGGCCGCGCGTCGCCACCGACGACGACCTCGGGGCGACCGTCGTCATCGGCACCCGGCCGCGGTAGCCGCCCGGTGACGTGCCGTCGCCCCGGTCCGCGCAGCGGGCGGGGCGGCGGCCGGTTCCGGCGGCTCAGTCCTGCTGCTCGGCCGGCCGCAGGCCGGCCGTCCACTTCTCCTCGATGTTGCCGACCTTCCAGACGGTCATCGCCACCGCCCAGGTGAGGAAGAACAGCCCCACGATGACGTAGCCGACGATGTTGAGGTCGAGCCCGGCCACCCAGTCCCAGAACGCCCCGTGCAGCCCTGCCTTCTCGCTGAGCAGGCCGACGAGTTCGACGGTGCCGATGATGAACGCGACCGCGACCGACAGGCCGGTGATGGTCAGGTTGTAGTAGACCTTGCGGACCGGCTTGGAGAAGGCCCACTCGTAGGCGAAGTTCATGAACGAGCCGTCGATGGTGTCCAGCAGGCACATCCCCGCCGCGAACAGCACCGGCAGGCACAGGATCGCGTACCACGGCAGCCCGGAGGCGGCGCCGGACCCGGCGAGCACCAGCAGCGCGATCTCGGTGGCGGTGTCGAAGCCGAGGCCGAACAGCAGGCCCAGCGGGTACATCTGCCACGGCTTGGTGATCGACTTCATCACCCGGCCGAGCAGCCGGTTCATGAACCCCCGGTTGTTCAGGTGCTCTTCGAGAGCGGCCTCGTCGTAGTGGCCGCCGCGCATCTGCCGGAAGACCTTCCAGATCCCGGCCAGGATCAGCAGGTTGAGGAAGGCGATGATGTAGAGGAAGGCGCCCGAGACGGTGGTGCCCACCCAGCCGGTGACGCTGTGCAGTTGCGAGCCGTCGTTCTCCACCGGGTCGGCCAGCGACCTGACGCCCAGCGACAGCAGGAAGGCCAGCCCGAAGACGATGCTGGAATGGCCGAGCGAGAACCAGAAGCCCACCGACAGCGGACGCTTGCCCTCGTGCATCAGCTTGCGGGTGGTGTTGTCGATCGCCGCGATGTGGTCGGCGTCGAACGCGTGCCGCATGCCCAGCGTGTACGCGGTCACCCCGATACCGATGCCGAAGGACTTGGTGCCCAGGCTGTAGTGCTCGGGCGCCACGATCGCCACCAGGGTGAACCACCCGATGACGTGCAGAGCCACGATGAACGCGGCCATCCCGCCCAGCCGGGTCCATTCCGCCCGCGTCATCGAACCGCCTATCCGGCGCCAGCGGGACCCCGCGGGGACGGCGGCCTCGGTGGTGGTGGTCATACGGCGTCCTCCGTCGGAGCGGCTGGGCACTTCCCGCAACAGACTACTTGTTGCGAATGACTCGCAATAGCCTCCCCCCGTGCCGCTCCGCTCACACCCGCCCGAGGTCAGCGCGGTGCGCGCGTCGGCAGCGGCCGCCGTGCGCCCCGGTGCCCGACCGCGCCCGCGCTGCGCCGGGAGCGCGAATCACGCCCCAGCGGGCCGCCGGTCACCGGCCGGCGAACGGCCGGAGACGCGCGGCCGGCGCCGCCCGGCCTGATTGACGCACCGCAGAGCGGAGCCCTACGCTCCAGGCGTAGTGATGATGTGGGGAAGCTGGTGGAATTCCAGCACGGTCGCGCCACTGTGATCCCGCCGCCGCAACAGGCGATACGGGGAGTCAGACAGCCGCTCATCACGACGCCCATGGAAGAGGGACGCACGATCCCCTAAGGAGGGCTCACCTTGAGCAGCATTTCCGCACCCCGCCCCACGGCCACGCCGGTCGTCCTGCCGGTCTCGAAGGCCGTGCTGTGGCTGGTCGGCACGGCGATATTCGCGCTCGCCGCCTACTACTTCGTCGGTGTCGACCAGGGCGCCGTCTCGGTCTTCGGCAAGGACATGCACATCCACGAGTTCGTCCACGACGCCCGCCACTTCCTCGGTTTCCCCTGCCACTGACACCGCCGGAACCGGACGTACGGACAACTCGACATGGAAAAGAAACTCATCCTGCGCGGCATCCTGGCCGGCGCAGCCGCCGGGCTGCTCGCCTTCCTCTTCGCCCGGGTCTTCGCAGAACCGCAGATCGGCCGGGCGATCGACTACGAGAGCGGCCGGGACGCCGCACAGGCCGCGCTGGACAAGGCCGGCGGGCTGCCGGCCGCGGCGGCCGACCCCGACCTGTTCAGCCGCACCGTGCAGGCCGACGTCGGGATCGGCGTCGGCATGATCGTCTTCGGGATGGCGATGGGGGCGCTGTTCGCCGTCGCCTACGCGATCTGCCTCGGCCGGGTCGGCGGGTTGCGGCCCCGCAGCCTGGCCCTGCTGGTCGCGGGCGGCGGATTCCTCGGCATGTACCTGGTGCCGTTCCTGAAGTACCCGGCCAACCCGCCGGCCATCGGCCATGAGGACACCATCAGGGCCCGCAGCGGCCTCTACCTGCTCATGGTGGTGTGCTCGGTGGCCTTCCTGATCGGCGCGGCCTGGCTGGGCAGGCGGCTGCAACCCAGGTTCGGCAACTGGAACGCCACCCTGCTGGCGGCCGCCGCCTTCGTCGTCGCCATCGGCGTGGTGATGGCGATCCTGCCCCCGCTGGGTCATCTGGCCTACAACAAGGAGCACTTCGGCAATCACGCGTCCGAGACGCCGCTGCCGCTCACCGACACCGACGGGCGCATCGTCTACCCGGGCTTCCCGGCCGACGTGCTGTTCTCCTTCCGCTCCTACTCCGTCGCCGCCCAACTGCTGCTCTGGTCGGCGATCGGCCTGGTCTTCGCGCCGCTGGCCGAGCGCCTGCTGCAGCCCAGGACCGACGGCGCCACCGCACGAGGGGCGGCGCCCGTACCGGCGTGACGCACCAGCCGCACCGAACGGCCGGACCGGGCGCGGTGATCGAGGAGATCACCGCGCTCGGTCCGTTCTTCGCCGTCGCCACCCACCCGGCCGGCGCACCCCCCGCCGGGCCGTGGCAACCGCTGACGGGGCCGCTGCTCGCCGAGCGCGCCGCCGGCGTCAGGGCGTATCTGGCCGCGGCCGGCGGGCAGCCGCCGGAAGCGGTCGAGCCGCGGGTGGCCGCCTCGGTCGCCCATCTCGGCCTGGCCGCGCGGCTGGTGTCGCCCGCGCTGGCCGCCGCGGTCCTGCACGGGCGGGTGCTCGGCTGCGACCTGGGCGCGGTCCGCTGGCAGCCCGCGCTCGGCGGCCCGGTACCGCTCTCGCTGCCGGACGACGCATTGCTCCCGCCCGCTGCGGCGCCCTCGGCCGGCCGGCTCGCCGACGCCGTCGCCCGGCGGGTACTCGACGGCCCGCTCGCCGAACTGGCCGGCCTCTTCGGCGCGTCGGGTGTCTCCCCGCACATCCTGCTGGGCAACACCGCCTCCGCCGTCAACGGCGCGGCGACCGCGCTGGGCGCCGCCCGGCCCGAACTGGCCGCCCGGGCAAGGGCCTTCACCGCCCTGCTGCTGGAACGGCCGCCGCTGCGCCCGCAGCGCGGCCGTACGCCGGCGGGCGCCTTCCGGCGGCGCAGCTGCTGCCTGATCTACCGCGCCGCGCCCGGCCGGGCGGGCGCCCTGTGCGGTGACTGCGTCCTGCACGGTGCGACCGCGTGAGCGGGGCTGCCGTCCAGGGCGCCGGACACGCTGTGCCAGACTCCGCCGGGTGAGGCAGATCTACGTCATCGGCATCGGCGCGGGCGACCCCCGGCAGCTCACGCTCCAGGCGATCGACGCCCTGGGCCGCGCCGACGTCTTCTTCCTGCTGGACAAGGGCGAGGACAAGGCGGGCCTGGTACGGCTGCGCGAGGACATCCTCGAACGCCACGCGGCCGGCCCGCACCGGGTGGTCGTCGCCCGCGACCCCGACCGGGACCGTACGGCCGCCACCGGGGCGTACGCACCGGCGGTGGACGACTGGCGGCGCCGCCGCGCCGACATCTACCAGCGGCTGATCGCCGAGGAGCTGGCCGAGGACGGCTGCGGCGCGTTCCTGGTGTGGGGCGACCCCGCGCTCTACGACAGCACGCTGGCCGTCCTGGAGGACGTGCACGCCCGGGGCGGCGCCGACTTCGACTGGACGGTCGTGCCCGGCATCAGCAGCGTCGCGACGCTGGCCGCCCGGCACCGCACCGGGCTCAACCAGGTGGGCCGCCCGGTCCAGATCACCACCGGGCGGCGGCTCGCCGACGCCGGCGGACTGCCGGACGGCGTGGACGACGTGGTGGTGATGCTCGACGCCCGCCAGGCCTTCGGCGCCCTCGCCGGCCAGGGCCTGCACATCTTCTGGGGCGCCTACCTCGGCACCCCCGACGAGATCCTGCTGGCCGGCCCGCTGGACGAGGCGATGGCCGACCGTATCCGGGCGGCGCGGACCGATGCCCGCGCCCGCAAGGGCTGGATCATGGACACCTACCTGCTGCGCAGGACCGGGCCGGCAACCCCGGCCGCGCCGGACGCCGCGACCTCCCCGCCTCCCATGGCGGGCGGCGACCCGCCGTGACGCGGCGGGTGCTGGTCCTCGGCGGGACGGCCGAGGCCCGCGTCCTCGCGGGCCTGCTTGACGGCGACCCGGGGCTGGCCGTGACGACGTCGCTCGCCGGGCGCACCCCGCAGCCCGGGCCGCTCGCCGGGCAGGTCAGAACCGGCGGGTTCGGCGGCGCCGCGGGGCTCGCCGGGTGGCTGCGCGACCAGCGGGCCGACGCCGTCGTCGACGCCACCCACCCCTTCGCCGCGGCGATCAGCGCCCACGCGGCGCAGGCGGCCCTGGCCACCGGCGTACCGCTGCTGGCGCTGCGGCGGCCGGGCTGGAGCGCGGGGGTGGGGGACCGCTGGCACTGGGCGGACAGCCTCGCCGAGGCCGCGGCCCTGCTTCCGGCGCTCGGACAGCGCCCGTTCCTCACCACCGGCCGGCAGGACCTCGCGGCCTTCGCCGGACTCCCGCTGGACTTCCTGGCCCGCTCCGTCACCCCGCCGGACCCGCCGCTGCCCGCACGGCTCCGGGTCCTGCTCGACCGCGGCCCCTTCACCCTCGACGCCGAGCGCGCGCTGCTCCGCGAGCACCGTGTCGACGTCCTGGTCACCAAGGACAGCGGCGGCCAGGACACCGCCGCCAAGCTCACCGCGGCGCGCGAGGCCGCGCTGCCCGTCCTGATCGTCCGCCGCCCGCCCCCGGCCCCGGCCCCCGGCGTCTCCACTGTCACCACCCCGGCCGCCGCCGTGCGGTGGCTGCGCGCGCTGCGCTGACACGCCCGCCGCACGCCCAAGGGCCGTACGGAACGCCGCCTTTCGGCGGAAGGGGTCAACCGATCGGTTGACCCCGGTATCCACCGGCCCGCCGCCGCACCGCACCCCGGTGGTCGATCCGCGCGCCGGCCCGCACGCGGGATTCTCGGTCCATGGCGGCGGGGCGCCGCCACGAGGACACCGGAAAGGGCCACGGCTATGGCGGTCATCGAGGTCGAGCACCTGCACAAGAGCTACGGCGACGAAGTGGCGGTGCACGACGTGTCGTTCACGGTCGGCGACGGCGAGATCTTCGGCATCCTCGGCCCGAACGGCGCGGGGAAGACCACCACGGTGGAGTGCCTGGCCGGGCTGCGGCCGGCCGACGGCGGCCGGGTGCGGGTCCTCGGCCTCGATCCGCGCGCCGACCGCGCCGCGCTGCGCCGCCGGATGGGCGTCCAACTGCAGGAGAGCGGGCTGCCGGACAAGCTGCGGGTGCGCGAGGCGCTCGACCTCTTCGCGTCCTTCCACCCCGCCCCCGCCGACGTCCCCGCACTGCTCGACAGGCTCGGCCTGGCCGACAGGGCCCGCGCCCGGCACAAGAGCCTGTCCGGCGGCCAGAAGCAGCGCCTGGCCATCGCGCTGGCCATGGTCGGCCGCCCCCGGGTGGTGGTCCTCGACGAGCTCACCACCGGCCTCGACCCGCACGCCCGGCGCGCCACCTGGGAGCTGGTGGAGCAGATCCGCGACGAGGGCGTCACCGTCGTGCTGGTCACCCACTTCATGGAGGAGGCCGAGCGGCTGTGCGACCGGGTCGCGCTGATCGACTCCGGACGGCTCGTCGCCGTCGACACCCCAGCGGCCCTGGTCGGGCGGGCCGGGCAGGAGCAGCGGATGCGCTTTCGCCCCTCAGGCCCGCTGGACGAGGGCGGGCTGCGGGCGCTGCCCGAGGTCAGCACGCTGACCTGGCACGGCCCGCAGATCGAGCTCACCGGCACCGGCAACCTGGTCGGCGCCGTCACCTCGCTGCTGGCCAGGCGTCAGGTCATCGCCGCCGACCTGCGGGTCGACCAGGCCACCCTGGACGACGCCTTCATCGCCCTGACCGGCCGGCCGCACCCGCCGGCCGAAGGTCCCGCCCACGCCCGCTGACCGGCCGCCCACCCACCACCCGACTCCGTAGAGGAGATGCCATGACCACCTTCGTCACACCCCCCGCCCGGATGACCGCCCACGGCTTCCGCACCCTGACCGCCACCCAGGCCAGGCTGCTGCTGCGCGCACCGGCCGCCCTGATCTGGCTCGCCTTCCCGCCGGTGCTGCTGATCGCCTTCGGCAGCATCCCGGGTTTCCGGAACACCGCCGACGGGCTCGGCGGCAGAAGCGTCCTCGACGTCTACGTGCCCACCATCGCCGCCATGGTGCCGCTGTTCCTGGCCTGCACGGCGCTGCCCATGACCATGGCGGACCACCGGGAGAAGGGCTTCCTGCGGCGGCTGTCGGTCAGCCCGGTCCCCGCCGCCGGAATGCTCGCCGCGCTGCTGGCCGTCATCGCCGTCCTCACCGCGGCCGGGGTCGGCGCGGTCACCGCCGTCGGCAGCCTGGCCTACCACGTCAAGGCGCCGGCGAACCCCGGCGCGGTCGTCGCCTCCTTCCTGCTCGGCAGCACCGCCGTGCTGGCCCTCGGCCTGGTCGTCTCGGCGCTCGCCCGCACCTCGGCCGCCGCCAGCGGCATGGGCGTGCCGCTGATGGTGCTGAACTTCTTCTTCAGCGGCCTGTACGTGCCGCTTGCCGAACTGCCGCACGTCCTGCAACAGGTCAGCCTGTACGTCCCCTTCGGCGCCGTGATGGCTGCCTGGGACGGCCGGGGCGCCCTGTGGCAGCACCTGGCGGTGCTCGCCGCGTACACCGTCCTCGGCGGTCTGCTGGCCGCCCGGCTGTTCCGTTGGGAATGATGGGCGGGTGAAAGTGGGAGACGGCGACGCGCCCGATGACCGGTTCCAGCAACTCCAGCACTACCTGCCCTACATCGGGCTGGCGGTCTCCCTGGTGCTGGCGCTCACGCTCGGACCCCGCACGGCGGCCTTCGGGGCGACGGCGTGCGGGCTGTCCGCGGCGGCCGCGCTGTGGCTGCGCTTCGTGGACCTGCCCTACCCCGCCCCGGTGCGGCAGCGCGGCCGGGCGATCGTGTTCGTCGCCGGCCTGCTGGTCCTGATCGCCGCGCTGATCGTCCTCAGCCCGTTCTTCGGCTTCTTCGGTTTCACCGGCTACCTCCAGGTGGCGCTGCTGCCGCGGGTGCTGTGGGCGCCGGCCATCACGGTCAACGCCGCGCTGATGGCCACCACCCAGGTCGGCGGCGTCGGCAATCTGCACGGCGGCACCATCGGGGTCTACGCGGGCCTGATGGTGGTGAACGTGGTCTTCGCCGGGGTCATCACCTTCCAGGGCATCGAGGAGGACCAGCGCAGCAGGCGGCGCGCCGAGATGATCGACGAGCTCGCCGAGGCCAACCGGCGGCTGCGCGAGACGATGCAGGAGAACGCCGGACTGCACGCCCAGCTGGTCACCCAGGCCCGCGAGGCCGGGATCCTCGACGAGCGGCAGCGGATGGCCGGCGAGATCCACGACACCATCGCCCAGGGCCTGACCGGCATCGTCACCCAACTGGAGGCCGCCGAGCGCTTCGACGCCGACCCCGCCCGCCGCGCCAGGCACCGCGAACTGGCCAGGGCGCTGGCCAGGGACAGCCTGGCCGAGGCCCGCCGCTCGGTGCAGGCGCTGCGTCCGGGGCCGCTGGACGAGGCGCCGCACCTGCCGGGCGCCCTGGACGACCTGGCACGGCGCTGGTCGCAGACCTCGGGCGTAAAGGTCAGGGTCGAGGTCACCGGCAACCCCGTGCCGCTGCCGCCGCCGGTGGAGGTGGTGCTCTTCCGCACCGCGCAGGAGGGCCTGGCCAACATCGCCAAGCACGCGGCCGCCTCCCGCGCCGGGCTGACGCTCTCCTACACCCACGAGGTGGTGATGCTCGACGTGCTGGACGACGGCGCCGGCTTCGAGGCCGCCCCCGGCCGGGACAGCTACGGCCTCACCGCCATGCGGCAGCGGCTGCGCCAGGTCGGCGGGAGGCTGGAGATCGAGAGCGGCCCGGGCGAGGGCACCGCACTGAGCGCCAGCGTCCCCGCGGTCACAGCGGCGACCGCCGCCTGCGGACCGGCGCCGGCCCCGCGGGGACCCGCGGGAGCGGCCGTGGACCCGGCCGCCGCGGGCGGCGCGGGAACGGCGGCCCCGACCGGCTTCCCGGCCCGAGCCGCAGGGGACAATGGCGCGTGACCATTCGCCTGCTCATCGTCGATGACCACCCCGTCGTCCGCGACGGCCTGCGCGGCGTCTTCGACGGCGACCCGGGCTTCACCGTCGCCGGGGAGGCCGCCGACGGCGCCGAGGGCGTCGACCGGGCCGTGGCGCTGGCGGTGGACGTCGTGCTGATGGACCTGCGGATGCCGCGGATGGGCGGCGTCGAGGCGATCCGGCTGCTGGCCGGGCGGGCGCCCGCGATCCGCGTGCTGGTCCTGACCACCTACGACACCGACGCCGACGTGCTGCCCGCGATCGAGGCGGGTGCGACCGGCTATCTGCTCAAGGACGCGCCCCGCGAGGAACTGGTCCGCGCGGTGCACGCCGCCCACCGCGGCGAGGCCGTCCTGGCCCCGACCGTGGCCAGCAGGATCCTCGGGCACGTCCGCACCCCGGCCCCCGCCGCGCCCGAGACGACCCCCACCGACCGCGAGCTGGAGGTCCTCCGCCTGGTCGCCGCGGGCACCACCAACAAGGAGGCGGCCCGCCGGCTGTTCATCAGCGAGGCGACCGTCAAGACCCACCTGCTGCACCTGTACGCCAAGCTCGGCGTACGCGACCGCGCCGCCGCGGTGGCCGCCGCGTACAAGGCGGGCCTGCTGGGCTGACGGCCGCCCCGCCGGGCCCGCGGATCCCCTGACAGGCGCCCGCGCCGTACCCGGGGGATGATGAGGGGGACCGGCAGCAGCCCAGGCCGGGAGGCAGTCATGGACTATCCCGAAACATACGAGCTGGTGTTCCACGCGGCCGCCGTCGAGGACGACGCGGTACTGGTGCACCGCACCGACCAGGCAGGCGCCGGCGGCTACCCCATCTACCAGGACGAGACCGGCATCGTCCGCGCCGAGATCAGCGCGGACGGCGAGGTCCGCATGGTCGCCAGCGGCGGCCACCAGTCACCGGACACCCCGCTGTCCGTGCGCTGCGTCCCGCGCTGAGACCCGGACGCGGCGGACCCCGGCATCACCGGGTGCCGGGGTCCGCCCCGTCGATCAGCACCGCGCGGTCGCGTGCGGCGATCACCGCCGCCGACAAACTCTGGATGTCGTACGCCCCGTGGTGCCGCCGCCCGTTGATGAAGAAGGTCGGCGTGCCGGACACCCCGCTCAGATCCGCCGACTCCACGTCGCGCTCCACCCTGGGCGCGCCCTTGCGGCCACGCAGCGCCTCGTGGAAGGCGCCCACGTCGAGCGAGAGGTCCTTCGCGTACGCCAGCAGATCCTTGACCTGCAGTTTGTCCTGGTGCTCGAAGAGCCGGTCGTGCATCTCCCAGAAGGCCCCCTGGAGTCCGGCGACCTCGGAGGCCTCCGCGGCGAGCTGGGCGTGCGGGTGCACGTCGGTCAGCGGCAGGTGCCGCCACACGTAGCGGACGTCGCCGAAGTCGGAGAGCAGCTCGCGCACCACGTCTTCCGCCTGGCCGCAGTAGGGGCACTCGAAGTCGCCGTACTCCACCACCGTCACCGGCGCGTTCATCGGCCCCCGCAAGTGGTCGTGCTCGGGGTCCACCGGCTCGGCGAGGTCGACGACCGCCTCGGCGGTGCCCAGCAGCGCCCGCGCCCTGAGCTCCTTCGGCAGCCGGGAGGTGATCAGCGCCACCAGGGAGGTGGAGACCATCGCCCAGACCACCGCGGTGAGCACACCGATCTTCGCCATGTCCAGCTCGCGCCCGTGGAAGGCCAGCGTCGCGATCAGCAGCGAGACCGTGAAGCCGATCCCGGCGATGGTGCCGCCGCCGGTCACCGCCCCCCAGCCCACCGGCGGCCGCATCCGGCCGCCGCTGAGCCGGGTGGCGAGCACCGAGGCCGTGACGATCCCGATCGGCTTGCCGAGCGCGTAGGCGAGCAGGATGCCCAGCGTGATCCGCGAGGTGAAGGCGCTGGCGAGCAGCGACCCGTTGATCTGGATGCCGGCGTTGGCCAGCGCGAACAGCGGCACGATCACGTAGCTGCTCCACGGGTGGAACAGCCGCTGCAGGCGGTCGTTGGGCGACAGCGCCGAGGCGATGCCCTGCCTCGCCTCCCGCTCCAGTTCCGGGGTCGGCTGCTCGCGGAAGGACCGGAAGAGCCCGCTGGCCCGCTCCAGCGCGTCCCGCGACGCCGGGTAGGCGTACGACAGCAGGCCCATGATCAGGCCCACCACCACCGGATCCACCCCGGACTTCAGGAACGCCACCCAGGCGACGATCCCCACCAGGGCGTAGAGCGGCCCGCGCCGCGTCCCGGTCCAGCGCAGCACCCCCACCAGCAGCAGCACCCCGACGCCGATCAGCAGCGGCGTCCACCTCAGGTCCTCGCTGTAGGCGACCGCGATCACCACGAGCGCCACGAAGTCGTCGACCACCGCCACGGTGAGGATGAAGGTGTGCAGCCGCCGCGGGAAGCGCGACCCGAGCAGCGCCAGCATGCCCAGCGCGAAGGCGGTGTCGGTCGACATCGCGGCGCCCCAGCCGTGCCCGGAGGAGCGGCCCGAGTTCAGCGCCAGGTAGATCGCCACCGGGACCACCATCCCGCTGATCCCGGCCAGCAGCGGCAGCGGGATCCGCCGCCGGTCACGCAGCTCGCCCAGGTCGAACTCACGGCGTGCCTCAAGCCCCACGACCAGGAAGAACAGCGTCATCAGTCCGCTGTTCACCCACTCCCGCAGGTCCATGTTGATCCCGTGCGACCCGAGCCGCACCGACAGATGGGTGGTGTCCCAGACCATGACGTAGCTGCCCGGCCCGATGTTCACCCACGCCAGCGCGGCCAGCGTCGCGGCCAGCAGCACGGCCGCACTGCCGGTCTCGGTCCGGATGTACGCCCACGGCGACGAGACCCCGGAACTGTCCCGCTCGGTCTGACCCGTCAAGGGCGTACTGAAGCCCCGGAACATCCAACCTCCCGTACTCGGTGTATGAGCGCCACCCTGGCACGAGCCGACCCCGTGCGGCGCGTCGAACCGGTTCGTGGACACGTTCACTTCCGCCCGGTGCGCGCCGCTGTCGCCCGGACGGCCACCTCCCGGCCGCCGCCGGAGCACCGGACGGGCCCCCGGCTGAACAGCGGGGGAACGCCGTACGTACCAGGTGTGACGCCGGGCATCCGCCGGACGCCCGCTGGTGGGAGGATGGTCACGGCCGGACATTGGACGACGACAGGGGGGCGGCCGGTGGTGGCGCGGGACGATGCCGTGATCGGCCGCACCGGGGAGCTGCTGATCGGTACCCGAGGCACGCTGGGGCCCGGCGAGGTCCTGGTGCGGGTCAGGGGCGGCACCGAGGCCTTCCTCGCCTGGTCCGACGATCCGCTGCCGAAGGGCACCACGGTGCTCGTGGTGGATTCCCGCGGCACACGCCAGGTCGACGTGATCGAGTGGGCCGACCCGCTGGACGCCCCGGCCGGCTGAGCCGCGCAGACGAAGGAGAAGTCAAGGATGTTCGGTTATCGCGTACCCGCACCCGACGAGGCGATGCTGATCTCAGGCGGTCGCCGTGGACTGGGCGGTGCGCCGTTCCGTGTGGTCACCGGGCACGGCAAGTTCGTCCTGCCCATCTTCCGCAAGACCCGGTTCCTGACCCTGGCGATGTGCGAGTCCGAGGTCGCTGAGACCTGTGTGACCCGGCAGGGCATAGCGCTGACCGTGAAGGCCGTCATCGCCTTCAAGGTCGGCAACGACCACGAGAGCATCGTCAACGCCGGCCAGCGCTTCCTGTCCGACCAGGACCAGATGTCGATCCTCACCGGGCGGATCTTCGCCGGCCACCTGCGCTCGATCATCGGCTCGATGACCGTCGAGGAGATCGTCACCGAGCGGCAGAAGCTCGCCACCGAGGTGCTGGAGACCTCCAAGACCGAGATGGCCAAGATCGGCCTGAGCGTGGACTCGCTGCAGATCCAGTCCATCGACGACGGCGAGACCGGCTACATCGACGCGATGTCCGCCCCGCACAAGGCGGCCATCCAGCGGCAGGCGCAGATCGCCCAGGCTCAGGCCACCCAGGCCTCGGTGGAGGCCCAGCAGGTCGCCGCCCGCAACCAGGCCGAGTACGCCCGGCAGACCGCCGTCGTGCAGGCCGAGTATTCCGCCCAGGTGGACCGCGCTCAGGCGCAGGCCGCCCAGGCGGGCCCGCTCGCACAGGCGCACGCCCAGCAGGAGGTGCTGGCCGCGCAGACCGAGCTGGCGCTGCGGGCCGCCGAGCTCCGTCAGCAGCAGCTGGTCGCCGAGATCGTCAAGCCCGCGGAGGCGGAGGCCGAGCGGATCCGGGTGCTCGCCGTCGCCGACGCGGAGCGGATGCGGATCCAGGCCGCCGCGGCGGCCTCCCACGACCGGGTCGCCCTGGACCGGATGATCATCGACCAGCTCCCGCAGATCGTGAAGGAGGCGGCCGCCGGGCTGTCCGGCGCCAACGTCAACGTCCTCAACGGCGCGGACGGCCTCAGCGAGATCGCCGCCGGCCTGGTCAGCCAGGGGCTGACCATCCTGGACTCGGTCCGCAAGAACCTGGGCCCCGACGGCAGCCCCACCGGCTCGCCGTCCGGCGCCGTCGAACTCCACCGCCCCGGCCGCGGCCGCGGCAAGACCGACGGCCAGGTGGACATCGACTGATCGCGCGGCCGGATCGGGACCCGCCCGGGAGCGCCGAGGAGCAGTTCGCGGGAAACTGGGAGAGATGTCCAGGAATGCCCCGTTTCGCACCGGGTAGTCGGCCGATATGGCCGGTCCGAGCCATCGCCACGGCGAGTGAGGGCCCGTGACGGCCCTCGGCCTCTCGGGGCAAGGAGGTACGCGATGGTCCTTTCCCTTCACGAGCGAAGAGTGATCGCGGACATGGAACGGTCCCTGTCCCAGGAGGATCCGCGGCTGTCGCAGCGGCTCGCGGACTTCGGCCGGACATACCCAGAACCGACCCGGCCGCCTCCGCCCGTCGAGCAGGCGCCCGCGGAACGGGGCGACGGCAGACGCGCCGGGCGGTTCACCGTCTGGTCGATAGCCGTGGCGATCACGCTGCTGTGCGGGGCGCTCGCCCTGTCGGCGGCCGGGTTGCTGGCCGCCGCCACGGTCGCGGCGCTCTGCGGAGTGGCGTGCTGGTCGGTGTACCGCCGCCAGCGGCGCAGACGGCCCGGCGGGCCGCCGGGGGGCCGGCTGAGGCGTTAGCCGCGCCGGCTCAGGCCGGGGCGTAGCGCTGCAGGGTGATGCCGCTGCGGAAGGTCCGTGCCGCGAGCAGGCGCAGCCGGGGGATCTCATGTCCCTCCGGGAACAGGCGCCGCCCGCGGCCCTGCACTGCCGGGTGGACGAACATGCGGTACTCGTCCACGAGGCCCGCGGCGATCACCGCGTGGGCCAGGGTGATGCTGCCGGTGAGGACGATCTCCTTGCCGCCGTCGCGCGCCTTGAGGGCGGTCACCTCCTCGACCGGATCGCCGGAGAGCACCGTCGAGTTCCCCCACCGCGGGTCGGTGAGGGTGCCCGAGACGACGTATTTGCTCACCTGGTCGAGGTAGGCCGTGATACCTGAGGTGTCGTCGGTCTGCAGCGGCCAGTAGCCGCGGAAGTCCTCGAAGGTCCGCCGGCCGAGGAGCAGCGCGTCCGAGGCGCTGTCCTGCCGCCTGATCTCCTCCAGGACGTCGCCCATGTCGGCGCCCTGCTGATTCTGCGGGCTGAACCAGTCCGTGAGCATCTCCACCGAGCCGTCGACGGTGACGTTCTGTGTGATCGCGAGCTTGCGCATGCCGCTCCTCCTGCGATGGCGGGTCCGGCTGTCATGACTGCCCCGGAGCCGGGGAATCATCGGCGGTCCGCACCGGCACCGCCACGGTCGGCGGTACAGGACTGGGAACCCGCGCCGATGACCCGGACAGTGAGGGTAGGGCCCGGCCTTCCGCGGGAGGACCGCGGCTGTCCCCGTCAGCTGTGAAAGGACCCGTCATGCGCGTCTTCCTCACCGGCGGTTCCGGCTACGTCGGCGCGTCCGTCGTACCTGCTCTGCTCCGCGGCGGCCACGACGTCACGGCGCTCGCCCGCAGCGAGTCCTCCGCCGCGGCGCTCGCGGCGCTCGGCGCCACCCCGGTGCGCGGCGATCTGACCGACGCGGAGGTGCTCAGCGGCGCGGCGGCGCAGGCCGACGGCGCGATCCACCTCGGCGCGATCAGCAGCGGCGACGCCGCGGCCGTCGACCTGGCCGCGGCCCGTGCGATGCAGACCGGTCTCGACGGCCGCGGCGCCTACGTCCACACCGGCGGGGTGTGGGTGTACGGCGACACCGACGGCGTGGTGGACGAGGACGCGCCGAAGGCCCCGCCGCCGATCACCGCGTGGCGCGTGGCCAACGAGGAGGCGGTGCTGGCCGACGCGGACCGCGGCGGCCGCCCGGTACTCGTCATGCCGGGCCTCGTCTACGGCAACGGCGGCCACCTGATCAAGGCGTTCTTCACCGACCCCGGCCGGGCCGCGGGCGCGGTCCCGCAGATCGGCGACGGCAGCGGCCACTGGTCGCTCATCCACGTGGAGGATCTCGCCGAGCTGTACGTCAAGGCGCTGGACGCCGCCCCGGGCTCGGTCTACGCGGCCGTCAGCGACCAGAACGTCCGGATCGCCGACATCTCGCAGGCGCTCTCGGTGGCGATCGGCCGCCCGGGCAGCATCGAGACGATCACCCTGGAGCAGGCCATCGAGCGGATGGGGCCGATCGCCGAGGCCTTCGCGCTCGACCAGCAGCTCACCGGCGCCCGCGCCCGCCGCGAACTGAAGTGGGCCCCGCGGTATCTGGACGCCCTCGCCGAGCTGGAGACCGCGGGCGGCTGACGCCGGCCGGTCGGGCCGGTCGGGTCACGCGCCGGCGGGGGCCGCTGCGACGGGCGCCCGGGTCGCGGCCCGCAGGCGAGGGCAGGTGGAGCAGGTCTCCTCGGGCCGGATCGTGTAGTGCATGCAGCAGCCGATCCGGGTACGGGTCAGCCGCTCGGGCCCGGGGTGGCCGTCGGGGAGCGGGCGGAAGCGGGCGCCGCCGGGGAAGGGCGGGGTCGGCGCGGGGAGCAGCCGGGTCGCCAGGTCCGCCGCGTGGTCCTCCTCGCCCAGGGCCCGGCCCAGGTGCCACAGCCCGGAGATCAGGTCGTCGCCCACCATGCCCCACAGGGCGCGGGTGCCGCGCCGCAGATCGGGCCGCAGGACGCCGAGCAGCGGACGGACGTGGTCGGCGACCGCCCGGCGCAGCTCCGCGCCCAGCGCCTCTTCGCAGTCCAGCACCCGCGCCTGCCCGCTGCCGGCCGCCGGGTCACCTGGCAGGCAGGCGAAGGGGCCGGGCACCACCCGCACTGAGCCGCCGGGCCCCAGCAGGACGTCGGCAGGGCGCAGCAGCGGCACTCGCCGCTCCAGGTACCAGGGTCCGCTGATCAGCAGGCAGACCGACCAGAGGTAGCCGTGCAGGGCGCGGGAGGCGACCACGTCGTCGCGCGCCTCCGCCGCGTAGCAGACCCGGATCTCGGCGGCCTCGGCCGCCAGCCAGGACTGCCGGGCGGCGGCGTCGTCCACCAGCCGGGCGCCGTCGACCCAGCCCGGCGCGGTCCGGCCCGGTCCGGGTGGGCTGCCCGGCGCGGCGGCGTCGAGGCCCAGCTCGGGACAGAGCGCGGCCAGCCGCCGGTAGGCCAGGACCAGGCTCACGGACGCTCCCCTCGGCTTGCTGAGTTTGAAGTAAGGCTGACCTAACCATGATCTTCGTCCGGTGGGCAACTCGACTCGCCCAGGGATGAATTGACAGCCTTAGGTATGCCTAACCTAGGCTCAGCGCGCTGTGGACCTGCCGCCCGCCTGAACCGGGCGGCCCGGCCCGTCCCCTCCGCGCGGAAGCTGACCCCTGTGCAGATGTACCTGCTGGCCCTGAACCCGACGGACTCCGTCACCGAGGGGTTCCTGCCGGCCGCGCGTCGCCTCGGCCTGACCGTCACCGTCCTCACCGACCAGCCGGATGCGCACCGCGCGGTGGCCGGGGACGCCTACGACGGCGTGGAGGTGCTGGAGTGCCCGGTGCGCGACTTCCGGGCGGTCGTGGCCCGGATCTCCGCCCACCGGCGGCCCGGCATCGTGTTCAGCAACAGCGACCACCTCCAGGTCCAGACGGCGCTGGCCGCCGCGTACTTCGGCCTGCCGGCCAAGGACTGGCGGGTCGCGCTGCGGACGAAGGACAAGGCCGAGATGCGCCGCCGGCTGGCCGCGGCCGGCCTGCCCGCGGGCACCGCGGTCCACGCCGTCGAGCTGCCCGCGGGGCAGGATCCGGCGACGGCGCGGGACCAGCAGGACATCCGCTATCCGAGCGTGCTCAAGCCGCGGGAGGGGGTCGCCAGCGAGGACGTCGTCCTGGTGCGCGACCGGGCCGAACTGGCCGCCCGCTGGGCGGAGATCAGCGCCCGTCGCCCCGGCGACGCCCTGGTCGTCGAGGAGTTCCTGCCAGGCGACCTGTGCACGCTGGAGACCGTCGGCGACGGCACCACCCGCCGGGTGCTCGGCGGATTCCGCACCCGGCTGTCACCGCCGCCGTACTTCATCGAGGAGCGGCTGACGTGGGACCCGGACCTGCCCGCGCCCGTCGTGGCCCAGGTGCTGGCACAACTCGACGCCCTCGGCGTGGGGTTCGGCGCCTGCCACACCGAATTCGTGCTGGACCGCGGCCGGGCCAGGCTCGTCGAGGTCAACTACCGGGCCATCGGGGACCAGTGCGACCTGCTGCTGGCCGATCTGCTCCAGGTCCCGCTGTTCGAGCTCGTCCTGCGCGTCCACCTGGGTGAACCACTGCCGCCCGGCCCGTGGCCGGCGTCCCGGCGCGCCGCCTGCCTCGCCTACCCCTACGCCCGCGAGGCCGGCACGCTCACCGCCGCACCGGCCGCCGAGGACCTGGAGCTCGACGGGGTACGGCTGGCCTACCGGCCGCTGCGCGCCGTCGGCAGCCACCGGCCGCTGCACCACACCAACCGCGACCTGCTCGGCGTCGTGCGGGCCAGCGGCCCCGACCAGCAGGCCGTGGACCGCACGGTGGACGCCTTCGTGGCTGCCAGGACCTGGGAGATCACCGCGTGAGCCGGCCCCGTGCGAAGCACCGGCAGGACGCCACCGAGGCCGCGCTGCTGCTGCGGGTGCTGAGCACGTTACTGCGCGAGGACGTGTGCGGCCTCCGCACCCGCGGCGTCGCGGAGGACCGCGCGGACGGCCGCTGGCTGCGGCTCCGCGGGCCGGGGGAGGACGACCTGCTGCTGCCGGTCGAGGACGACGGCTTCCAGTGCGAGTACGCGGCCCGGCTGCCGCTGCTGCGCGCCGAGACGCCCGGCCCGCGACCCGCGTCCGGCGGGCGTGAGGTGACGGCCGGCGAGGACGTGATCGCCGCCCTGGCCCGGCACGCCGCGGCCGAGGACGCGGCCGGATTCGCGGCGTTCGCGGCCGAGTACCGCGACGCGCTGACCTCGCTGCGGCTCCAGCAGAGCACCCGCGCGCAGACCATGGCCCGGCTGACCGCCCGCCACGGCCCCGATCCGGCGACGTGGCGCGGGCAGGCCGCATCCCTCGCCTTCGACACCCTCGCCGCACGCCTCGGCCACCCGCTCTACCCGACCTCCGCGGCCTTCCCGGGTCTGACCGCCGACCAGATCCTCCACCACGCGCCCGAGTTCGCACCGTCCTTCGCGCTGCGCTGGCTCGCCCTGCCCCGTACCTCGCTCACGCTGAGCCCCCCGGCGGCGCAAGGACCGCTGACCGCCTTCTGGCCCGCGCCCTCCGACCTGGGCCTCGCCGGGCTCGACCGCAGCCATGTCGCGCTGCCCGTGCACCCGCTGACCGCCGGCGGGCCGCTGGAGCAGGCCCTGCGCGCCACGGGCCTGGCTGGTCATGCGGTGCTCGCCGAGCCGCCGTACCTGACCGCCGAACCCACCCTGTCGACCCGTACGGTGGCGCTGCCCGAGCACCCCGGGCTCCACCTCAAGCTGCCGCTGCCCACCGCCACGCTCGGCCTGCTCAACCGCCGCACCATCAAGCCCGGCACGCTGGCCGACGGGGCCGCCGCCCAGCGGCTGCTGGCCGAAATGACCGCGCGCGAACCGCGGTTCGCGGGGCGCGTCCTGCACAGCGACGAGACCCGCTGGGCGCACGCCGGCCACGAGCTGATCGCCGTGCTGGTCCGCCGGCAGCCCGCCGGACTCGACGACTGCACCGCCTTGCCGCTGGCGGCGCTGCCCGCCGCCGCACCCGACGGCCGGCTCGTCGCCGACCACCTCGCCGACCGCTACACCGGCGGCGATCCGGTGGCGTTGCTGGACGCCGTCCTCACCGTGCTGCTGGACTGGCAGACGACGCTGTTCGGCTACGGCATCGCGCTGGAGTCCCACCAGCAGAACGTCTCGCTGCTGCTGGACGACAGCACCGGGTCCACCCGGGTCCGCCTGCTGTTCAAGGACGACGACGGGCTGCGGATCAACCGCCGCCGGCTGGCCGCCGCCCTGGCGGAGGACCCCCGGGGGGCCACCGCGGTGGCGGGCTTCGACGACCCCCGGATCGTCACCGACGACGACGCGCCGCTGCTCGACGTCTTCACCACCATCACCGTCCACCTGTGCGCGGGAGCCCTGGCGGTCGCGCTGTCCGGACCCGGCCGCGCCCCGCTGCCCCGGCTGCTGCGGCTGGTCCGTGACCGCCTCGCCGAGGCGGTGGACCGGCTCGGCGACCGCCCCGGCGGGCCCGGACGCGCGCTGCGTACCGCCGTGCTCGACGCGGACCGGCTGCCGGTCAAGGCGATGGTGACCGCAGGCACGCTGCTCACCAAGCGCCGCTCGGGTGCCTCCGACATCAACAAGCACTACACGACCGGCCCCAACTACCTTCGGCGCGCGCACTGATGACCTGGTCCTCCGTCCCACCCTCCGCCACCCCCCGCGAACTGCCCTCGGCCGACGACGCGGTGGCCCACACCCTCCTCAACTGCCTGCTGCGGGAGGTCTCCGGGCCGGAGCAGTCGGCAGCGCTGGCCCACCACCACCTGGTGCTGCGGCTGCCCCACGACGGGACCCTGCTGCGGGTGGCGGTCCGGCGCACCTCGCTGCTCGGCGCCCACCGCTTCACCGGCCCGGCCGGTCAGTACGCCGGCGGCCGGTGGTCGCCGATCGGCTGGCGGCGGCTCGCGGAGCACATCCGGGCCGAACTCGCCGCCCGCACGGGCCTGGCCAACGACGAGTTCGTCTCCCAGGTCGCCGCCAGCCACCGGGGCGTCACCGCCGGGCTCGCCCAGCCGCGGCCGGATCGCGGCAGCGACCCGCACGCCTTCTACCTGGCCTCCGAGCGGTCCCTGGTCCTCGGGCACCGCTTCCACCCCGCCCCCAAGGCCCGCGACGCCGGCCCCGCCGCCTGGCAGGACCACGCGCCGGAGGCGGCCGCCGCCTTCCCCGTGCGGCTGCTCGCCGTCCGGGACGAACTGGTCGTCGAGGAGTACGCCGCGCCCGGGGCGACCGCGCCGCTGGACCGCCTCGGCCGGGCGCCCGACGGATACCGCCTGCTGCCCGTGCACCCCTGGCAGTACGACCTGCTGCGGGAGCGCCCCGCGCTGGTGGCCGCCCTGCGCCGCGGGGACGTTCGGGACCTCGGCGCCGGCGGCACCCGCTTCGCGGCCACCGCCTCGGTGCGCACGCTCTATGACGGCGAGACGTTCCTGAAGTTCAGCCTGAACGTGCGGATCACCAACTGCCTGCGCAAGAACGCCCGCTACGAACTGTCCGGCGCCGTCGCCCTGACCCGGCTGCTCGGCCCGGTGGCCGCCGACCTCGCCGCGCGCTTCCCCGGCAGCGCGGTCCTGCGCGAGCCCGCCTACCGCAGCCTGGCGCTGCCGGACGCCGGCGGCGCGCCGGACGTCGACCTGCTCGAAGGCTTCGGGGTGATCGTCAGGGAGGGCCTGGCCGGCCGGACCGGGCCCGACACCACCGCGCTGCTGGCCGCGGCCGTCGCCGACGAATACCCCACAGGGCCCGCGCACATCTCCCGCCTGCTGCCCGCCGGCGCCGGGCCGGTGGCGGTGCTTGGCTGGTGGCAGGCCTATCTCGACCTGCTCGTGCCTCCGGTGCTGGCCGCCTACCTCGACCACGGGGTCGTGCTCGAACCCCATCTGCAGAACGTCCTGGTCTGCGTCGGCGACGACGGCCTCCCGCGCCAGGTCCTCTTCCGCGACCTGGAGGGCACCAAGCTGCTCCCCGGACACCACCGGGCCGCGCTGGCCGCCCTGCCCGAGCACGTGGCCGGGCCGCTCACCTACGACGCCGAGCAGGGCTGGACCCGGCTCGTCTACTGCCTGCTGGTCAACAACATCGGCGAGATGCTCGCGGCGCTCGCCGACCTGTGCCCGGGCGCCGAGCCGACGCTGTGGTCCGCCGTGCGCCGCACCCTGACCGCGTACGGTGCCCGGCACGGCCGCCATCCCCGGCTCGACGCGCTGCTCGCGGGCGAGCCGCTGCCCGCCAAGGCCAACCTCCTCACCCGCTGGGAGCGGGCCGCGGACCGGCAGGCGTCCTACGTGCGGCTGCCGTCACCGCTGGCGCCCGGCCGCACCCGCGGCGGAACCGTGCACCAGGTGGTACCGCCGCCGGGCGCCCCCGCCACCTGCCCAGGGGCCCACGACCTGCCGAGCGGCGCCGCACGGTGACCGGCCCCGACCCGCGCGTACGGGACCTCGCCCTGGCCCTGCCGTCCGCCGAGCTGCCCGCCTACATCTACGACCTCACCGCGCTGGCCGCCCACGCGGCAGCCGTCCGCGCCGCCCTGCCGCCACAGGTGGACCTGTACTACGCCGCCAAGGCCAACCCGGAGCCGCGCATCCTGGCCGCCCTCGCCCCGCACACCGACGGCTTCGAGGTCTCCTCGGGCGGTGAGCTCGCACACGTGGTCGCCGCCGTGCCCGAGCATCCGCTGGCCTTCGGCGGCCCCGGCAAGACCCCGGCCGAGATCGCCGCCGCGCTTGAGCGCGGAGTGGGTCGCTTCCATGTCGAGAGCGTCCACGAACTGCGCACCCTCGCCCACCTCGCGGCGCACCGCGGGGGCGGCCAGGACCGCCCGGCCCGGGTGCTGCTGCGCTTCAACCTGACCGTCCCGCGCGGCCTGCTGGCCGCCGGCGCGCTGGCGATGGGGGGCCGTCCCTCACCCTTCGGGCTCGACCCGCGCGAGGCCGACACCGCGATGCGGATGCTCACCGACGGGTCCTGCCCGCAGCTGGAGTTCACCGGCGTGCACGCCCACCTCGCCAGCGGCCTGGGCGCACCGGAGCTGGCCGCCGTCGCCGAGGCGGTGACGGACTGGGCGGCGGCGCTCGCGCACCGGCACGGCGTCACCCTGCACGAGGTCAACGTCGGCGGCGGCATGCACGTCGACTACGCAGACCCGGCGGCCCGCTTCGACTGGGCCGGATACGGCGCCGTCCTGGCCCGCGTCGCCCGCGCCCGCCCCGGGCTGCGGCTGCGTGTCGAACCGGGACGCGCGCTGACCGCGTACTGCGGCTGGTACGCCACCGACGTGCTCGACGTGAAGCGCAGCCACGGCGAGGAATTCGCCGTCGTCCGCGGCGGCACCCACCATCTGCGCACCCCCGCGGCCCGCGGCCACGACCAGCCCTGCACGGTGCTGCCGGTGGCGGGCTGGCCACACCCCTGGCTCCGTCCGGCGGGCGGACCGGGGCCCGTGACGCTCGCCGGACAGCTCTGCACGCCGAAAGACGTCCTGGCCCGCGCGGTCCCGGCCGCCGGACTCCGCGCCGGGGACCGCGTGGTCTTCGCCATGGCCGGCGCCTACGCCTGGAACATCTCCCACCACGATTTCCTGATGCACCCGCACCCGTCCGTGCACATGGTCGGCGGCCCGGGCCGCCCTGAGCCACACGCCGCACCGGCCACCGGCGGGGCGTGACCCCCGTTCCACCAGCCCTTCCGTGGGCCCCGCGCCCCCCGAATGGCGCACCCGGAGCAGCGGCCGCACAGTGGAGGAGAGGGCCGAACTCCCTGTTCGTGCCGGACGCCCGCCCGCCGGGCGCCCTTGCGCGAGGCCCACGAGGGTACCGCCGCGCGGCCGCAACGGCCCGGCCGGTACGACGACACAGCCTTTCCAGCTAAGGGGTATTCCCATGGCGAACACCGAGAACCCGTCCAGGTCCGTCTCCAGCCGCCGCAGCGACGTCGGCGGCAAGACCACCATCGCCGACTCCGTCGTGGCGGTCATCGCCGGAGTCGCCGTCCGCGAGGTCGACGGGGTCCACACCATGGGCGGCGGTGCCTCCCGGGCGATGGGCGCGGTACGCGACACGGTCTCGCGCTCCACGGACTTCACCCGCGGGGTGAAGGTCGAGGTCGGCGAGAAGCAGGCCGCCGTCGACCTGGACGTCGTGGTCCTCTACGGCACCGAGATCGCCGACGCCGCCACCCAGATCCGCTCGCACGTCGCGAACGCGGTGGAGCGCATGACCGGCCTTGAGATCGTGGAGATCAACGTCAACGTCCGCGACGTCTACATCCCGGGCGAGGAGAACGACGACGAGGAAGAGTCCCGGGTCCGCTGACCCGGCCGTAGCAGGACCGGGCGCACCGCGTCGGCGCACCCCGGGGCGTGCTGTGTGCCCCGGCGCGGGCCGTCGGGTTTCCCGTGGCGCGCCGGGCGTCGCGGTCGAGCCGCCCGGACCCGGTCCGATGCCCGGGCCCGCCCTCAGGCAGCGGTCGGTCCCCTGCCACGCCCTTGACCACAGGCCGCAGCCCGCCGGAGCCCGTACCCCGCCGGCGCCGCTGCGGCCTGCGTCGTGCGCACCTCTGCCCGGGCGGTGCCCCCCTTTCCCGGCGTGGCCGGACGCCCGCCGGCAGCACGCCGCCACGAGGGAAGCAGCGGCCCCCGTCCGCGGGGCCTGCGGCATGTCAGGCCGCCGTCCGGCTCCGCAGCCGGCCCGGCGGTCCGTCAGTCGTGCTCGGCGGGCGCTCACCCCCGCCGTCGCCGCCGCGCCCCGGATTCCCCGGGCGGCGCCCGGCCGTACCCCCTTGACTCTCAGGTTGCCCGAGACCCCACCCTGGTCCTCGTGGACACCAAGGACCTTCTGCCGATGGGGCAGTTCGCCCAGGCCACCGGCCTGTCGGTGACGACCCTGCGGCACTACGACACCACCGGCGTGCTGCCACCCGACGCCATCGACTCCGCCACCGGTTACCGCTACTACACCCGTTCGCAGGTAGGCCGGGCCCAGCTGATCCGCGCCCTGCGCCAACTCGACGTCCCCGTCGAGCAGATCCGCAGCCTGCTCGACCGCCACGCCGGGGGAGCCGACATCGTCGCCGACCTCGACGCCCGCGTCCGCGCCGCCGACCGGCGGGTCCGCGACCAGCAGATCATCCTGCGCGGCCTGACCGCCGCCCTGACCGAAGGAATGGGCATGAGCCCTGAGATCACCCTGAGCCGGCGCGGCGCGGTGCAGGCTCTGGCCTGCCGAGCCTCGCTGGACGCCGCCGGCCTCGACGCCTTCGCGCGTGCCGCCTACCGGACCCTCGAGGCGGCAAGGGCCCGCTCACCCTGCCCGCACCGGCGTTCATCCGCTACCACGCCCCGATGACCGAGGACAGCCCGACCGAGGTCGAGGCCTGCCTGCCGTACGCGCCCGACGCCACCCCGCCCGGCGAGCCGGCCGAGGGCATCCACCTCGTCCAGCTCGACGAGACGCCCTTCGCCAGCACCGTGGTCGAAGGGGACGACGCCGCCTACCCCAGGATCCAGTCGGCCTACGACGCCGTGGCGGCCTGGATCTCCGCGCACGGCTTCGCGTTCGACGGCCCGGCCCAGGAGATCTACCACCGCTGGTGCGGCGCTCCCGGCCACCCCGGCAACCGCCTGGAGATCGGCTGGGCGGTCCACGACACGACACCCTGACCACTGGGGCGAACGGGGGAATGCCGCGGCACCGGGGTGCGCAGCCCCGGTGCCGCGGCATGGCATACCGGGTGGCCCTTTTGGGCCGCCGCGGATGGCGGAGAGCGCCGGCAGGGGGTGCCATGTAACAAAGCGTGCGTTCCTCGGATCGCACAGTGACCCTGCACGGTGTGTGCTCACCCGTGGCATGTCGGCAAAGGGAGCCGCGCCATGTCATCCCCATCCCACCCCGGCGGCGACGGGGAACCCGCCACCGCCAAGCGCGAGGAACCCGTACGTACCCTCTCGCGGACAGCGGCTACGGCCGGACCGCTGTCCGAAGTCGCCGCCCGGGCCGGCAGCGAGACCCGGCGGAGCGCCGGTTCCGTCCCGCGGTGGGCAACCGCCGGGCTGCTGCTGCTCATGGGCCTGATCCAGCTGCCCGCCGACTCCGCGGGACTGCGGGTCGGCAGCGTCTGCGCGGTGCTCGCCGTGGTCTGCGTCGCGCTCGCCCTGCTGCTCGCCGTCGTCGCCACCCTGTGGGTGTGGGCGCTGGTGGCGGCGGTGGCCGTCGCGGTAGTCCTGGCACACGCGCTGGCCGCGGTGCTCGGCGCCGCCGACATCCTGCGGCACAGCGCCGGCAGCGCGCTGGCCGGCTCCGGCGCCGCGCAGGCCGCCTGCACAGGACCGGCCCTGCTGATCCTCGTCCTGGCCGCCGTCGGCCTGCTCCGCGGCCGCCGCCCCCCGGCGGCCGGCGAGGAGGTCTGACCCGTTCCCACCGCACCCCGGCCCGGCCGCAACACGCGGCCGGGCCGGGGTGCGGGTGCCGGGTGCCGGGTGCCGGCTGATCCCGGCCCGCAGGGCGCCGAGGTGCGTGGGGGTACCGGCCCCGGGTACGCGACGTGCGGACACGGCGTCTAGGCTCGTCCGCCGGTACAGGCGAACAGCCAAGCAGGGGGGTCAGGTGTCATCGAATCAGCGGAGTCTCCGGTCGGCGACAGTGGTCCTGGGGAGCGTGGGGCTGCTGGCGGCAGCCCTGGTCTCGTGTTCCTCGGACCCGGACAAGCGGTGCGTGGATCCGGGCACGTACAAGAAGCTCAACGACAAGGACTGCCACGACGGCGGCCCAGGCCGTTACTACTACGGCGGATCCGTCCATGACGGAAAGGCGTCCGGCGGAAGCTTCGACAAGGCCGCGGTCGGCCGGGGCGGCCTGGGCGGGCACGACTCCGGCAGCAGCTGAGCGGGGACCGGAAGAGGGGGGAGCCGCCGATGCGCCGACACACCATCGCACCCCGGCACGACTGGCAGCGGATCGTCGAGGAGCAGGGGGTCGTCTATCCCCTCACCCGGCATCCGGACGACACCCTGCGCCCGTACTGGGACGAGAGCGCGTACTACTCCTTCACCCTCGCCGAAGTCGAGGCTCTGGAAGCCGTCGTGGAGGAGCTGCACCGGCTCTGCCTGGACGCCGCGGCGCATATCGTGGCCGAGGACCGCTTCGCCGACTTCGGCATCACCGACCGCAAGCTCGCCGGACTCGTCGCCGACTCCTGGCGGCGCCGGGACGAAGTGCCGTCGCTGTACGGCCGGTTCGACCTCAGATACGGCAGCGGCACGGAGCCGGAGTCCGGCACGGACGGCGGCACGGCCAAGCTGCTTGAGTACAACGCCGACACCCCGACCTCTCTGGTCGAGGCCGCCAGCGCCCAGTGGTTCTGGATGGAGGACCGCTTCCCCGGCGCCGACCAGTGGAATTCGCTGCACGAACGGCTCGTGGAGGCCTGGCGGAAGCAGCGGCCCCTCCTGCAGCCTGGACCCGTGCACTTCGCCCACACGCAGGCCGACGAGCTGGGCGAGGACCTGATGACCGTCGCCTATCTGCGCGAGACCGCGGAGCAGGCTGGGCTGTCCACCGTCGCACTGTCCGTCGAGGACATCGGCTGGGACCGGCTCTCCGGCCGGTTCGTCGACCTGCAACTGGGCTTCATCCGCACGTGTTTCAAGCTCTACCCGTGGGAATGGCTGGCCACCGACCGGTTCGGCCCGCACGTCCTCGACACCCTCGACAACGGTGGCGGTAGCGGGACGACCTGCTGGATCGAACCCGCCTGGAAGATGCTCCTGTCCAACAAGGCACTGCTGGCGATCCTGTGGGAACGCAACCCCGGCCATCCCCACCTGCTGCCCGCCTACCTGGACGGGCCGCGCGAACTCGCCGCCACGACCGGCTACGTGGCCAAGCCCCTGCTGGGCCGCGAGGGCGCTGGGATCACCGTTCACCGGCCGGGTGAGCCCGTACCGGACAGCCAGGCCGACGGCGAGGAGGCCTACTGCTACCAGGAGTTGTGCCCGCTGCCCGATGTCGACGGCAACCGGGTGGTGCTGGGCGCCTGGGTGGTCGGCGACGAAGCGGCAGGGCTCGGCATCCGGGAGTCGGCGGGCCTGATCACGGACGAGTACGCGCGCTTCATCCCGCACATCGTCGTGTGACCCCTCGCCCGGGACAGCGCCGTCCGCCCCGGCATGAGCGGGCGGCGGGCGGGCAGGCGCCCCCGGGGAGGGGGAACGCGTGATGGAAGCCATGGGTGCGACGGAGTTGGCAGGCAGCAGGGGCGCGCCGCACGGCGTGACCGGATGGCTCTGGGCCGCGGCCATCGTGGCGTTCTACCTGCTGGTGCGGTTCCTGCTCGCCTACGCCGCCAACCGCCGCGCCGGCGCCGAGCGCCCGGCCCACCAGGTGTGGACCGACGCCCGCCACCGGCAGCCGGCCGAACGCCGGGAAGGCCTGCTGCCCCGCTACCTGCTGGGGCGCGCGGTCCTCGTCGTGGGCATGCTGCTGTTCCTGCCGGTGGCGCTCATACCGGCGAAGTGGCTGCGGATCGCCATCCTCGCCGTCGCCGGCCCCGTGGTGGTGGCCGTGGTCGCCTACGCCGACCACCGCACCGGCTCGCGCCGCCGGGCCCGCGAGTCCGAACAGCCGGTCTGACGTCCTCAGAACCAGTGCACGGTGTGCGGGGTCACGGGGGAGCGGAAGAGGCTGTCCGCCCGTTCCAGCGCGTCCCCGGCCACCGGCCGGACGCGTCCGGCGTGGGCCAGCGCGGTGGCGGTCAAGCCGCCGAGGTAGAGCGAGCCGAGATCGCCGACGTCCAGGACGAGGTCGGGCTCACGGTCGGTGCGGACGCACGTCGCCTCCCCGCCGCTGACGGACAGCGCGTAGCGGCCGGAGCTGTCCGCGAAGAGCGCGTCGCCGACCTCGATGATCAGCTCGCCGTCCACCGGATACCCGCGGGCGGTGAGCGACCGGGGGATGTCGAGCAGGCGCACCCACAGCCAGTCCTGGTCCCTGGTCACCGCGGCCGCCCGGCAGTCGGCCAGCAGCCACCGCAGCCAGGTGTCCGGTGGCAGGGTGGTGAAGACCGCCTCGGTGACCAGGTCGTGCTCGACGCAGAACCTGAAGAGCGCCCCGGCGGCGGCCGGGTCGGACGCGATCATTTCGTCCACGGTGAGCACCCTGGCCCGGGTCCGCGGGTCCGGCGTGCCCACCTGGTAGCTGGCGTAGCCGTCCGGCCGGCCGCCCGGTCCGTGGTGCACCGCGATCAGCCGCGGGGTGTGGGCGACCGGCGGGCGTCCCGCTCCCCGCGCCCACCACAAGGGCGGGCGGGAGATCGCGCCGGGCTGGGTGCGCCGGTAGTCGTCGTAGAGCCGGGGGAGCAGCTCCCCGCATTCCGCCCGGGTCCGTACCCCGACGGCTCCCGCGGAGGGTCCGCCGGGTATTGCGGCGCGATGCCGCTGCACGGTCAGCTGCTGGGTGAAGGTGGCGGGGCCGTAGCCGAAGCGCCGGTAGATGACGGCCTCCGACGCCAGCAGCACCGCCATCGCCTCGCCCGACTCGCGCAGCCCGGTGAGCTGGCGGCGCATCATCGCGGTGAGGATCCCCTGCCTGCGGTGGGAGGGCAGGACCCCGACGGAGGTGATCCCGGCGACCGGGACAGCGGCGCCGCCGGGAAGGGTCAGCTCGAAGCTGTAGGCCGCGGCGGTGCCCACCACGGCGCCGTCCGCCTCGGCGACCAGGCCGCGGTCCATCTCGAAGGCGGACCACCAGTGGCCGGTGTCCGGTACGGGGTCCTCAGGGGCGGTGCCGAACGCGGTGAGGATCGCGGCGACGAAGCGGTCGCGGTCGGCTTCCTCAGCAGGGCGGATGCGCATGGCGTACCTCGAAGGGAGCGGGAGGCGGACACGGGACCCCCGCCGGCGCCCGCGACCCGCGGACGTCGGCGAGTTCGTTCACCCGGCCAGTCTGGCACCCGGCCCCGTCGCGTTTCCCGGCCTGGGTTCCGGGGAAGTCCCGGTGTCCCGGGTCAGCGGGGCAGCAGCCTGAGGGTGGCGTCGCGGGCGTTCTCCGCGACCATCGGGTCGAGGTAAGCGGCGCTGTAGTGCCCGTACTTGGAGCGGTAGGCCGCGTCCAGCCGCTCACCGAGGGCCGGGTCGTCAGCTTCTGAGAGGCTGACGTGCTTCGTCACACCGCCGGAGCTGATCCGGCCCTCGTGGTGCGCTGTGGCGGCGCGGAACCAGACACCGCCGCGGCCGCGGTAGGCGCGGACATAGAGGTCATCGCCGTCGCGCACCACCCAGATGGTCGTCGCCTTGCCCGGTTTGCCGTTGCCGTCGAGGGGCGAGATCTCCAGCTCGTCGGCGCCCTCGATCCGGGAGAGTTCGTCATCGGTCCATGCCGTCACGGTGTGATTCCTTTCGCTGGTGGGGGCGGGCGCCCCGGCGTAGCCGCGGCCGGGCCGGTCGGTCACAGCGCGTCCCCGTGGTCCTCGGGCGGGACGGCCCTGCGGCGGGCCGGGCCGCCGGTCAGCAGATCGGTGCCCGGTTCCGGCCGTCACGCATCTCCTCCAGGGCCGAACGGGCGACCCACGGGGCACCCGGTCGTCTGATCCGGCGGCCCGGCCACGCCGCGAGGCGCGCGCTGGCGCGTGGGCCCGGTGAAAGGCGCCGCCTCACGCGCCCTGCCGGCCACTCGCGGTGCGCGGGACAATACGGAGCGACGTCACCGGAGGAGGGCGCGTGCCGGCGGCCGAGGAGACGAGCGGTGCCGTGGTGGTGGGAGGCGGGTTGTCCGGCCTGCTCGCCGCCCACGTGCTGGCCAGGCGGTTCGAGCGGGTCACGGTGATCGAGAGGGACGCCCTCTCCGCCGGGGCACCCGAATTCCGCCCCGGCGCACCGCAGTCGAGGCACGTGCACATCCTGTGGTCACGCGGCGTGGCGGCACTGGACGACCTGCTGCCCGGCGTGGTCGCCGACCCGGAAGCCGCCGGGGGCGCCCTCATCGACGCGCCTCGCGGATGCGCTTGCTCTCCCCTGCCCGGTGGTTCGGCGGCGTGCCGGGAACGCACTACCTGTCGGTCTCGCGCGAGCTGCTGGAATCCACCCTCCGGCGCCGGATCGCCGGCGGGCCGGGCGTGACCGCGCTGGCCCGGCACGAGGTGACGGGGCTGGTGCCGGGACACGGCGACGGGACGGTGGGCGGTGTGCTGGTGCGCCGACGGGGCTCTGCGGGAGGGGAGTTCGCGATGCGCGCCGGGCTGGTGGTCGTCGCCGCGGGTCGCAGCTCCCGCGCCGCGGAGTGGCTGCTGCGACTCGGCTACCCCACGCCGGCCGCCGAGCGGATCGACGCCCGGCTCGGCTACTCCTCCCGCTACTACCGGCGCCCCGCCGCCGAGGGCGGCTGGAAGGCGATGTATCTGCAGGGGAATCCCGAGGTGCCGCGCGGCGGGGTGATCGTGCCGATCGACGGTGGACGGTGGCTGGTCACCCTCATCGGGCAGGGCGACCACCAGCCGCCGGTCGAGGAGGACGGCTGGCCTTCGCCTCGTCGCTGCGTTCCGGGGAGCTGTCGGACGCGCTCGCGCGGGCGGAGCCACTGTCGGACGCGGTGGCCTTCCGGGCCACGGCGAACGAGTGGACGCATTTCGAGCGCGCGCGGCGGTGGCCGCGCGGGCTGCTCGTCGTCGGCGACGCGCTGTGCAGGTTCAACCCGGTCTACGGGCACGGGATGACGGTCGCGGCGCTGCAGGCCCAGGTGATCGCCGACCGCATCTCGCTGCGCGCACCGGCGGAGATCGCCGCCCGCGCACGGGAGTTGCAGCGGGCTGTGGCCAAGTGCCCGCGGGCGGCATGGGCGATCGCCACCGGGGAGGACTGCCGCTGTCCGAGTACCGACGCGCCGCCGCGCGGCCGGCTGGGACGTGTGCAACAGGACTACCTGGCCCGGGTGCTGGCCGTCGCCAACACCGATCCGGTGGTGGCCGAGGCATTCTTCGCCGTGCTGTCGCTGAACCGCCGTCCCGAGGCGCTGCTGGCGCCGCGCATCATGGCACGCGCGAGCCGCCGCCGGGCGTGAACCTCCGCCGCAGCCGAGCGTCGGGAGCCGGGCGTCAGGCGCCACGGGCCGCTACGGCCGCCGGCGGAACGCGCCGCGGGCCCGACCGGAATCCGGTCGGGCCCGCGGCGGCGGAGCGGCGTCAGCGGCCGATGGCGTCCCTGGCCTTGTCCATCATCGCGGTGAACGGGCCGGTCAGCTTCATCGCCGTGGGGTTGCCGGCCACCCCCGGGTGCGGGTGCGTCGGCGCGAGGTGCTCGGCGCGGCGCAGCCGCGCCCCCATGGTCTGCCGCTGCTCGACGGTGCATCCGGCCACCAGCGCGGGGAACTCCTCCCGCTCCTCGTGGTCGGCGTGGTCGTTGACGGCCTGCTCGAACCCGGCGAGGGTCGTCTCGAACTCGGAGCTGGACAGGTCCATGCCTTCGAGCTTCTTCAGGACCTTGCCCGCCTCCTTCTCCTCGGCGTTGCGGGCGTCGGCCTCCTCCTGGCCCGCGGCCTTCTTGGCCACCGGACGGATGACCAGCTCCTCGGCCGCCTCGTGGACGGCCAGCAGCGCGCGCAGGTCGTCGAAAGCGTGCTTGCGCTCCTCGCCCTGCGCGGCCGAGACGCGGCCGAACAGGCTCCGTATACGGGTGTGTTGCTCGAGCAGCAGCGCCACGACGTCGCCATCGGGCAGCTGCGCCGCTGTGATCGATCCAGTGGAAGCACTCATGACCGGCTCCTTCGACAGCTGTTGGCGGATTCGTCGCTCGTTCGGCTGTCCGCAGCCGCCGGGCACAAACGTCGCGAGGTTCCGGACGTCGCCGCCTGGCGGCCTGCGATCACTGGACGCGGGCCTCGCGATCGGCTTCCGGGCGCTGGTCCGGGACTCCCGGCGCCTGCTCCCGCGAGTCCCGCGACTCCTGCGGCTCGGGCGCGATCAGGTCGAGCAGTGCCTTCGTGCCGCCCGCGGCGAACGCGGCACGCTGCCGCGCCGCCCCCGTCCCCTCGGTGATCAGCCGCTGGGCGCCCGCCGTCACCCGGTCGACGTCGCCGAGTTCCTTCAGCGCCGGTGTGATCCGCTCCACCAGGGCGCCGACCACGTCGGCGGCCGGGGAGGGGGTCTCGGTGCGCGGGTCGACCAGGTCGGCGCTCAGCCCGCGGCGCGCCGCGTGCCACCCCGCGGCCTGCAGCACGCTGGCCGGCGGGTCCAGCGGGCGGGCGCCCCGGCGGCCCTCGCGCAGCGCGGTCACCACGAGACCGCGGGCGATTCCGGCGAGGGTGACCGCGCTGCCGACGTCCAGCTGCACGTCGGGCGCGCGGACCTCCAGCGTCGGGTAGTCGTCGGACAGCCGGGCGTGCCAGTAGAGCTGGTGGCGGTCGGCGACCACGCCGGTGCCGAGCAGCGCGGCCACCCGCTCCTCGTAGTGCGAGGCGCCGGAGAAGAACGGCGGCGCGCCGCTCACCGGCCAGCGGCCGAAGACCACCGTGCGCCAGCTGGCGAACCCGGTGTCGCGCCCCTCCCAGAAGGGCGAGTTGGCCCCCAGCGCCACCAGCACCGGCAGCCAGGGCCGCAGCCGGCCGAGCGCGGCGGCACCGGCGTGGCGGTCGGGCACCGCCACGTGGATGTGCATGCCGCAGATCAGCTGCTCGTCGACCAGCCGCGCCGCGTCCACCCGCATCTCCTGGTAACGGCGCTCACCGGTCACCGGCACCGCCGCCCGGCCTGCGGTCGGCGCACCGCCGGTCGAGGCGAGCCGGCAGTGCGCGTCGCCTGCCGCGCGGGCCACCGCCTGGCGGAACCTGACGAGATGTGCGGCGACCTCGTCCAGTTCGGAGCACACCGGCGTGGCGACCTCCACCATGGCCTGCAGCAGTTCGCTGTCGACCTCTTCGCGCCGCACGCCCCGCTCGTGCTCCGCCGCTTCCTGCACCTGGCGGACGCGGGGCACGGGCAGCCCGGTCCGGCGGTCAAGCAGCAGGAACTCTTCTTCCACCCCGAGCGTCACGCCTGTTGTCATAGCGGGCGGCTACCCCGGATACCCCAGCGCAGCGGCCGGCCTTCCGGCGGCACCGCTCCGCCCGCGCCCGGGGTCAGGACCGTCCGGCCGTACGCCTCTGGAAAACCGCGGGCGCGGGGGCATGACCCGCGACAGCCGGGGAAGACGGCTCAGTGCGACCTCAGGCGGAGGCCGGCCGGGAGCTCCTGCCCGGCCCGATCGCTCCGCGTCCTGACCGCGTCCCGCAGCGCCGCGGGCTCCCAGGGACATGGCCCTGGCTCCACGAATCACGCCTGACAGAGAGGCAGCGCCACATGCACCAGAGCGCACTGACCGGGTCCGCGCGCGAGATGACGTTCGGCCAGTTCCTGGAGAGAGTCCGCTACGACGGCGCCTACCCCTCCCGCGAGAGCGCCGAGGTCGTCGTCCGCGACGTGCTCGCCGCGCTGGGACGGATGCTGACCGCGAGCGAGCGTACGGAGCTGGCAGCCTGCCTTCCCCCGGCGGCCGCCGATGTGCTGACCCGTCAGGAGCCCGGCGGTGCCAGGCTGAACGGCCGGGAGTTCGTCATGGATCTCGCGGAGCGCACCGGCGCAGGCCCGGCGGTCGCCCGCTGGAACACCGGCAGCGTGCTCGCCGCCGTCGCCGGCCTCGCGGGCCCCGACACGCTCGACCGCCTCCTGGCCGGTCTGCCCGCGGGCTACGCGCTGCTCTTCGGCCGGGCCGAACTCATCAGGGCCGCCTGACCCCGCGTCAGGCCGTCCTGGACGCCCCGCAGGATTCCTGCCGCGGTGCATGAGCGCCGCGGCAGGGGAAAGACGCGGGCCATGACGATGGAACGCCACAGCGCCGTCGACGGCCTCCCGTCCGGGATCCCGGTCGTCGCCCCGCAAGGGGATCTCGACATCGAGAACCTCGAACCGCTGGCCCGGCAACTGCGCGCCGCCGCAGCCGGCTCACCCTGCCTGATCATCGACGCCGCGGAGGTCACCTTCGGTGACTCCAGCCTGCTGCGGGTGCTGCTCGAAGTGCAGCGTGTCACCGAGTTGCGCGTCGCCAGGCCGCAGCCGGCGGTGCGGCGGCTGATCGAGCTGGTCGGATTCGACCGCGTTCTCCAGGTGTATCCCACGCTCGAAGCCGCCAGGACCGCCCCGCTGACCAGGCCGTGACGGACGGCACCGCGCCACCGGCCGACCCGCGCGCGCCGCCGCGCCCTGGTCCGCACCCTGCTCGTGACCCCCGGCGGGCCGGCCACGGCGACCCGCGATGTCAGGCGGCCGGCATCGGGTGCCGCAGCAGGTGTGCGGCGACCGCGGTCGACAGGACGATCACGCAGGCCACGAAGATCACGCCGGCGGTGCGCAGGCCCACCGCGACGGCCACCGCGCCGATGCCGACCACCGGTAGGGAGATGCCGACGTAGGCCGCGACGAACAGCGCGGAGAGGGTGGCGCCGCGCTGTTCCTCGGGGGCGACCCGGCTCACGTTCGTCACCGACGCCCGGAACGCCAGACCCTGGCCGAGGCCGGTGACCACCGCCCCGACGATGAGCACGGCCAGCAGCTTCGCGAGCAGCGCGGCACCGATGAGGAACAGCCCCACCGTCAGGACCGCGGAGCCCAGCGGCAGGGCGCGTACCGGTCCGGTGCGGCCCATCAGCACCTGCCCTGCCATCGAGGAGAGGAAGACCGTCAGGACGATCACGCCGGACACGGCGAGGTTGTGCACGTTCAGATACCTGGCGACGAAGGCCGGGGAGACCGCGGTGAACAGGCCGAGCACCGAGAAGCCGGCGAAGGCGGCCAGAGCGGCGGGGAAGAAGACACCGCGGACCTGCGCGGGTACGACCATGCCCTGGGGGCGCAGCGGCGGCCTCGGGCGGCGGACGTCCACCGTCTCCGGTATCGCCCGGAGGACGCCGCCGCACAGGACGAGCAGTGCCAGGTGGACCAGGAAGGGCAACCGCAGCGGGTGCGGTTCGTACTGCGCAAGCAGCCCGGCGATGAGTGGCCCGCATCCCAGACCGCCCATGTTGGCGGCGGTCGCGGTCAGCGCCGCCCGTCCGTGCTGCCCCGCAGGGGCCAGTTCGGTGATGGCGGCGGTCGCGGCGCCGCTGAAGAGTCCCGCGGCGAATCCCGAGAGCAGGCGCCCGACGAACAGCCACCCCAGTCCGCCCTCGAACACGAAGCACACCGCGCTGAGCATCGACAGGACCACCCCGACCAGCAGCACCGGGCGCCGGCCCACGACGTCGGAGAAGTTGCCCGCGAGGAGCAGCGCGGCGATGACACCGCCCGCGTAGACGGCGAAGACCACCGTCACGAGGAATTCGGAGAATCCGATCTCCTGCCGGTAGAGCCCGTACAGCGGGGTCGGAAGTGTGGTCCCGGCCATGACCACGGCAAACACCACCGCAGCCAGGACGTACCACGACCGGACCGGGCGCCGGCGCGCACTGGTAGTGGCCATGTGATCACCCTAGATGATCCGCTTGTGGCGGCTCGGCGGGCGGAGCGCCGCCGAGTGCAATGATTGGTTGCGCATCCCCGGGGCTCGGGATACCTTTAGGCAACCGATGGTTGCACCAAGCGCGAGGAGAAGCGCAATCGTGGACACCTCCCTTTCCGCACCACCCCCGTCCTCGGACCGGCAGCCCCAGCACGCGACGGTCGTGGATCCTGACGCGCACCAGATCCTGTTCGAGAACGAACACGTCCGGGTGATCCAGGCGCGCGCCTCGCACGGCTGGGAGAGTGCGATGCACTCGCACGCGCCGATGGTCGTGGTCAATCTCGGCTCCGGGCGGCAGAAGGTGACCTGGCCGGACGGGACGGCGCAGATCGTGGATCTGAACCCCGGTGCGGTCGTCTGGCAGGAGGACGCCTTCGATCACGCCTGGGAGCTGCTGGCGGGCGAGGTCAACGTGGTCCTGGTCGAGGTCAAGTCGGCGGGCACCGGAAAATAGCGCCTGGCACCGGCCTGCTGAGCGCGAACCGGGCCGCGAACCGCATACGTACGGAAAGGAATGCCGTCGTGGACTACGACAGGATCGAACGTGAGCTGTACATCGAGGCGCCGCCCGAGGTGGTCTTCGATGTGGTCAGCAGCCCGCAGCACGTCGCGCAGTGGTGGACGGACGAGGCGGAGTTCACGCCGACCCCAGGCGATCCCGGGTGGGTCGGCTTCGGCGATCCCGTCGAGGGCAAGCGGGAGCGGTTCACCGTCGCCGAGGTGGAGCCCTTCCGGCGCTTCTCCTTCAGGTGGACCCACGGGGAGGGGGAGACGGCGTCGCCGGGCAACTCCCTGCTCGTGGTCATCGAGCTGGAACCGTCCGGCAACGGCACCCGCCTGCGCTTCACCGAGACCGGCTTCCGCGAGCGGGCCGGCGACGCGCGGCAGGCCGCCGTGTGGCATGCCGACCACACCAAGGGCTGGGACCATTTCCTGCCGCGGCTGCCGGCGTACGCCGAGCGGGTCAGTGCGGGCGCGTGAGCGCGACGATGGACGACGAGCTGTGGTCGACGATCGGCGACCCGACCCGCCGGCGCATGCTCGACCTGCTGCTCGCCGACGGGCGCGGCACCGCCACCAGCCTGAGCGAGCAACTGCCGGTGACTCGGCAGGCGATCGCCAAGCACCTCGCGGTTCTCGAACGGGCCGGCCTGGTGCACCCGACGGTCGCGGGGCGGGAGAAGCTCTACCACGTCGACCAGGCGCAGCTCGGCGTCGCCGTGGTGCAGCTGGGCCAGGTCAGCCATGACTGGGACGCCCGGCTCCAGCGCATTCGCCGGATCGCGGAGCGGATCCAGCGCGAGGCCGAGACGCGGGACGCAGCCGCCACGTCGGCGGATCCCGGCGAAGCCGCTCGCTGACGCGGCGCCGCGCGGCTACCCGCGGCCGTCACGGCCGGCCTCGCCGGCCCGGCCGGCCGGCGGGAGCCGGTCGGAACGGGCTGCGGCGCCGGCGGTCAGGACGCCGTGGCGGCCGCGGTGAGGGCGTGACGGGTCGACCAGGTCAGGGCCGCCGTCGCGGTCAGGGCGAGAAGGGGGACGGCGAAGCCGGCTCGTGGGCCGCCAGGGCCGTCCACGAGCCGGCCGACCGCGGCGGCCGAGAGGGCGATACCGGCCGCGCTCGCGGAGTTCGCCCAGGTGAAGGCCTGGGTCAGCACTGACCGGTCCATGACCGACTCGACGAGCGTCGAGGAGGTGATGATGAGCGGAGCGACGCCCGCACCGGGAAGCAGGAGGGCGAGACCGAGCTGCCAGGGGGCGCCGGCCGCCAGCGGCAGCAGCGACGCGCAGGCCAGGAAGGTCAGGATCAGCGGCAGTTGGCCGGCGGGCGGGGTGCGCGGGCGGCGCCGCCCGTACGCCAGGCCGCCCAGCAGGCTTGCCGCGCTCATCAGCCCGTACAGGAAGCCGGCAGCCGCGGGGGCGTGGTGGACGTCGGCGAAGGCGCTCACCGAGACCTGCATCGAGCCGAAGAACACGCCCAGCGCCAGATTGACGGCCAGCAGCGTGGCGAAGTTCCGGGTCAGCAGCGTCCTCGGCCCGCGGGCGGCCGTACGGTCCGCCCGCGGAGCGGCGGCAGGCGCCGGGGCCGTACCGCGCAGCGCCGCGAAGACCAGCCCGGCGCCGACGACCAGCACGCCGGCCAGGGCCGAACCCGCGGCCGGGTGCAGCCGGGTTGCCGCCAGCACCGCGAGGCCCGGACCGAGGAGGTAGGCGGTGTCGTTGCCGATCGTCTCGAGGGCGAAGGCCGCCCTGAGTTCGGCCCTGCCGCGCAGCAAGGCCGACCAGCGGGCGGCGGCGAGCGCTCCGATCTGCGGGATGGTCGCGCCGGCAGCGAGGGCGGCGGCCATCAGCGGCAGTGTGCGCGCCCCCGCCAGGGCCAGGGCGACCAGGGCGGCGACGGCCACGGCATGGGCGCACAGCAGGGGGACGAGGACACGCGACTGTCCCCGGCGGTCCATGAGCCGCGCCGTCTGCGGGCCCATCAGGGTCTCCGCCACGGCGAAGGAGGCGGTGACCAGGCCGGCGGCCCCGAAGGACCCGGTCTCGGCGTGGACCATCCAGACGATTCCGAGGCCGGCCATGGCGATCCCGACCCGGGCAGGTGCCGCAGCCAGGTAGAAGGCCCTTGCCCCTGGGGTGCGCAGGGCCGAACGGTAGGAGGGGCCATCCGGTTGCGCAGGCGTGCTGCGGTGATACCCCCGGGGGGTAGGGGCGAGAGGTGGTGCGATGCGACGAAAGCGGTGTCGCGGTGTCACGGTGGACCTTCCGCTGCGCGGTGGGACGGTCCGGGAGCGCGACGCCGCGTGCGGGCGCCGCTCCCGCCGTCAGGAGTCGTCCAGGTGACGCGGAAGGGGCGGAGTAGGGCTCCGCGTCCGCGTCGGCTCCAGCGCCGGCAGATAACGTTGAGTGGATCGAAGATCGGATCGGGGACGACAGTAGCGCCGGCGGCGGTCGGAGAAAAGCCCCTGTCAGCCAGGGGCCTGTCCGGAATCACGGATTCCGGTCGACGCGCCCGCCACGTGACTCCTGGGTATGGTGGGATCCGGTGCCGTGGAGGGCGTCCTCGTACGTCCGGTGCGCCGGTCCCGGAGGAAGTCCGTCGACGCTTGGAGTCCTCATGGCAGCGAGACCTCCCGTACCCCCTTTCACCCACGAGAGCGCCGTGGAGAAGGTACGCCAGGGCGAGAACGGCTGGAACTCCCGCGATCCCGCGAAGGTCTCCCTGGCCTACACGCCCGACAGCCAGTGGCGCAACCGGAGTGAGTTCGTCACCGGCCGCGACGAGATCGTCGATTTCCTCACCCGCAAGTGGGCCAAGGAGCTCGACTACCGCCTCATCAAGGAGCTGTGGGCCTTCGACGGCAACCACATCGCGGTGCGCTTCGCGTACGAGTGCCACGACGAGCAGGGCAACTGGTTCCGTAGCTACGGCAACGAGAACTGGGAGTTCGACGAGAACGGACTGATGCGGCGGCGCATCGCCTCGATCAACGACCTCCCGATCAAGGAGTCGGAACGCGCCTACCACTGGCCCCTCGGCACCCGGCCAGACGACCACCCGGGTCTGTCCGACCTCGGTTTCTGAACCCCTCGGCAACCGGCGGCGGGAGGGCTGCTAGCGTCGCCCGCGTGCCCCAACTGATCACCCCCGCCTGCGCACTTCACGCCTCGTGGCTCGCCGCCCTGGCCGAGTGGCCGCCGGGTGCCCACCAGGACGGCACGGGTCTGCGCCTGGCGCCCGACGGAGACCTCGGCAGCCCCGAGGTCTTCGCCATCTGGGTCGAGCGGCTGAAGCGGCAGTCGGACACCTCGCTGGCGGTGGGGGAAGGTCGCGTTCACGCGACCCACTGGTGGATCGTGGAAGGCGACAGGTATCTGGGAGCCATCGATCTGCGGCACTACCTGAACGCCTACCTGCTCGACCTCGGCGGCCACATCGGCTACAGCGTCCGCCCGTCCGCCCGCGGGCGCGGCCTGGCCACCTGGGCCCTCGCTGCGGTGCTGCCCGAGGCCCGTGCGCTCGGCCTCGACCGGGTCCTGCTCACCTGCGACGACGGCAACACCGGGTCGGCGCGCACGATCGAACGGAACGGCGGCGTCCTGGAGGACGTCCGCACCACCGACGCGGGCCTCAAGCGCCGCTACTGGATCGGTCTGTAGCCCGGGGCCGCGGCCGCGCCCCGTCGGGAGCGCCACCCGCGAGGTGGCTCATCAGCGGCCCCGCTCGACCGGGTGGATCAGCAGTTCGTCGTGCACGTACCAGCTGATGTGGCCGCCGACTTCCAGCTGGCACCGCCACCGCACTGGGGGACGGCCCTGGCCGCTCCACGCCCACACCACGCCCTCCTCCCAACCGCCGTCACGGGTGGCCACCACCACGTCCCGCCGCCTGGTGGAGCACGGGTCGCCCTCCCCGGGCGGTTCGGCGCGGGTCAGGCGGAAGGGCCAGTCCGCGGGGAGCTCCTCGTGGCGCGAGCGGGCCGGGGGAGGGAAGGAATCGAACATACGTGCATGATAGGGGCCGGCGGCGCCCGGGAACCGTCAATGAGGGACAAACGTATTCATGTAAGGCTGCGCTGGGCGAGTCGTGCCCGGCTGCCGGTACAGGAGTCGGCGGCGACACGGGTGGGGGTCCGTCATGGAAGTCCCGGAGCAGGCGCGGAGATCTGCCGGGGAGACGGAGCCGGTCCGGATCGGTCCGCCGGTGAGCGACCTGTTCGTGCTGGCGGTGGACGTCTCCCAGCGTGTCGTCCCCGAGGACGAGGCCGTCCAGCAGTGGCTCGCCGGCGGCGCGGTGTTGGACGCCGACCAGCGGCTTGTGCTGTGGTCCGTGGCCGACATGGAGATGGGGCGCGGGAACGACGACGTGGCCTGGACCATGGCCAAGCTCGCCGAGGCCGGAGCACGTGAGCATGCCGGCGCCTCGCTGGCCTCTCCGTGGTGGCAGGCGGCCGACATCCTGGTGGAGCTCACCAGAAGGATCCTGTGCCGACGACCGGACGGCCGCCGGCTGGCCGAGGCGGTCGCCGTCGTCGAGCGGCAACGGGAGATCCTGGATGGCCGGTGCCGCTCGCGGGTGGCCCGCGCGGCCAGACCGCGCGAAGTGGAGGAACTCGCAGAAACCCTCAACGCGGCGGGTCAGTTGCTGGCAACGCCCTACATCGAGAACAGCGCACGGGGATGGCCGTCGCTCAACCAGTGGCTCAGCCACGAGAACACGGCCGCGCTGACCGACCCCACGCAGTACCTGGCGGGCCAGAGCGCGGTCATGCCCGCTCCCTCGTCGGCACTTGCCGCGGCGATGGACTCCTTCGAGCGCGGGGCACGCCTCGGCAAGGGACATGTCAAAGGGTTGTGCCTCGCGTATCTGGCCACCTGCCATCACGTCCAGGCCGTCCTGTCCGGGAAGCCGGCGGATCGGGGCCGGTTGCTGAGCGCCCTGGCCTCCCGGGCGCTCGTGCACCTGGAGGAGGACAGGGCGCCCGGCCTGTATGCCCGCTCGCTCTACTTCCACCTGGCGTTCGGCGAGAACCGCAGCGACGCGTCGGTCCGCGAACTGCTCGTGCGGCGTGTTCTCGAACGTCCTCCGCGGTCGGAGGACGACGTGGACGACCTGCTTGCCTCGCTGCTGCCCTGGGCCGGACCGGGCCTCCCGCGGCAACTGCTGGCGGAGCTGTGGGCGCGGGTCGGCGAACTGACCGGGCAGAACGGGAACGTGCCGCGCCGCATCGCGGTGTGCGAGCGCGTCATCCACGCGTTCGCGGAGAACTTCGCGAGCTGCCCGGGCAGTGGGTCGGTGTCGGCACCGGAGGCGGAGGTGCTGGCCGAGCGGATCGTCTCCGGCGAGGAGCACTCGCCGCGCGAGCGGGCAGCCACTCTCGTCCATCTCGCCGTGCATCTGGACACCGAGTCCTGCGACCTCGCCAGGAGCATCCTGTCCCGGAGCCGGGACCTCGATCCCGCCTTCTCCGCGGAACACTTCGACTGCGTCGACTACGCCGAGGCGAACGTGTCGCTGGACTACGGGAAGAGCCGGGAGGAGGCAGGAGACCTCCTCGGTGCGCTGTGGATCTACTCGGACGCCGCGGTGGTGATCGCACGTCTGGCGCGGAGCTGGAGCTGGCCGGAGATCGTCTCGGACCTCCTCCTGCGTGCCCTGCGCTGCGTGCGCGACTACAGCGGGGACGAGCCGGGCACCGCCGCGATCCATGGAACGGCGCTGGCCGCGGATCTCGTGCCCATCCTGCCTGCGGTCTTCGACGAGAACCGGGCGGGACTGTACTGGTCGCTGGGTGTCGTGGTCGAGCGTCTGATGTGGCGGGGATTCGACAGCTGGCCCGGTCTCGCTCACCACCATCTGTTCAAGGGCCTCGAGTTCTCGTATGCCGCCATGACCCCGGGCCCCTTCCCGATCCCTGCTCCGACCGCCCGCATGCTCGGCGAGTTGCGGGAGCTGGAGCGGCGCGAGGGGCCGTATGTGGCGGGGGTCGACTCCACGACGGCCGGAGCCCTTCGCGAGGGTTTCCCGGCCGAGTTCACCGACCTCGCCTACGCCGGAGGCCATGAGACCTCCGGCCGGGTGCTGCCCCGGGCGCGGGCCAGCCGGCTGCGGCGGGCCGTCGATCACGCGCTCACGCGGTCCATCGAGGAAACGGCGATCCGCCGGGGAACTCCCTGGCAGGCCGTCGAGCACCCGCACCTCCTGCAACGGAGCCTTCCGGAGGACACGGTCCTCATCTCGCTCTTCCTCGGCGAGCGGAACGCGGCACCGCCAGGGGACCTTGCCTTCCCCGAGGCCCGCACCGTGGGTATGTGGATCACCCGCGAGGAGTGGGGCTGTTGGAGAGCCGACCTCGACGAGCCGGGGTCCGCGTTCTCCTACTACGACCCCGAATCCGGCTCGTCCCAGACGCTGCACATGTCCGCGTGGTCGGTCGCCACCGTCCGCGAGGCGGTCCGCGAGGACGCCTTCGGCAGACCGGCCACCCAGCGGACCCGACGGCTCCTGAACTCGCTGTACCGAGAGCTCGGAGGCCCGAACCGGGACTTCCTCGACCACTGGTACGAGAAGGGCTGCCGGCACCTGTGCATCTGGCCGCACGGGCCGCTGCACTACCTCCCCTATGCCGTGCTGGAGAACGGCGGCAGGCCGCTCGCCGACGACTGGATCGTCACCACGGTCCCCTCGGACGCGGTGTTCCAGCGCGCCGCCACCGTGGAACCGGCGGGGCAGGCCCGGCTGCTCATCGTCGGACCGGAGCGGGGCGGCGCCGCGCTCGGCTTCGCACCCCAGCCCCTCATCAAGGATCACGTGCGAGCGCTGGCGCGCAACTACCCCGAATCCCATCTGCTCGGCGGCGACCGCGCGACCCCGCGCGGGGTCCTCGAAGAACTGTCGGACGCCACGTATCTGCACATCGCCGCGCACGGCTCGCACGACGCGGAAGCCGCCTGGTTCCAGTGCCTGTACCTGGACGGCTCCGACGGCGACGACGGACGGCTCTACGCGCACGACATCGTCCAGTGCGACCTGCGGCACGTCTCGCTGGTGACGCTGAGCGCCTGCGAGTCGGCCATGGGGCGCTTCGACCGCAACGACAGCCTGCGCGGCCTGCCCGCTGCCTTCATGCTGGCCGGTGCGGCGACGGTGATCGGGGCCCTGTGGCCCATCGCCCCCGACGTCGCCGACACCTTCTTCGGACAGCTCTACGCCGAGTTGCGCCGGGGGACGTCGAAACGGGACGCCTACCGGTCCGCCCAGCAGACGACCAGGGCCGCATTCCCCGGGTACGGCGACTGGGGTGCCTTCACCTTCATCGGCGGGTTGTAGCGGCCGTTCCTCACCCGTGCAGCTCGACCGACCTGAATTCGGGCGGCATCTCTCCGTCGTGTTTGGTGATCCTGTTGCTCAGCACGTTGGCCGTGAGCCCGAGGAAGGCCCGGTACGAGCCGTGCGGGGGAATCTGGATCACCATCCGCACCGGGCAGTGGCCTGCGAGGGGCTGATTCGACCGGCGGGTGAAATTCCACAGCGCGTCACTGCACCCCTGGCCTTCGGCATCCACGTACGGTGTCGCGGCCTCGGCCTCGGTCCCGTCGGTGCGCTCGTACGCAGCGAACTTGAAGTCGGTCCGCAGTCTCGACGACGACGTCGACTTCACCGGTGTCGTCATGACAGGTGGATACAGGTCGAACACCACAGGTGTCCCGCCACCGGCCGGCGGGTCCTCCCGGAGCTGGATGTTCAGGCAGGCCTGCAGCACGGGGTGGTGATCGTGGTGGTGGAAGTTGACTGCCGTGCTCAGCAGGCAGAAGCGGGCCTGCCCGGACAGATGCCGGGCGTGCGTGGCCATCTCCTCGTTGCTCCAGCGTTCCACTCCCGCGGCGTTGAGCGGGGTGACGTGGATGTTTCCGAGATAGACGCGCCCGTGGACCAGATGGTGCCCCGGCACGCCGTGCAGTACGGGCCGCGGTGCGAGCGGCACTTCGGTGAAGGTCAGTGCGGGTAACGGAACGTCGAACGTCTCAAGACCAGCCGGTTCCATCACCTCACTGTACTGAACGGCGGTCCGGGGATTGGGCGGACTTCGACGTCGTGCCCTCCCCGGGAGGGGTCGTCGGCGGTGGTAGATCACCTGTATGGCGATGCAATCCTCCGGTGCCCCCGGCCGCCCCTCCCGGATCGCACGGCTGCGCCGGGCGGTCGGGCACTCGCCGGTGGGGCGCGGATGGCGGCGTGGCAGCGACATGGAGCTGGGACAGCGTTCGCTGGGCTTCGCGGCGCTGGGACTGCTCACGCTGGTGCCGCTGCTCATCATCGTCGCCTCGGCCGAGCCCGAGCGCGGACGGGGGTTCGCCCAGTGGCTGGGGGAGGGGCTGGGGGTTTCCGGGGACGCCAGAACCCAGGTCGAGCGGTTGTTCAGCCGGCCGAGCCAGGCGCTGCGATCCACCACCGGATTCGGCATCGCGGCTCTGGCCGTCTTCGGTCTGACGTTCGGCGGGGCGGTGCAGACCGGCTACGAGAAGGTCTGGGACCTGGCCCCGGCCCGCTGGCACGCGGTGTGGCGGCACGCGGTGTGGCTCACCGTGCTGACCGGTTTCCTCTTCGTCACCGCCACCACCACGCTGGCGCGCCGGTCCCCGGGCGGTGGGGTCGGTGCGTCGCTGGGCGCCGTGGTGTTCCTGTGGTGGTCCCAGCACGTGCTGCTGGGCGGGCGGGTCCGCTGGGGGGCGCTGCTGCCGGGCGCGGTCGCCACCCTGCTCGGGCTGCTGGGGCTGCGGGTCTTCTCCCGGCTGGTCTTCTCCCCGCTGATCGCGTCCAACGCCGTCGCCTACGGGCCGATCGGCACGGTCCTGGTCCTGCAGTCCTGGCTCGTCGGGGTCGGCGTCGTGGTCTTCGGCGGCGCCCTGGTCGGCCGTCTGCTGGACGAGGAGATCGCCCGGTACACCCGCGCACGGAAAGGGTCCGGGTGACCCCGCCGTCCCATCTGCCGGCCCCTCCGCGGCGGGAGCTCAGCCGTTGTCCGGGGCGGGGTCCAGCAGGTGGGGGCCGTTGTTGCGGACGTTGTTGACCGCGGTGTTCACCGCGCGGGCGTCCAGACGTCCCTCGGCGGGGGAGGTCAGCAGGGCCCGCAGGTCGTCGGCGTCCTGGTGGGAGGGGTCCAGCCAGGCGTCGTAGTCCTCCGCGTTCACCGCCAGGGGCATCCGCGGGTGGACGCGGCCGGCCGCGTCCGTGGCGTCGGTCGTGATGATCGTGCAGGTCAGCCACCAGGCGTCGGGATCGTCCTCGGCGGCCTCGGGGTCACGCCAGAACTCGTACAGCCCGGCCAGCGCCATCACACCGCCGTCCTCGGGCGCGATGAAATACGGCTGCTTGCGGGCCTTGCGGTCGCCGGTCGCGGGCTCGGTCTGCCACTCGTAGAAGCCGTCGGCGGGCAGCAGGCACCGTCGCTTGGCGAACGCGCGCCGGTAGGCGGGCTTCTCGTGCACCGTCTCCACCCTGGCGTTGATCATCTTCGCGCCGATGTCGAGGCTCTTCGCCCAGGACGGCACCAGACCCCACCGCAGTGCCCGCAGTTGCCGCAGCACCTCGCCGGTGTCGCGGTCGGCCCGTTCCAGCACGGCCCACACCCCGTCGGTCGGCGCGACGTTCCAGCTCGGCTCGAGCAGCTGCTCGGGTTCCGGCTCGCGGGTGACATCGAACAGCCCGGTGAGCTCGGCGGGGCTTCGGGTGGAGACGTATCGGCCGCACATGCCTCCACCCTGCCACGCGGGGCCCCAGAGCGGTGTGGCCGCCGGCCGTTCCCCCGGCGAGGGGCCGCCCGCGTCAGCTCCTGCCGGAGGCGTTCTGCCCGCCGCCGCGCGACGGGCCGGATCCCGCGGGCCCCCGGTCCTCGCGCCCACCGAGCGGCGGGTCAGCGGCGCGACCGGAAGCGCTCAGGCTGCCGAGCAGGGCGAGCAGTTCGGCGCTGCGGCTTCCGGGCTCGGCCTGGAAGACCACCAGGACCAGCTCGCCGGTGCCGCCGACGGTGAGCTTGTCCGCCCGCAGGTCGAGCTCCCCGACCTGCGGGTGGGTCAGCCTGCTCACCCGGCCCACCCTGGGGCGTACGTCGTGGCGGCCCCACAGGCGCCGGAACCGCTCGCTGCGCACCGACAACTCCCCGACCAGTTCCACCAGCCGCGGATCGTCCACGTCGGGCCCCGCATGGGCCCGCAGGCTCGCCACGCCCTCGCTGGTGGCCTCCTCCCAGTCCCGTCGCAGCTCGCGCTCCGCGGGATCGAGGAAGGCCGCCCGCAGCAGGTTCACCCCTGGGGCGTAGTTCGGCGACAGTGCCGCCGCCAGGGCGTTGACCGCGAGCAGGTCGGAGAACTTGTTCTGCACGTAGGCGGGGTTGGCCGTCCAGCCGTCGATGAGCCGGCGGATGCTGACCGGCACCCGTTCCTGCCGGGGTGCCCGGCGCCGCCGCGGAGCGGGCTGCGCCAGCCGGTGCAGATAGGCCGTCGCGTCGGCGTCCAGCCGGAACACCTCGGCCAGCGCGTCGAGGACCTGGGCCGAGGGGTTGCGGTCGCGGCCCTGCTCCAGCCGCAGGTAGTAGTCGGGGCTGATGCCGGCCAGCGTCGCGACCTCCTCCCGGCGCAGGCCAGGCACCCGTCGTAGTCCGCCGCCGCCGCGAATGCCCACCTCCTGCGGCCCCACCAGCTCGCGGCGGGCCCTGAGGAAGTCGCCGAGCGCGTTCGTGCCGTCCATGCCTCCCACCGTGGTTCCGTTCCGGCCGGCGGTGGGTGTCCCTGCCGGCCCCAGGAACGAGGGGGTACTGCCACCTCCCGCGGCGGCCGCACACGGTGGGCATCACCCCCAGCGCCGCGCCCCCGGGCACGTCGCGCTCGCCATGTAAGGATCATGCTCATGACCATCATGCTCGTCACCGGCGGTAACAAGGGCCTCGGCAGGGAGACCGCCCGCCGCCTGATCAAGCTCGGCCACACCGTCTACATCGGGTCCCGTGACGCCGAACGCGGCCGGGTGACCGCCGCGGAACTCGGCGCCGGACTGCTGGTGCTCGACGTCACCGAGGACGCGTCCGTGACCGCGGCGGCCGAGGAGCTGCGGCGCCGCGAAGGACGGCTCGACGTGCTGGTCAACAACGCCGGCGTCTTCGAGGGCGTGATCGGCGCCGCGGCCGCCACCCACCTGCGGGCCGTCCTCGACGTCAACGTCGTCGGCCTCATGGCGGTGACGTACGCCTTCCTTCCGCTGCTCCAGGAGTCGCACGCGCCGGTCATCGTGAACGTCAGCAGCTCGCTGGGCTCCTTCGGCGTGGTCACCGACAGCGGGCGGCCGGAGTCCCACCACGTCACCCCGGTGTACTCCGCCTCGAAGGCGGCGGTGAACATGCTCACCGCGCAGTACGCCAAGGGCCTGCCGCAGCTGCGCGTCAACGCGGTGGAGCCCGGTTTCAGCGCCACCGACCTGCACGGCATGACCGGGCAGGGCATCCAGAGCCCGGAGGAGGGCGCCGAAGCCATCGTCCGGTACGCCACGATCGGCCCCGACGGCCCGACCGGCACGTTCGCCGACCGCGGCGCACCCCTGCCCTGGTAACCGCCCCGGCCGCCCGAAGGCGTGCGGCCGGGGCGGAGGGCTCGCTGAGCGTTGGCGGTGCGGCACCCGCCGATTGCACCATGGGTAGGTGGGTTCGTTGTGCCGTTCGGCGTCCGTCCCTGTGGCTGGGCGGCCCTGCTGCTCATACCCGGGGGAGAGGAGCGAGGTGCAGCAATGGCGAACAGTGACCTGCTCATGCGGATCGATGACACCGGGTTGGTACTGGAGTGCGCTCCGTCGGTCTGCGCGATGTTCCGGCGCCCGGCGGAGGACATCGTCGGCCGGCCGGTGGGCCCACTGGTGCGCGAAGCGGTGGGCGAGGAGCAGCAGCGCGGATGCGGCGTCGTGGACCATGCGCTGGTCAAGCCCGTGCTGTCCGGGTCCTCTGTGGTGTGGGAGGTACGCGCCGCCCGTCCGAACACCATCTCGGCGTCCGACCTGGCGATCCTGCGGGTCATGTTCACCCACTCGCCGATGGGTCTGCACGTGCTCGACGACCAGCTGCGCATCGTCCGCGCCAACACCGAGACCTGCAGGTTGTGGGACTCCGACTCCGGATCGCCGCTGGGCCGGGTGTTCACCGAGGCCTATCGGTTCGCCGAACCCGAGAAGGAGGAGGCGGCGGCCCGCCGGGTGCTGGCGACCGGCGAGGCGGAGCCCGACCGGATCGTCCGTTCCGCCACCGGCGGCGGCAACGGCAAGCACCGGGTCTACGCCGTCTCCTACGCGCGGCTGGAGGACGACGACGGCGAGATCCTGGGTCTGGTCGCGTCCACCCTGGACGTCACGGACCGCGATCGGGCGTTCCAGCGGCTGAAGATTCTGGAACAGGTACGCAAACAGGTGGGGGAGCGACTGGACGTCACAGCGGTCTGCGAGGAGCTGGCGCACGCGGTGGTGCCCGCCTTCTGCGGCATCGTGGTGGTCGAGGTCATCGAGGACGTCGTGCGGGGCGAGGAGCCGCCGCTGGTCCCGGTCGCCCGGGACATACCCGTGCGGCGGGCCGCTTTCATCGGCAAGGTGTCGGCGCACCCGGTGGGGGAGGTGGGAAGGCTGCCGTACGCGACTCCCTTCTCCCGGGTGCTGGCCGACCTGCGTCCGCGGCTCGTCCCGGTCGACGCGGACAGCGTCTGGCTGGCGGCCGACCAGGCGCGCGCCCAGGCCATCAGCGACTCCGAGGTCCACTCGCTGATCGTCGCCCCGCTTGCCGTGCGGGGCCAGGCGCTGGGTCTGGTGAGCTTCTACCGGGCCGACGGGGAGGAGCTCTTCGAGGAGGAGGACATCGACCTGACGTCCGATGTCTGCGCCCATGCCGCGCTGTGCATCGAGAACGCCCGCCGTTACACCCAGGAGCGGACCATCGCCAGGACGCTGAAGCGCCGGCTGCTTCCCCAGCGGCCCGCCTCGCCGTCCACGGTGGACATCGCCCGCCTGCACATCCCCGGGCTCGGCGGCGGGGGCGCCTGGTTCGACGTGATCGAGCTGGAGGGGGCGCGCACCGCCCTGATCGTCGGCGACGTCTCCGGGCGGGGCATGGCCACCGCCACCACCATGGGGCAGTTGCGGACCGCCCTGCACGCGCTGGCGGCGCTGGATCTGGAGCCGGACGAGCTGATGGCGCGGCTGAGCGACACCGCGGCCCGTCTCGCGGAGGAGCGCGCCGCACTGCCGGCGGGGGACCCCCTGCACAGCGAGCCGCTGAGCGCGGGCTGCCTGATCGCGGTGTACGACTCCGTCGAGCAGGAGTGCACGATCGTCCGCGCCGGGCTTCCGAAGCCCCTCGCGGTCCACCCCGACGGCACCGCGGTCAGCCTGCCCGTCTCGGGGAGTCCGCCGCTGGCCCCGCCGGGCAGCGCCCCGTTTCCTGCCACCACCGTCAGACTGCCGGCCGGGAGCACCCTGGCGATCGCCAACGAGGAGATCGACGTGAAGTCGACGTCGGTGGCCGAGCTGCTGGGGGAGAGCGCCTCGCGGCCGCTCGGCGACCTGTGCGACAAGATCGCCTACGCGCTCCTGAACCCGGAGGACAAGGAGAAGCTCGTGCTGCTGGCGCGCCCGGAGGCGCTGCCGCAGAAGCAGATCCTCACGCGTTCGCTGCCTGTCGACCCCGAGGCGGCCCCCATGGCGCGTGCCGAAGTCCGGCGGCAGCTGGAGGCCTGGCGCATCGACGAGGAGACCGCCTACACCACCGAGCTCATCGCCAGCGAACTCGTCAGCAACGCCGTCCGCTACGGCGCCGCCCCGATACGGCTGCGGCTCATCATGGACCGCCTGCTCACCTGCGAGGTCAGCGACACCGCCTCGAGCTCCCCGCATGTCAAGCACGTCCGCACCATAGAGGAGACCGGCCGCGGTCTTTTCATCGTCTCCAGCGTCGCCGACAACTGGGGCACGCGGTACAACATGGAGGGCAAGACGGTCTGGGCCCAGCAGCCCGTCGCGGAGCGGTGACCCGGCGCCCCCTCGGCGTCGGCGCACGACGGCCGGGGCCGTTCCGCTGCGGTGGCAGCGGCCTCGAAGAGGCGTTTTGCTGAGTACGGGGCACTCGCGTCCGTGAGCCGCCCCCTTCGACTCCGACCGCGGGAGTTCGCCCATGACAGGACTCGCCTACTCCGTCTACGTCGCCCCGTCCAAGCCGGCCGTCTCGGACGACCTGCCACCCGGCGAGGACCAGCGGATGTGGTCGCCGACCGCGTCCACCCTCATCTACGGCGAGCGGGACGCGGTCCTGGTGGACCCCCTGATGACCGTCGACGAGTCCCGCCTGCTGGCCGACTGGGTCGTCGCGCAGGGCAAGAACGTGACCACCGTCTTCGTCACCCACGCGCACGGGGACCACTTCTTCGGCGCGCCCGCGGTCCTCGACCGCTTCCCGCAGGCCAAGTTCGTGGCGGCCGAGGGCGTGGCCGAGTTCATGGGCGCCCAGTGGGGCCCCAAGTGGTTCGACGCCTTCTGGGAGCCGCGTTTCCCCGCTCAGATCTCCGACCGGCACATCGTCGCGGAGGCACTTGCGGACGGCACCATCGACGTCGAAGGCGAGCAGCTCAGGGCGATCGAGCTCGGCCACACCGACACCGACGGCACCAGCGCCCTGCACGTCCCCTCGCTCGGCCTGGTGGTGGCCGGCGACGCCGTCTACGGGCAGGTCCACATGTACCTCGCCGAGTCCAGGGGCGCCGGGCGCGACAGCTGGCTCAAGGCCCTGGACACCGTCGCCGGGCTGGACCCGACGTATCTGGTGTCGGGCCACAAGCGGGACGGGGACCCCGACAGCCCGAGGACATCGAGCTGACGCGCCGCTACATCCTGGACTTCTCCGCCGCGGCGGACGAGGCGAAGGACTTCGGCGAGCTGTACGAGACGATGCTCGCCCGCTACCCCGACCGCGTGAACCGCGGAGTGCTGTGGAACTCGGCGAAGGGCGCCCTGGCCTGACCCCCGCGGGCCGCACATGCCCGCCCGGTGCGGTACGAAGTGCGGTGTGAACGAAGAGACCCGGCCCGCGACCCTTCGGGTGTTCCTGGCGCTCGCGCCGCCCGACGACGCGAAAGAGGAACTGGCCCGCGCCCTGCGCCCCGCCTATGACAGCCATCCGCACGTGCGGTGGAACCGCGTCGAGGACTGGCACATCACCCTGGCCTTCCTCGGGGAGCTGCCGGCCGAGGTGGTCCCGGCGCTGTGCCCGCCGCTATCCGCCCTCGCCGCCGACCGGCGGGCACCGCGGCTGGCGTTGCGCGGCAGCGGAAGCTTCGACGACCGGGTGCTGTGGAGCGGGGTCGACGGGGACCTCGACGAGCTGCACCTGCTCGCCGCCGACGTACGGGCCGTGGTCAGCAGCTGCGGTGTCGCCTTCGAGGACCGGCCGCTGCGCCCCCATCTGACGCTCGCCCGGGCCCGCCGGGGGGATGCGGCCTCGGTGGGCGAGCTGGCCGAGGGGATCGCCGACTTCAGCGGCCGCCGCTGGCTCGCCGGGCGGCTCCACCTGGTCGGCAGCGACTTCGGCCGCAGCCGTGGACCGATCCGCTACCAGGACATCGAGGCGTGGCCCTTCGGCCTCGGGGCCGGGAGCGGGGCGTGACCCCGCTCCGGCCCCGGCACGTGGTCAGGCGGAGGCCTGCGTGAGCTGGTCGAGCTCCTGCTGCGTCAAGGTCAGGTCCGCGACCCCCAGCAGCGCCGGGAGCTGGTCGGCGATCCGGGCGGAGGCTATGGGCGCGGTGACGGTGGGCCGGGCGGCGAGCCAGGCGAGGGCGACCGTGGCGACCTGCACCTCGTGGGCGGCGGCGATCTCGTCCAGCGCGCTCAGGACCCGCCGGCCGCGCTCGGAGCCGGCGTGCTTGGCGGCCGACCCGGCGCGGGCGCTGTCGACTGTCGCGCCGGGACGGTACTTTCCGGTGAGGAATCCGGACGCGAGCGCGAAGTACGGGACGGCCGCGAGGCCCTCGCGCGCGGCCAGGTCCTGCAGCGGGCCCTCGTAGGTGTCCCGGGAGACCAGGTTGTAGTGCGGCTGGAGCGCCACGTAACGGGCCAGGCCCTCGCGGTCGGAGAAGTCCAGCGACGCCTGGAGCCGCTCGGGGGTGATGTTGGACGCCGCGATGTGCCTGACCTTGCCGGCCTTCACCAGCTCGTCGAGGGCGCCGACGATCTCCTCGACCGGCACCTCGGTCTTGTCGAAGTGGGTGAAGTACAGGTCGATGTAGTCGGTGTCCAGACGGCGCAGGGAGGCGTCGGCGGCGGCCTTGATGTTGGCCGCGGACAGGCCGGGGAAGTCCGGGTGCTGACTGACCTTGGTCGCGATGACGATGTCGGACCGGTTGCCGCGGGCCTTGGCCCACTTGCCGATGATGGTCTCCGACTCGCCGCCCGCGTTGCCGTCTATCCAGGCGGAGTAGGAGTCCGCGGTGTCCACGAAGTTCCCGCCGGCCGCCGCGTAGGCGTCCAGGACGGCGAAGGAGGCGGCCTCGTCGGCGGTCCAGCCGAAGACGTTGCCGCCGAGGGCGAGCGGGAAGACCTTGAGGTCGGAGGAGCCGAGTGTGCGCAGGGATGTCATGAACTCCCTCAGCGCCGGGGGTGGATCATGTATTCCGCCGACCGTCCCGTGGCGCGCTCAGTGGACGGACAGCCCGCCGTCGACGAAGATCGCCTGCCCGGTGACGTAGCCGGACGACGGGCCGGCCAGGAAGACCGCGGCGCCGGCGAAGTCCGCTGCCAGGCCGTTGCGTCCGGTCAGCGTGCGGGCGGCCAGCGCCGCCACCCTCTCCGGGTCGGCGCACAGCCTGGCGTTGAGCGGGGTCATGACGAAGCCGGGCACCAGCGTGTTGCAGGTGACACCGTGCGGTGACCACGCCTCGGCCTGCGAGCGGGCCAGCGACTCCAGCGCGCCCTTGGAGACCCCGTAGGCGCCGCTCTGGACGAACGCGCGGTGCGCCTGCTGGGAGGTGATGTGGATGATCCGGCCGAAGCCCCGCTCGGCCATGCCGGGCCCGAACCGCTGACCCAGCAGGAAGGGCGCCTCCAGATTCACCGCCATGGTGGCGTCCCACACGTCGTCGTCCAGCTCGTCCATCGGCGGCCGCAGGTTGATTCCGGCGCTGTTGACGAGGATGTCGGGCTCCCCGAAGACCCCGGCCGCCTGCTCGGCGGCCGCGCGCACCCCGGCGCGGGTGCCCAGATCCGCGCTCACCCAGGCCGCCCGGCCGCCGGCCGCCGTCAACTCGTCCACCGCCGCGACCAGTTCCGGCTTCCTGCGTGCCACGATCACCACGCTCGCCCCCGCCCGCGCGAGAGCTTCCGCGACGGCTCGGCCGATGCCGGAACTGCCGCCGGTCACCACGGCGACGCGGCCGTCCAGCGAGAACAGGTCGGAGAGATAACGCTGCGAGGTCATCCCCGCAGCCTAGACAGCGCCGCCAGGGGCGGCCGCGGCGATCTCACCCCTGAGCGAGACGGCGACGGCGCCGGCGGAAGAGTTCGATCAGGAAGACGTTGGCGAGCGCCGCGGCGACCAGCAGGACGGCGTTCAGCGTGGCGCTCCCGGCGCTGAGCCAGGCCGCGTCACTGCCGTCGCCGCGCGTGACCGGCATCCACAGGCCGCCCACCGCCTTGAGCAACGCGTAGCCGCCGTAGATGCCCACGACCGCCAGGATGGCGCAGGGCAGGGTCAGGAGGATCGCCACGCCGTAGGGCAGGCCCGTGCCACGGACGCCGCCGAGCACCGCCAGGCAGCCCACGGCGGTGACGTACAGGCCCTCCGTGCCGCGAAGTCCCCATAGCCGGTTCATTGCGGGCCCCCCTCTGCGACGAACTCGCGTTCGCCTGCAGAGTATCGCGAGGGCGGCCGGCGGGATGCCGCCTCACCGCTGCGGAGGGGGACACGGGCGGTCTAACGTTCGGGCATGCGTATCGTCTCCCTGCTTCCCGCGGCGACCGACATCGTCGCCGAACTCGGCCTCGGCGACCGCCTCGTCGGACGTACCCACGAGTGCGACTGGCCGCCCGAGGTGGTCGCGCGGGTGCCGGTGGTGACGGCCGCGGAGTTCGACCCGGACGCGCTGAGCAGCCGCGAGATCTCGCAGGCGGTGGGCGGCGCGGCCCACCAGGGGTCCTCCCTCTACACCCTGGACGCCGGCCTGCTCGGCGAGTTGGCGCCCGACGTGGTGCTGACGCAGGACCTGTGCCAGGTCTGTGCCGTCTCCTACGGGGCGGCGGCCGACTCGGTACGGGTGCTCGACGGCGACGGGCCCCGGGTGCTCAGCCTGGAACCGCGGACGCTGGCCGACGTGCTGGCCTGCGTGGAGCAGGTCGGCGACGTGCTGGGCGTGCCGCAGGTCGCGGTCCACCGGGTGGCCGAACTGCACAGGCGCCTCGCCGCCGTGCGGGCCCAGGTGTCGGGCCGGCCGCGGCCGCGGGTGGCCGCGATCGAGTGGCTCGACCCGCTGTGGCCGGCCGGGCACTGGGTGCCCGAGCAGATCCGCTGCGCCGGCGGCGAGCCCCTGCTGGCCGAGCCGGGTGAGCACACCGGCTCCATGGACTGGGCGTCGCTGATCGAGGCCGCGCCGGAGGTGATCGTGCTGATGCCGTGCGGCTTCCCGCCCGAGCGCACTCTGAAGGAGGCCGGCCTGCTGGCGGACCATCCGGCCTGGGACGACCTGCCGGCCGTCCGGGCCGGGCAGGTGTGGGTGCTGGACGGCCCGGCCTACTTCAACAGGCCGGGACCACGGGTGGTGCGGGGCGCCGAGGTCCTGGCGCACGTCCTGCACGGGATCACCGCAGGCGCGCCGGTCTCCGATACGGAGGCGCACCGGCTGCTGTGACGCGGGCCGCGCGCACCGGGCTGCGGTGACCCGGTACGGCGGCCCGGGCCCGCCTCACCGCGGTGGCGGTGTCCCGCCGCCGTCGAAGGCGTTCAGCAGGCTCTCCGCGGCCACCGCCGCCGTCATGGTCCCGGTACGTACCTGTTCCTCGAGGGCCGGCGCGAGCGCGCGGACGGCCGGATGGCCGTGCAGCCGGCCAAGCACCTCGTCACGGACCATCGCCCACGCCCAGTCGACCTGCTGGTCGCGCCGCTTGGCCGCCAACCGGCCCGCGGCCTCCAGTACTCCCCGGTGCTGCTCCAGGCGTTCCCATACCGCGTCCAGCCCGGTGGACTCGCGGGCGCTGCAACTGAGCACCGGCGGCGTCCAGGACGCGTCGGCGGGGTGCATCAGCCGCAGCGCCCCCGCCAGTTCGCGGGCGGCCCCGCGCGCGTCCCGCTCGTGCGGGCCGTCGGCCTTGTTGACCGCGATCACGTCGGCCAGCTCCAGCACGCCCTTCTTGATCCCCTGGAGCTGGTCGCCGGTCCTGGCGAGGGTGAGCAGCAGGAAGGAGTCCACCATCCTGGCCACCGCGGTCTCCGACTGCCCGACACCCACCGTCTCCACCAGCACCACGTCGTAGCCCGCGGCCTCCATGACGACCATGGACTCCCGGGTCGCCTTCGCCACGCCGCCCAGCGTGCCGGCGCTCGGCGACGGGCGGACGAAGGCCGCCGGGTCCACGGCGAGCCGTTCCATCCGGGTCTTGTCGCCCAGGATGGAGCCGCCGGTCCTGCTCGACGACGGGTCCACCGCCAGCACCGCGACGCGGTGCCCGAGGCCGGTGAGCATCGTGCCGAAGGCGTCGATGAAGGTGGACTTGCCCACGCCGGGCACCCCGCTGATGCCGATCCGCCGCGCCCCGCCGCTGTGCGGCAGCAACTCGGTCAGCACCTGCTGTGCCTGAGCGCGGTGGTCGGCGCGGGTGGACTCCACCAGGGTGATCGCCCGCGCGACCAGGGCCCGCCGGCCGTCCAGCACGCCCTTCACGTAGTCGCCGACATCCTTGGGCATGCCGCGGCTACAGCTCCCCGTGGCCGAGGGCCGCACCGAGCCGGGTCACCAGGTCGTGCGCCGCGTCCGGGATCACGGTGCCCGGCGGGAAGACGGCCGCGGCGCCCGCTTCGTGCAGCGCGGGAATGTCCTGCGGCGGGATGACACCGCCCACCACGATCATGATGTCCTCGCGGCCCTCCGCTGCCAGCTCCTCGCGCAGCGCGGGCACCAGCGTGAGATGCCCGGCGGCCAGCGACGAGACACCGACGATGTGCACGTCGGCCTCGACCGCCTGCCTGGCCACCTCCGCGGGCGTCTGGAACAGCGGGCCGACGTCCACGTCGAATCCGAGGTCGGCGAACGCCGTGGCGATCACCTTCTGACCGCGGTCGTGCCCGTCCTGCCCCATCTTGGCCACCAGGATGCGCGGCCGGCGCCCCTCCGCCTCCTCGAACCGTTCGACCAGCGCGCGGGTGCCGTCCACGGCCGTCGACCGGCCGGCCTCGTTGCGGTACACACCCGTGATGGTACGGATCTGGCCCGCGTGCCGTCCGTAGACCTGCTCCACGGCGTCGGAGATCTCGCCGACCGTGGCCTTCGCGCGCGCGGCGTCCACCGCGAGCGCGAGCAGATTGCCGTCGAGACCGGTCCCGGGCTCGCGCCCGGCCGCCTCGGTCAGCGCCCGCAACGCCCCCTGGCAGGCGCTCTCGTCCCGCTCGTCGCGCAGCCGCCTCAGCTTCGCGATCTGCTGGGTACGCACCGAGGAGTTGTCGACCTTGAGCACGTCGATCTTCTCGTCCGTCTGCACCTGGTATTTGTTGATGCCGATCACCGGCTGCCGGCCCGAGTCGATCCACGCCTGGGTGCGCGCGGCGGCCTCCTCCACCCGCAGCTTCGGGATGCCCGCGTCGATGGCCTGCGCCATGCCGCCGGCCGCCTCGACCTCCTGGATGTGCTGCCAGGCCCGCCGCGCCAGGTCGTGCGTCAGCCGCTCGACGTAGGCGCTGCCGCCCCACGGGTCGACCACCCGGCAGGTGCCCGACTCCTGCTGGAGCAGCAGCTGGGTGTTGCGGGCGATGCGCGCCGAGAAGTCGGTGGGCAGGGCGAGCGCCTCGTCGAGCGCGTTGGTGTGCAGGGACTGCGTGTGGCCCTGGGTCGCCGCCATCGCCTCCACGCAGGTCCGGGTGACGTTGTTGAAGACGTCCTGCGCGGTCAGCGACCAGCCGGAGGTCTGCGAATGGGTGCGCAGCGACAGTGACTTGGGGTTCTTCGGGTCGAACTGCCGTACCAGCCTCGCCCACAGCAGCCGGGCCGCCCGCAGCTTGGCGACCTCCATGAAGAAGTTCATCCCGATGCCCCAGAAGAAGGACAGCCGGGGGGCGAAGGCGTCCACGTCGAGTCCCGCGCCCTGCCCGGCCCGCAGGTACTCCACACCGTCGGCAAGGGTGTACGCCAGCTCCAGGTCTGCCGTCGCCCCGGCCTCCTGGATGTGGTAGCCCGAGATGGAGATGGAGTTGTAGCGCGGCATCTTGTGCGAGGTGAAGGCGAAGATGTCGGAGATGATCCGCATCGAGGGCCGCGGCGGGTAGATGTAGGTGTTGCGGACCATGAACTCCTTGAGGATGTCGTTCTGGATGGTGCCCGCGAGCTTCTCCGGCGGCACCCCCTGCTCCTCGGCGGCCACGATGTAGAGGGCGAGCACCGGCAGCACCGCGCCGTTCATGGTCATCGACACCGTCATGCGGTCCAGCGGGATGCCGTCGAAGAGCTGGCGCATGTCGTAGATCGAGTCGATGGCGACGCCCGCCATGCCGACGTCACCGGTCACCCGCGGGTGGTCGCTGTCGTAGCCGCGGTGCGTGGGCAGGTCGAAGGCGACCGACAGGCCCTTCTGGCCCGCGGCCAGATTGCGCCGGTAGAAGGCGTTGGACTCCTCGGCGGTGGAGAATCCCGCGTACTGCCGGATCGTCCAGGGCTGGTTGACGTACATCGTCGGGTAGGGACCGCGCACGAAGGGCGCGATGCCCGGGTAGGTGCCGAGCGAGTCCAGGCCCTCCAGGTCGCGCCCGGTGTACAGCGGCTTGACCCCGATGCCCTCCGGGGTCTCCCACACCAGGTCGGCCTCGCTGCTGCCGGTGGTCTCCTTCACGGCGGAGCGCCACTGGTCCTCGGCCACCTCCACCGGGGTGCCGGGACCGAGGGGGATCCGGGAGAAGTCCGGGATCTGCATCACGCCGCCACTCCCGCGCGGTCGAGGACGGTGGACAGGACGGCGACGGCGTCGCAGCCCAGGAACACGAACGTGTCGATGCCCGGCAGGCTGCCGGGCCGTCCGGCCAGGCAGACCCAGCTCGCCCCGGCCGAGCGCAGCGCTCCGACCACCGCCTCGGCCTGCTCCGCGTAGAGCGCGTCGCTCGAGCACAGGCAGGCGACGTCGGCGCCGCTCGCGGCGAAGGCCGAGGCGACGGTCTCCGCATCCACCGTCACCGGGTCGTGCACCGGCTCGACCCCGCCCGCCTGGAAGAGATTCGAGGCGAAGGAGACGCGTGCGGTGTGCGCCGAGGCAGGTCCGAGCGCGGCGAGGAAGACCTTCGGGCGGACACCGGTGGTGGCCAGGTGGGCGTCGGACCGGGCCCGCAGCGCTTCGTACGCCTCGTCGCGCCGCACCTGCGGCAGGCCGCCGCCCGCGGCGCGGGCCGGAGCGGGCTCCCGGCGGACCGGGCGCTCGGCGAGCTGCGGGAACTCGCTGACCCCGGTGACCGGTTCGCGGCGGGTGGCCAGCTCGCGCGTGCGCGCCTGCCAGGTGGCGGCGATCCGCTCGCCGACCAGGCCCGAGCCGAGCGCCTTCTCCTGGCCGCCTGCCGCCTCCAGCTCCTGGAAGAACGCCCAGCCGGCGCGGGCGAGTTCCTCGGTCAGCCGCTCCACGTACCAGGAGCCGCCCGCCGGGTCCGCGACGCGCCCCAGGTGCGACTCCTCCAGCAGGATCGCGGAGGTGTTGCGGGCGATCCTGCGCGCGAAGGCGTCCGGCAGTCCCAGCGCCTCGTCGAAGGGCAGCACCGTCAGCGCGTCGGCGCCGCCCACCCCGGCGGCCAGGCCTGCGAGGGTGGTGCGCAGCATGTTCACGTACGGGTCGCGGCGCGTCATCATCACCGTCGAGGTGACGGCGTGCTGGCGCTGCCCGCCCGCCGACGGGACCCCGGTGACCTCGGCGACCCGCGACCACAGGCGGCGGGCGGCCCGCAGCGTGGCGATGGTGAGGAACTGGTCGGCGGTGGCGGCGTAACGGAACTCCAGCTGTCCCAGCGCCGCTTCGACGTCCAGACCGGCGGACGTCAGGACGCGCAGGTAGGCGACCCCGGTGGCGAGCGAGGCGCCGAGCTCCTGGGCCGCCGACGCCCCGGCCTGGTGATACGGCAGCGCGTCCACGGTCAGGGCGCGCAGCCCCGGGTACTGCTCGCGGGCCAGGCCGGCCAGCGCGACGGCGTCGTCGTAGGAGGGGACCGTGCCGGTCCTGGCCGCGTACGCCAGCGGGTCCGCGCCGAGGTTGCCGCGGGCCTGCCCGGGCTCCACGCCCCGGTCCCCGTACAGCCGCAGCAGCTCGCGGGCCGCGGCGCCGGTGTCGGGGCCGGCGTCGAGCACCACCGGCACCAGGTCGAGGTAGACCCCCTCCAGGGCGCGTCCGAGGTCGGCCACCGGCAGACCGGCGCCGCCCACCGCGAGCCACAGGGAGCTGACGCCGCCCTCCAGGTCGGCGAGGACCGCCTCGTTGGTCCGTGCGGGGTCCGGCAGAAGGTGCCTCTGGCGCACGTCCCAGCCGCCGAGCAGCCTGCTGCCGCGCACGTACGGCGGGAAGCCGGGCAGTCCGAGATCGGGGGCGCCGTCCTCGGCGGTGTAGAGCGGGCGGACGAGGAGCCCGCCGTCCACCGTCGTCGACAGCGCCTGCTCCGCCTCGGGCCCGGACACCTCCTTGCCCGACTTGCGCAGCACACCCGCGACCAGCTGCTGCCACTGTTCACGCGTGGCGCCCGGGAACTCGGCGGCCGGTGAGATCCTGTCGTCGGGCAGAACCGTCATGTCGTGAATGCTAGAGAGGTCATGACGGGAAGTCTGCCCCTACTCTCGGCGGGGCGACCCCTACGGCTCCCGGGAACACCTCATTTCAGCGGAAATGTCGCCGGCGATCGGCCGTCGCCGGCCCGGGATCCGCGGACGTCAGCGCTGGTGACCGCCGGTGTCGAGGCGCGGTAGGGGACCGGCTGACCTGCTGGTGCGCCGCTACCTCCGCCGTCCGTATCCGCCGTCGACCGCGATGGTGGTGATGGCGCTGATGTGCCGTGCTCCGCAGCGGTCCTGGGGCAGCACCAGTTGCGGGCCCGCCAGGTCCAGCGGCGTGCCGTCAATACGCACCGCGAGCAGCACCGGGGCGCGGGCGAAGTCGGGATCGATCTCCGCCCAGGTCAGCAGCGCGTGATGCCCGTCCGCACCCGTGACGGCGATCAGGAACCGCAGCCGGTCCTTGCGGCGCGCCGGGTCGAAGCCGGGACCGGCGTCCGACAGGACGTCGTACAGCAGCGGGCCCTCGAAGCGATGGCGCTGCGCTCCGCTGGTCGCGCACTCGAACCCGACCCGCACCCGCCGCTGCGGCCACCGGCGCAGACCGGCGACGGTGAGCCGGGCCGGGCGGGCGATGTCGCCGGACAGCGCGACCTCGGCCAGCGGACCGGCCGCAAGAGACTGCGTCACTGGCTACCACCTCCCCACCTGACGGGTACCCATCCGCACCAATTGCACAAACGCAGATGCAAGCACGCAACTGCCTATTGTCCGGCCTCTGCGAGGCATGGGGCGGGCTGCGACTCGCAAGTGCGTACGCCTCGCACCGCCGCCGGCCCGGTCCGGGGGAAGCTCATCGACGGGACGGCAGCACGGCGGCCCGGCGCCGCGGCGTGGTGGGGAGGAGCACCGCGACCGGCGGGAGCAGGTGGCCGAGGAGGCGGGCTCAGCCCCGTCGCAGCGACGGCCGCGGCAGCAGCCTCCCGTCGACGTGGAGGTCGACGTGCTCGTTGTAGAACGCGACCATGCCGGCGATGCGGTTGGCGTGGACGGTGGGGAAGTCGTACGCCCAGGCGATGCCCTCGTGGGTCCCGGTGTCGCTGTCGAAGGACCAGTAGTGGCTCGTCGTCCCCTTGTACGGGCAGCTGGTCACCGTGTCGGAGGGGCGCAGCCGGGTCAGGTCGACGTGCATGCGGTCGAGGTAGTAGCGGGTCGGCAGGCCGGTCTCGAACAGCTTGACGCAGTGCGGCGCGTCCGCCAGCACGGTCCCGTCCAGTTCCACCCGGACGCTGCTGGAGGAGCGCAGCGCGTCCACCCGGGTGTACGGGCTCCTGGGGTGGACGTAGACCGGCTCGTCCTCCTCGAACCAGGAGTCCAGCGCCTCCCACTCGAAGCGGACGGTGCCGTGCAGGCGCTCCGGCGCGCCCTCCTCCCAGACCCAGGCGGCGCCTTCCCGGACCTCGGCCCCGACCCGCAGGGTGTGCCGCCGGGCCGGCCCGGGGCTTCGCTTCTCGCTGTGCCCGTCGTCGGTCAGCACACCGTCGACCATGTCCTCGACCGGGATGCAGAACTGGGGATACGCCCGCCACTCCCATACGTACAGGGCGCGCCGGGTGTCGAAGACGACCCGGCCGCCGATCGTGCCGCGGAGGCGCCGGGGCACCGGCTCGACGTGCCCGATCGGGACGATCAGGCTCGGGTGCTGCACGCTCTCGTCCGCCATCGGTGAGACCTCGGTCCTGTCGCTTTCCGCGCGCCGCCCCGGAATCGGCCGCAGGGGATCGGCTTACCGGCCCTGGGAGGCGCCTTTTCGTCGCAAATACTAGTGAATCGGTGGGATGTCGCGCTCCAGCGTGTCGTCCCCGGCCTTCCGCGGCGGGGAGGGCTGGATGGTGCCTGTGATCCATTACGTACTGCTCGTGCTGTGTGCGGTGGTGATTTACCTCTCGTGTGAGTGGTTCGTCAACGCCGTGGAGTGGCTGGGCCTGCGCCTGAACGTGGGGAAGATGGCGGTCGGCACGATCCTGGCCGCCTTCGGCACCGCGCTGCCTGAGTCGGTGGTGACGCTGGTCGCGGTGACCACCGGCAGCACGCCGAGGGCCAAGGACATCGGCGTCGGCGCGGCGATGGGCGGCCCGCTGGCGCTCTCGACCATCGCCTACGGCGTCACCGGCTTCGTCCTGCTGCTCAGGCGCCGCCGCCAGGTGGCGAAGGTGGGTGACCAGACGGGTGTGACGCCCGAGCAGCCGGGCGGGCAGGTACTGGGGGACGAGAGGGAGACGCGGCGGCTGGCCAAGGACCAGAAGTGGTTCCTGCCGATCTTCGTGGTGAAGGTCACGCTGGGACTGGTGGCCTTCGCGCACAAGTCCACGCTGGGGCTCGCCTTCTTCGCCGCCTACGCCGTGTATTTCTGGCGCGAGATCAGCGCCGAGGACCACGACGACGAACCGCACGAGGAGCTGGAACCGCTCAAGCTCCAGCGCCGGGTCGCTTCGCCGGCCACCTTGGCTGTGGTCACGCAGACCCTGGCCACCCTCGCGCTGATCTTCCTCGCCTCCCAGCTGTTCGTGACGCAACTCGACGCGATCGGGCCGATGCTGGGCCTGTCGAGCGAGGTGGCCGCGCTGCTGCTCTCGCCGATCGCGACCGAACTCCCCGAGGTGATGAACGCGGTGATCTGGGTGCGGCAGGGCAAGACCAAGCTGGCGCTGGCGAACATCTCCGGGTCGATGATGATCCAGGCGACCGTGCCCAGCGGACTGGGGCTGCTCTTCACCACGTGGAAGTTCGACCACGCCCTGATCTGGGCCGGCGTGATCACCATCGCTGCGATCGTCTACCTGCTGCTCACCATGCGGGCGCACAGGCTCACCCCGGGCCGCCTGACGGTGGCAGCCGGCTTCTACGCGATCTTCGCCGCCGGGCTCGTGCCGATCCTCAGCTGACCCGCCGCACCGCCCCACCGCCGCCTCAGCGAGGACCAGGCGTGGTGCGGTGGGCCGGCGGGGCCGTTGGGCCGTTGGGCGGAGTCGGGTCCGCCGGCGGCCCGCTCCTGCGAGTCGCCGGGCAACAGCCGTGCCCGGGCGTGATTGAGTCACGGAACCGGGGAGGCGTCCCGCGCACGAGCACCGCGACCGTACCGGCGCGACGGGCAGGGCCGTTCGGACGGCGAAGCCGCCCCGGACCGCCGCACGTCATGCTTCCCGGCTCCGTGACCAGAGGATGAACCCAGGTGGACGACCACATCAGCCGCCGCAAGGTCGTGATCATCGGTGGCGGCTTCGCCGGGCTGTTCGCCGTGCGGGCCCTCCACAGGGCTCCCGTCGACGTCACGCTGATCGACCTCAACACCCACCACCTCTTCCAACCGCTGCTCTACCAGTGCGCGGCGGGGATCCTCTCCAGCGGGCAGATCGCACAGCCGCTGCGCGTCGTCCTGCGCCGTCACGAGAACGTACGGTGCCTGCTCGCCGCGGCCACCGACGTGGACGCCGCGGGCCGGGTGGTGCTCGCGGAGGCCGCGGACGGCAGCACGCAGGCCATTCCCTACGACCACCTGATCGTGGCCGCCGGAATGCGGCAGTCGTACTTCGGGCACGACGAGTTCGCCGAGCACGCGCCCGGCATCAAGACGCTCGACGACGCGATGGTGGTGCGCCGCAAGATCTACCGGGCCTTCGAGGCGGCCGAGGCGAGCACCGACCCGGCGGAGCGCGCGCGATGGCTCACCTTCGCCCTGGTGGGGGCAGGCCCGACCGGAGTGGAACTCGCCGGGCAGATCCGGGAGATCGCCACCCGCACGCTCGAACGGGAGTATTCCGGCGTCGACCCGAGCCAGGCCAGGGTGCTGCTCTTCAACCGCTCGGAGGCCGTGCTCGGCTCCTTCGGCCCGGTCCTGTCAAGGAACGCCGCCCGCGCCCTGGACGGCATCGGCGTCGAGGTCCACCTGGGCACGGCCGTCACCCAGGTGGACGGCGGGGGCCTGACGGTACGCCGGCAGGACGGCGGCACCGAACGGTACGACGCGAAAACGGTGCTGTGGACCGCCGGGGTCGAGGCACCGGAGTTCGCGACCGCGCTGGCCCGTTCGACCGGCGCCGAGCAGGACCGGGCCGGGCGGATCAAGGTCGCGCCCGACCTCACGATCCCCGGCCACCCGGAGATCCGGGTAGTAGGCGACCTGATGAGCCTGGACAAGCTGCCGGGCATGGCGGAGGTCGCCATGCAGACCGGCGCCTACGCCGGCCGCCACATCCGCTACGAGATCGAGGGCAGGACCGGGGAACCACGCCCGTTCCGCTACCGGGACCTGGGCAGCGCGGCGTACATCTCCCGCGGACGGGCCGTCGTCAAAGTGGGGCGCCTGCACGCGTCCGGCCTGCTCGGCGGGCTGATCTGGCTGTTCATCCACATCGCCTTCCTCACCGGCTTCCGCAGCCGGGTCGGGGCGATGATGACGTGGGCGGTGCTGCTCATCTCCGGATCCCGGCGCGAACGCGTCTTCAGCGCGGGCAGCTAGTCGCGCGGGACACCCCGCAGGCCGAGGCCGACCTGCCGCGGCAGTGCCCTACGGACGGGTCGGCGACCTCGAGGACGTCGCGAACGCCGTCACGGTGCTCGTCTCCGACCTGCTCGACCACGTCGTGGGATCCACGACCTACGTCGACGGCGGCATGACGCTCTTCCCCGGCTTCGCCACCGGCGGCTGAGCCGCGCCCCGGCTGCCCGGGGCGGGCACGGCGGGTCCCTGCGGCAGCAGTTCGGTGACCATGAAGGACACCACCGACGCGAGGACGACCACCGGCACTGAGCCGGAGTGGCCGAGGATGACGACGACCAGCACCACGCTGCTGACCGGCAGGCGGAGCGCCGAGGTGACGGCGGCAGCCATCCCGGCCGCCATCGCGGGGACCAGACCGAGACCCGGCAGCGGCGCGAGCAGGGCGCCGGTCGCCCCGCCCAGAAAGAGCGCGGGGAAGACCGGCCCGCCGCGCAGGCTGCCCAGGCACAGGGTGTAGGCGGCGCCCTTGAACGCGAGCACCGCCACCAGCGCGCCCACCGACCAGGCGTGCGGGTCCTTGGCCAGCTGCGCCAAGGTGGCCTGCCCGGACAGCGCGGCCTCGGACGGCGAGCGGCCGGTGCTGACCGCGTACAGCGCGATGCAGCCGGCCGCCCCGAGCGCGCACAGCACCGTACGGGGCAGCAGCCCGCCGGACACGAAGACCGCCGTGCGCCGGCCGCTCACCACGAGCGCATGGACGCCCGCACCGACGGCCAGCCCGATGAGCAGCGACCACAGCACGTCACCGATGTCGAGCAGGGGAGGGGCGGGCAGGCCGACCGACAGGCTCCCGGTCGCGAATCCGGTCCACTGGCCGAAGCCGCTGAAGACCGCCGACCCGATGCCGCTGGCCAGCAGGGCAGGAAGCATCACCGCGAAGAGCTGCGGCCCGCCGACGCCGACCACCTCCATCAGCAGCACGGCGGCCACCAGCGGATTGCCGAAGATCGCCGAGATCGCCGCCGCGGCGCCGGCCGCGCCGAGCAGCGCGTTGCTCTGCGGGGTCGCGGCGGCGCGCACCAGATCGCGGAACAGCAGGGCCAGGCCGCCGCCGAGCGCGATCAGCGGCGCCTCCGGCCCCAGCACCGCTCCCAGCGGCAGGCTGAAGACAGCGGCGAGGATCACTCCTGGCAGCGCCGCCTTCGTCGCCCCTCCCGAGTGCATCCCGGCCGCCGGGATGTGCCCGCCCCCGCCGGGAAACCGCCCCGCCACCACCGCGACGGCCGTACCGGCCAGCGCGAGCGAGGGGAACGACCACCACCAGGGCGGATCCGCCCACCCGAGGTCCTTCGGCCAGTCCGTCCAGACCAGCCGCTCCAGCTCGTGCAGTGCCGCGAGGAACCAGAACGCCAGCGCCGAGACCGGAATGCCGATCAGGCCGCAGAAGACCAGCGCCCGCCGGTACGCGGGGTTGCGCAGCATCGTCCGCAACTGGTCCGCCTCGGGCGGCTGGGTTCCCTGGGAGACCCCGGCCGCAGGGGCCTTCGGCTCGGCGATAGGTCAACTCCATCGGTCGGCGCCCGGGCGGAGGACCGCCCGCGGCAGCGCGAGATTACCCACCGGGCCCGCCGCGCGGTCCCCGAGCCACGCCCCGCCGCCTGGAAACCCGCTGACTGGCCGAACGCCACGGCGGCGACCGGCCGGAGCCCGCCCCGCCCCGGCACCGCTGCGGCCCCGGTGCGGCGGCGGCCGGGACGGTTGCATGCCCGGTTTGCCCGGTCCACACTGGAAGGAGTTGTGCTCGAACCGCTGGGGCACCGGGCTCGTGGAACGCCGGCGCCAGGCATATGGCACTCGGGTCGTCGCCGGATCCCGTGCAGGGACCGCGAAGGACAGCGGGGGCGGCACCCGCGGGGTACTTCACGAGTGCTCCGGGACGCCCGGCTTCGTGCCCCGCCGTGAGCCGTGAGCGGCTTGCGGGCCGGCTGCAGGACGCGAGAGGAACGGGTCCGAGTGCATCAGCCCCGACCTCTGGAGGACCTGATGCGTGCCGCTGTCGCCACCGGAGTTCACGAACCGCTCTCCGTCACCACCCGTGAGGTGCCCGAGCCCGGTCCCGGCGAACTCCTGGTGAAGGTCACCTCGTGTGGCATCTGCTACTCCGACCTGAACCTGCTCAACGGCGAGTACGCCTTCGCCGACTTCCCCGTCATTCCGGGACACGAGATCAGCGGGGTGGTCGAAGCGCTCGGCGAAGGGGTGACCTGGCCCGAGGTGGGAACCGCGGTGGGCGGCCAGTTCCTCCACGACTCGGACGGTCACTGCGACTACTGCGCGCGCGGCGAGCAGATCCTGTGCCCCCGCAAGCGGATCACCGGTGTGGTGGTCGACGGCGGATACGCCGAGTACACGCTCCTGAAGGACGGCTTCGCGACGCCGATCCCCAGCGGGCTGGACCCGGTCGCCGCCGGGCCTTTGATGTGCGCGGGCCTGACCGCCTACAACGGGTTGCGCCAGGCAGGGGCGAAGCCGAACTCGCGGATCGCCGTGATCGGCGCGGGCGGTATCGGCGCCCTCGCGATCCGCTACGCGGTGGCGATGGGCGCGCGCGTCGCGGTGATCGCCCGCTCGCGGCGTGGCGAGGACCACGCCAAGTCGCTGGGGGCGGAGCTGTTCGTGGCGACCGGCGACACGGATCCCGGCGAGGCGCTGCGGGCGTGGGACGGCGGCGCGGACGTCGTGCTGAACGCGGCCCCCTCCAACGCGGCCGCCGCCGCGGCCATGAGCGGACTGGCCCCGGACGGCACCCTCGTGCTGTGCGGGTACAACAGCGAACCCTTCGCCCTCCCGGCGCAGTTGATGATCCTCAACCGGCTGCACGCGATGGCGAACCCCTCCGGCTCGCCGCACGACCTGCGGGACACCCTGGACTTCTCCGCACGGCACAACATCCTCCCCGAGATCAGGACCGTCGATCTCGACGAGGCACCGTCCGTGCTCGACGCCATGAACGCCGGCACCGCGCACGGCCGCAGCGTCATCACCTTCGACTGACCGCCTCTCATCCCGCCGCGGGAGGCGCAGTCCTCCCGGGCCCCCAGGAGGACGTCATGGCCAAGACCATTCTCATCAGCGGCGCGTCCAGCGGCTTCGGCGCCATGACCGCCTGTGCGCTCGCGGACGCCGGCCACGTCGTCCACGCCGGAATGACCCCGAGGGGCGAGCGGCCCTTCCGCATCACGATCGACCCGGCCGACGACGGTTCCGAGGAGGTCAGCACCCTGGCCGACCGCATCCGCGCCGACTTCTACCCGCGCATCCGCCTCACCGACCCTCTGACCATCCGTGCCTGAACCGTGAGCCTGGCGCCTTCTTCCTGGCGCCCGTCGCCGACAACGAGAGGTGGCCGACCATGCGTCCCGACATCATTCCCGGCGGCGTCTTCCCGGACTTCGCACTGCCCGATCACACCGGAACGGTGCGCACGCTCAGCGAGTTGCAGGGCGACGACCCGCTGGTCCTCACCCTGGCGCGCGGGCACTACTGCCCGAAGGAGCACCAGCAGCTCCAGGAGATGGCGGCGGTGCTCCAGCCGAAGGTCGCGGTGGCCTACACGCAGCTGGCGACGATCTCCACCGACGACCACCACACCCTCCAGGAGTTCCGCCTGTCGGTGGGCGCCCAGTGGCCCTTCCTGTCCGATCCCGGCAGGACCGTCCAGCAGGACCTGGACATCCAGGAGTACACCGACCCCGAGCACGATCCGATGATCCCGCACACGCTGGTGCTGCAACCGGGTCTGGTCGTGCACAGCGTCTACAACGGCTACTGGTTCTGGGGGCGGCCCTCGATCGGCGACCTGTGGCGCGATCTCCGCGACGTCTCGCGCGACATCCGGCCCGACTGGGACCTGAGCACGCCCGGTCTGCGCGAGGCCTGGGACGGCGGCGACCGCTCGCTCTTCCACGGCTTCGACGCGGATCCCGCCGAGCCCGCGCAGGAGACCTGAGCGGCCTGCGGGGCAGCCGCGTTCACGGCGTGAAAGAAGCTGTCGGAATCCTTGACAGGGACACCGCGTTTCGGGGAGTCTCGTCTCCGCTGGAGAGCGCTCTCCCGTAGTTTTGCCCCCGTCGTGCGGAGCTACGTCCGGAACGGTAGGACCGGCGTGCTCCCCGGCCGGGCACCCCCCACTCAAGCCCGCGCACGGACGGCTCCGCCGTCCCGGCCCGGGCTCCCGGTGACCCGGTGGACGCCTGGTCGCCAGAAACGGAGCGCGCACGCATGAACGCACCGCCCCGCCCCGAGCAGCGGTTCCGTCCGCACCGCCGGCGCCCGCACGCCCGCAGCCGCACGCTGGGTGTGATGCTGGCAGCGCTGGCCCTCGTCCTGGGAAGCGGCGTCGCCGTCGGCGCCCGGCACGCCGCCGCGGCCGATCAGCCCTGGATGAACACCGCACAGGCGCCGCTGGACCGCGCCAACGAGCTGCTGGCCGCGATGACGCAGGCCGAGAAGCTGACCATGATGCACGGCGGCCAGGGGTGCGGCTACGTCGGCTGCGTCGACGCCAACACCCGGCTCGGCATCCCGGCGCTGCACCTGCAGGACGGCCCGGTCGGCGCGGGGGACGGCTTCACCAACGTCACCCAGCTGCCGGCCCCGGTCGCGGGCGCGGCGAGCTGGGACACCTCGCTGATGAACCAGTACGGCCAGGTGCTCGGCTCCGAGCAGTGGGGCAAGGGCACCAACGTGGTGCTGGCCCCGACGATCAACATCGTGCGCGACCCGCGCTGGGGACGGGCCTTCGAGTCCCTGGGCGAGGACCCGTACCTCGCCGGGCAGATGGGCGCCGCCGACATCCAGGGCATCCAGAGCCAGGGTCCGATGGCCCAGGTCAAGCACTACGCGGTCTACAACCAGGAGACCAACCGGAACAACATCACCGACAACGCGATCGTCTCCGACCGCACCGAGCGGGAGATCTACCTGCCCGCGTTCGAGACCTCGGTCAAGCAGGGCGGCGCCGACTCGGCGATGTGCTCCTACTCGGCCATCAACGGCGCCTTCGCCTGCGAGAACGGGCAGTTGCAGAACACCGTGCTCAAGGGCGACATGGGCTTCACCGGCTTCGTCACCTCCGACTGGGGCGCCACCCACTCCACCGTCGCCTCGGCGAACAACGGCCTCGACATGGAGATGCCCGGCAGCGACTACTACGGCTCTGCGCTGACCACCGCGGTCGGCAACGGCCAGGTCTCCCAGGCGACGATCGACGACCACGTCCGCCGGATCCTGACCTCGATGTTCAAGGCGGGGCTCTTCGACCACGCGCAGACCGGCAACACCGGCTCGGTCGTGACCAGCAGCGCCCACAGCGCCACCGCCAAGCAGGTCGCGCAGGAAGGGTCGGTGCTGCTGAAGAACACCGGCTCCGTCCTGCCGGTCGGCACCGGCACCGACTCGATCGCCGTCATCGGCGACGACGCGGGCACCAACGCGATGGCGCAGGGCGGCGGCAGCGCGGGTGTCAACGCCCCGTATCTCATCACCCCTTACCAGGGCATCAAGAACCGGGCCGGCAGCGGCGTCAACGTCACCTACTCCCAAGGCGACACGCCCTCCAGCGGCGCGCTCCCGCCGGTCGGCAGCGCCTACCTGACCCCGAGTTCGGGCAGCGGCGCCGGCCTCACCGCGTCCTACTACAACAACACCGCACTGACCGGCACGCCGGTGGTGACCCGCAACGAGTCCACCGTGGACGACGTATGGGGCGGCGCCTCGCCGGCTCCGGGCGTCAACGCCACCAACTGGTCGGCCAAGTGGACCGGCACCCTGCACCCGCCGACCACCGGCGCCTACCAGCTGTCGCTGACCAGTGACGACGGCTCGCGGGTGTACGTCAACGGGCAGCAGATCATCAACAACTGGTTCAACCAGGGCAGCACCACCCGCACCGGCAGCGTGTCACTGACCGCGGGCCAGCCGGTCAGCGTCGAGGTCGACTACTACAACGGCGGCGGCGCCAGCAACGCGACGTTCGGCTGGAGCATCCCCGGCCAGTCCGTGCACGACCAGGCGGTCGCGGCCGCGAAGGCGGCCAAGCTGGCCGTGGTGTTCGTCTCGAACTTCGAGTCCGAGGGCGGCGACCTGAGCGGCATCACCCTGTCGGCCGAGCAGAACACGCTCGTCGCCGACGTCGCCGCGGCGAACCCCAACACGGTCGTCGTCGTCGACAGCGGCTCCGCGGTGACCATGCCGTGGGTCAACGCCGTCAAGGGCGTGGTCGAGGCCTGGTATCCGGGTCAGGAGGACGGCAACGCGATCGCGTCGCTGCTGTTCGGCGACACGAACTTCAGCGGGAAGCTCCCGGTGACCTTCCCGACCGCGCTGTCGCAGGGGCCGACCAACTCCACCGCCCAATGGCCCGGCCAGAACGGCCAGGTGCAGTATTCCGAGGGGCTCAAGGTCGGCTACCGCTGGTACGACAGCCAGAACCTCACGCCGCTCTTCCCGTTCGGGTTCGGCCTGTCCTACACCACCTTCTCCTACGCGAACCTGACGGTCGGCCAGCCCGACGCGAACGGCAGCGTCGCCGTCGGATTCGACGTCACCAACAGCGGCTCGCGGGCCGGCGCCGAGGTTCCCCAGGTGTACGTCGGGCAACCCGGCTCGGTCGGCGAACCCCCCAAGAACCTGCGCGGGTTCAGCCGGATCAACCTCAACCCGGGCCAGACCCAGCATGTGGCGATCAGCCTGGACGCGCGCAGCTTCCAGTTCTGGAACAACGGCTGGACCAACGCGGCCGGCACCAACACCGTCTACGTCGGCTCGTCGTCGCGGGACATCAAGCTCACCGGCACCACCACGGTCGCCGGCAGCTCAGGCGGCGGCGGGGGCGGCACCCAGACGGCCCTGCCCCGCACCGGCTGGACGGTGACCGCGTCCTCCACCGGCGGCGGTGACGTGCCGGCGAACATGCTCGACGGCAGCACCGGCACACGGTGGACCACCGGCATCCCGATGGCGAACGGCCAGTCGTTCACGCTCGACATGGGCGCGGCCAAGAGCATCGACCAGGTGGTCATGGACTCGGCCGGCAGCGCGGCCGACTACGCCCGCGGCTACCAGGTCTTCACCTCCACCGACGGCACCAACTTCGGCAGTGCCGCGGCCACCGGCACCGGCACCGGGGCCCAGGTGACGGCGACGTTCGCGGTCAGATCGGCCCGTTACGTCAAGGTCGTGCAGACCGGCACCTCGACCAGCTGGTGGTCGATCGCCGAGCTCAACGTCTTCACCGACGGCAGCACGGGAAGCGGCGGCACCGGCGCGGTCCTGCCCCGAACCGGCTGGAGCGCGACCGCGTCGTCCACCGGCGGCGGTGACGTGCCGGCGAACCTGCTCGACGGCAGCACGGCCACCCGCTGGAGTTCCGGTGTGCCGATGGCCGGGGGCGAGTCGTTCACCCTCGACCTCGGCTCGGCGAAGACCTTCTCCAAACTCACCATGGACTCAGCCGGCAGCACGGCCGACTACGCCCGCGGCTACCAGGTCTTCACCTCCACCGACGGCAGCACCTTCGGCAGCGCCGTGGCCACCGGCACCGGCACCGGCGCCCTGGTGACGGCGACGTTCCCGGCGAAAACGGCCCGTTACGTCAAGGTCGTGCAGACCGGCACCTCGACCAGCTGGTGGTCGATCGCGGAGGCCGACCTCTACAACTGACAGTGATGATGTTCGTGGTGACGCTACGGGTGGGCCTGACTCGCCAACTGACTGACGTCTCGACTGTCCTGTTTGGGATTTGTCGGCCCGCCGGGCGTCACCACGCACGCGGCCGGACGGGCGCTTGTGACTTCATAGGAGCTTGGTCCAGAAGCCCCGTCACTGTCTTGTCCACCCGCCCGACCGGCGCGTGCCGCCCTCGGAACGGACACGCCACAAGGACGGACATGACCAGCATGACGCACGACGGCCCGCAGATCACCGGCGGAGTCGACACCCACGGCCTGACCCACCACGCGGCGGTGATCGACACCATCGGCCGGCACCTGGCTGACCAGGAGTTCCCGGCCACGATCCGCGGCTACCGGGATCTGCTGGCCTGGATGCGTTCACTCGGCGAGCTGGCCGCGGTGGGTGTGGAGGGCACCGGCGCCTAGGGGGCCGAACTCGCCCGGGTGCTCACCGCCGCAGGAGTCACAGTCATCGATGTCGACCGTCCGGACCGCAAAACCCGGCGGATGAAGGGCAAGTCCGACCCGATCGACGCCTACGCCGCCGCGACAGCCGTACTGTCCGGGCGGGCCACCGGCACCCCCAAGAGCCGGGACGGCGTGGTCGAGGCCGTGCGCGTGCTGCGGACCGCTCGCCGCAGCGCGGTCAAGGCCCGCACCCAGGCGATGAACCAGATCCGGGGCCTGCTGGTCTCGGCGCCTGCGATGCTGCGCGAGCAGGTCGCGGGAGTGGACCGGGCCACGCTGATACGCACGCTCGCCCGGCTGCGGCCCGGCGACGACCTGTCCCGCCCGCTGACCGCCACCCGGGCAGCCCTGCGCCGCCTGGCCCGCCGCCACCAGGCGATGGACGCCGAGATCGCCGAGCTGGACGCGGAACTCGGTCCGCTGACCCGGCAGGCCGCTCCCGCACTGCTGGAACTGTTCGGCGTCGGCCCCGAAACCGCCGGCCAACTGCTGGTCTCGGCCGGGGACAACCCCGAACGTATGCGTTCGGAGGCCGCCTTCGCGCACCTGGCCGGGGTCGCACCGATCCCGGCATCCTCCGGCCGCACCCACCGCCACCGCCTCAACCGAGGCGGCGACCGGGCCGCGAACAACGCCCTGCACACCATCGTGCTCGTCCGCATGCGCTACGACGAGCGCACCCGCACCTACGTCGAACGCCGCACCAAGGAAGGCCTGTCCAAAAAGGACATCATGCGCTGCCTCAAACGATTCGTCGCCCGCGAGGTCTACCGCGCCCTGACCAGCACACCGACCGAACAAGCCACACAAACCGACCTTGCTCCTGCCGCTTGACATCTATAGGAGCATCCCCGCTCACAGCAGGCGGCCCGCCCGGACACCGGCCGGGCCGCCTGCGCGTCGCCGTCGGTGCCACCTCGGCGCCGCAACGAACCCCGCCCCAGGACACTTTCTCCGTTCGCAGATATTGACAACGTTGTCGGTGAGAGCGACGCTAGCGACGTTTTCCATCCGGGTGCGCCGCAGCGCGAGCCCTTCACCGTGCGTGGAGTCGTCGTATGGCCCGAGAGCTCTGCCCCTGCTTATGACGCCGGCCGAGGGACGGCAGGCCGTGGATCCCACCCGTGACGGACGGAAGACGGCAACCGGGATCTCCCCTCGCGGCAGGCGACGGCCGCGACAACACTCCCACCGAAAGGCTCTGTTGTGTCACATCCCCCTCACGCCCACCTCCTGTCCTTGAGACGGTGGGTGAGCGCGGCAACAGCACTGCTGTTGCCGGTGCTGGCGCTCGCGGTCTCCCCGGCCGCGCACGCGGCGGCGAACGGCACCGCTCCGGCCGGCAGCTTCAGCTCCTCGTTCGAGACGTCCGACCCGCAACCCGCCGCGAACGCCGTCGAGACCGACGCGCACGGCGACCCGGTGCAGAAGAACCTCAGCGGATCGAGCCCCTCCGGCCTGCCCGGCAGCCTGCTCGGGCAGGTCGGCACGGTGACCGCGAGCGCCGAGAACGCCCCGGGCGAGGTCGCGGTGAACCTCAAGGACGGCAATCCGTCCACCAAGTGGCTCACCTTCAGCTCGACCGCCTGGGCGGCCTACCAGCTGAACAAGCCCGCCACGGTGGTGAAGTACGCGCTGACGTCCGCGAACGACTCGCCCACACGCGACCCGAAGGACTTCATCCTCCAGGGGTCCGACGACGGCAGCGGCTGGGTGGACCTGGACAAGCGGACAGGGGTGACCTTCAGCGGCCGCTTCGCCACCAACACCTACACCGTCGCCAACACGACGGCCTACCAGTTCTACCGGCTCGACGTCACCGCCAACTCCGGTGACCCGATCATCCAGTTGGCGGACTGGGACATCAGCGACGGCTCCACCGTCCAGCCGCCCGCCACCCCGATGGTCACCAGCCCCGGCTCCGGCCCGGTCAGCGGCTACAACATGAAGGCGAACGCCGGCTTCACCGGAGTGGCCTCGCTGCGGTACTCCGGCGGTGCCCAGACCGACGGCGAATCGTCGGCCACCAACCAGCTCTTCGACGTCAACATCCCGGTCGGACCCAAGAGCCGGCTGTCGTACAAGATCTTCCCGGAGTTCACCGGCCACGACGCCCAGTACCCGTCGACGTACGCCGCCGTGGACCTGCACTTCACCGACGGGACCTACCTGAGCCGGCGCTCGCCCGTCGACCAGCACGGCTACCCGCTCACGGCAGCCGGCCAGGGCGCGTCGAAGGTGCTCTACGCCGACCAGTGGAACGCGGTCGCCTCGGACATCGGCAATGTCGCCGCGGGCAAGACGATCGACCGCATCCTGCTCGCCTACGACGACCCGCAGGCCAAGGCCGCGACGCGCTTCCAGGGCTGGCTCGACGACGTCACCGTCACGGGCACCCCGGCGCCGATCGACGCCTCCAGCCTGACCGACTTCGTCGACACCCGTCGCGGGACCAACGCTTCGGGCTCGTTCTCGCGCGGCAACAACCTGCCCATCTCGGCGGTGCCGAACGGCTTCAACTTCTTCACGCCGGTCACCGACGCCTCGTCCGACTCGTGGGAGTACGCCTACCAGCAGTCCAACAACGCCGCGAACCTGCCCACGCTCCAGGGACTCGCGATCTCGCACGAGCCGAGCCCGTGGATGGGTGACCGCGACCAGATGTCGGTCATGCCCGTGCCCGCCGGCGGATCGCTCACCGGGTCGCCGAGCAGCCGGGCTCTCGCCTTCAGCCACGACGACGAGATCGCCCGGCCCGACCTCTACCAGGTCACTCTGAAGGACGGCCTGGTGGCACGGATGTCGCCGACCGACCACGGCGGCGTCATGCAGTTCACCTTCCCCGCGGGGCAGGCCACCGGAAGCCTCGTCTTCTTCAACGGCACCTTCAGCATCGGCACGGACGGTACGTACACCGGCTGGGTCGACAACGGCAGCGGGCTGTCGGCCGGCCACACCCGGATGTTCGTCGCCGGGACCTTCGACCGGGCCCCGACCACCTCCACCGGCACCTCCGCGACCTTCGACACCTCGTCCGACCCGCAGGTCACGCTGCGCATAGCGACGTCGTTCATCTCGACCGACCAGGCGCGCAAGAACCTCGACCTGGAGGTCACCGGACGCAGCTTCGACCAGATCCACACCGCCGCCACCGCGGCCTGGAACGACCGTCTCGGCCGGATCTCGGTGGCCGGCGCCACCCAGACCCAGCAGGTGACGCTGTACTCCAACCTGTACCGGCTGAACCTCTACCCCAACTCGCAGTCGGAGAACACCGGCACCGCGTCCGCGCCGCACTGGCAGTACGCGAGCCCGGTCTCACCGCCGACCGGCACGACGACCACCGGCACCACCGGCGCGAAGCTCGTCGACGGACAGCTCTATGTGAACAACGGCTTCTGGGACACCTACCGCACCGTCTGGCCCGCGTACTCGCTGCTCTACCCCGACGTCGCGGCCAAGATCGCGGACGGCTTCGTGCAGCAGTACCGCGACGGCGGCTGGATCGCCCGCTGGTCGTCTCCGGGATACGCCGACCTGATGACCGGCACCAGCGCGGACAACGCACTGGCGGAGGCCTACCTCAACGGGGTGAAGCTGCCCGACCCGCTCGCCGCCTACGACGCCGTGGTCAAGGACGCGACGGTCGCCTCCGGGCGCAGCGAGGTCGGCCGCAAGGGGATCGAGTCCTCGCTCTTCCTCGGCTACACCCCCACCTCCACGGGGGAGTCGGTGTCCTGGGCGCTCGAAGGCTTCATCAGCGACTACGGCATCGGCAACATGGGCGCGGCCCTGGCGAAGGACCCCAAGACGCCGAAGTCCGAGCGCGCCCGCCTCAAGGAGGAGTCCGCCTACTTCCTGGAGCGCGCCCGCGACTACGTCAACCTCTTCGACACCAAGACCGAGTTCTTCGAAGGACGCAGCGCCGCAGGCGACTTCCTCGCCGGTGATCCGCTCGACTGGGGCGGGGTCTACACCGAGACCGACGGCTGGAACTACGCCTTCACCGCCCAGCAGGACGGCCAGGGCCTGGCCAACCTCTACGGCGGCAAGAAGGGACTGGAGAAGAAGCTCGACCAGTTCTTCGCCACCCCGGAGAACGCCGACCACCCCGGCGGCTACGGCGGCACCATCCACGAGATGGTCGAGGCGCAGGCGGTACGGCTGGGCCAGCTCGGCATGAGCAACCAGCCCTCGCACCACATCCCTTACATGTACGACTACGCCGGCGCGCCCGCCAGGACCCAGGCGCTCGTCCGGGAGATCATGCAGCGGCTCTACGTCGGCGACGAGATCGGCCAGGGCTACCCCGGAGACGAGGACAACGGCGAATCGTCGTCCTGGTACGTCCTCAGCTCGCTCGGCATCTACCCGTTGCAGGTCGGCTCCTCCAACTGGGCCATCGGGTCGCCGCAGTTCACCAGGATGACCGTCCACCGGAGCACCGGCGACATCGTCGTGAACGCCCCGGACAACACCACCAAGAACGTCTACGTCCAGGGCGTGACGGTCAACGGCAAGGCGCAGCGCTCGGTGTCCATCGACTCGTCCGTGCTCGCGCACGGCGGGACGATCGACTTCCGGATGGGCTCGAAGCCGTCGTCGTGGGGGACCGGAGCCAACGACGCCCCGCCGTCCCTGACCAAGGGCTCCGCGGCGCCGAAGCCGCTGCAGGACACCACAGGGCCCGGGCTCGGCACCGCCACCGCGGACGCCGGGCAGGACGCCTCGAAGCTCTTCGACGACACCTCGACGACGCAGGTGACCTTCGCCACCGGCACGCCGAAGATCACCTGGGCGTACCGCGGCGGCAAGCAGACGCCGACGACCTACACCCTCACCTCCGGGGCCGCCACCGGCGACCCGGCTGACTGGAAGCTCCAGGGCTCCGACGACGGGATCACCTGGACCACGGTGGACACCCGCAGCGGCGAGGTGTTCCCCTGGCGCGACCAGACCCGGCCGTTCACCATCGCCAGGCCCGGCCGGTTCGCGCAGTTCCGCCTGGTCGTGACGAAGACCGCGGGAGGCGCGCAGACGAACCTCGCCGAGGTCGAGCTGCTCGCCGGCGGCGACGTCCAGCTCGGTGGCAAGACCGTCACCGTCAGCGCCGCGCAGAACCCGGTGCCCGCGACCGGAGGTGTCGCGATGTCGGCGCCGCTGGCGACGGTCACCGGTGGTACGGCGAGCGCCTACCGGGCCACGATCGACTGGGGCGACGGCTCACCGGCCCAGGCAGGGGTCGTCTCCGCGAGCTCGCGGGGTGTCTCCCGCGTCTCCGGGTCGCACACCTACGCCAAGCCCGGCTACTACCAGGCGAGCGTCCAGGCGACCGACGGCACGAGCCAGGGGTCCACGACGGTCGGCGTCCAGGTGTCCTTCGCGCCGGCTTCCGGCCTCGCCGCCGCGTTCGACACCGTCTGCGTCGGCGACGACGGCGTGCTGGCGGCGGACTGCGACTCGGTGGGATACGGGTTCTCGCGCAGCGCCCTGGCGGACGCCGGGGTGACACCGGGCACGTCCCACGACGTCCCCGGCACAGCACTGCACTTCACGATCCCGGCGGCGGGCGCGGGCGCGCCGGACGACGCCACCGGCAACGGCAGCACGATCGCGCTCGACCTGCCGGACGACGCGAAGAGCATCTCCTTCATCGGCACCGGAACGGAGGGCAACCAGAGCACGACCGGCACCGCGAAGTTCAGCGACGGCAGCACCGCCGACATCCCGATCCAGCTGAGCGACTGGACGTTGGGCGGCAATGCCGCCGGCACGCCGGCCTTCGGCAACATCGTCGTCGCCAAGTCGGCGTACCGGCTGCACGGAGCAAGCAAGGACAGCGCCCAGCCGTTCCTCTTCGCCACGACCCCCTATCAGATCCCGGAGGGCAGGAAACTCGTCTCGGTCACCCTGCCGACCCAGACCGGCGACCCGAGCTCGGTGGGCAGGATCCACGTGTTCGCCATCGCCGACGACGGCACGCCGGCCCCCGCACTGACGACCACCACCACGCAGGATCGGACGGCCACCGCGGGCACCGGTCTGACGGCGGAGCTCGGTTCGGTCACCGGCGGTGTCACCGACGCGACCGGTTACCACGCGCAGGTCCAGTGGGGCGACGGCACCGCCCCCCAGGACGTCACGATCGGCGCTTCCGGCGCGATGACCGCGCAGCACACGTACCAGCAGCCGGGCACGTACACCGTGCACGTCACCGCCTGGGACACGCTGTCGAGCACCACCGGGACGTTCACCGTGACGGTGGCGCGGCAGGCGGCACATCCGTCCATCACCGCCACAGTGGACTCCGGTGGCAAGGACGGGAGTTCGGTCCGCGTCAGCGGCACCGGATTCACCCCGGGGGAGCGGGTGACCGTCAAGGTCGGCACCGACCCTGCCGTCGTCGTCACGGTGACGGCGTCGTCCGGGGGAGCGGTCCACGCGACGGCCGACCTGCCGCGCCGCACGCGGCCGGGGCGGTACTCCGTCACCGCCACCGGTGCGTCCTCGCGGACACCCGCGACCGCCACGGTGCAGCTGGGCGACCACCCGGCAGCGCCGCCGTACCGCACCCCGGTGGTCTCCGCCGGCTCCCCGAAGCCGGGAGGTGGGACAGCCTGACGCTCAGGTGCCCGGCTCGCGCTGAGCGAGCCGGGCACCACCCATCGGGGAAGCCCACCCGGCAGACCGGCGACCGGGCGCGCCCCACCGCTCAGGAACCGCTGACCGGACTCCGCACAGCGGCGAGGTCGGGGGCGAGCCGGGCCTCAAGCCGGTCGAGACGGTGACGGGTACGACGGAACCCGAACGCCGACAGGGCGGTCGGCACGGCCAGGATCAGCCAGAAGACGCCGAGCCGGGTCTCACCGGCGACCAGGAAGACGACGCCGAACACGGGGCAGAGGCCGGCGTAGGCCGGCCAGATCCAGCGGCTCCGGCGTATCTGCCGACGCTGCCGGCGTACCAGTACGGCCATCGCCCTGCGCATCGGCGGGTCGGAGGGCAGCCGTTCCTTCTGCAGGCGCCGCTGGAGCACAGGTATCTGCCGGGTCTGCACTCTCGCCTCGCGGGCGAGGTCACGCCGCAACCGAGCGAACTGCCACACCGCCAGCAGCATGACCGCGCACCAGCCGGCCACCACGCCGGCTCCGGCCGCGACGCCCCACTGGCGGCCTGTCGCCACGGTCATGAGAGCGCCGCCGACCACCAGCACCCCGAACGGGACCCATGGGCGGTCACTCCAGCGGCGCTCCGCCTGCCAGTCGATGTCGCTGTCCCCACCGGCCCGCTCGGGGCCGCCCTGCTGCTCCTCATCCATCGTCTCCCCCTCTTTCCGCGGACGCTCTCGTCCACGCCGGCGTCTACCCCGGCGCGCCCGCGGAAAGCAGCAGGCCCGGCCGGCGCTGCCCGCGAAGGGGGCGGATCTTTGTGCTCGGCATCGCGTCGACCGTGGCGGCTGTGCCAGGCTTGACCGACAACAGTTCGACTCTGGAGCCCTCATGGACCCTTCTGCTGATCCCGCTCCACCGGGCGGACCACCGCTGTCGGTCTCCTGCGTGCCGGGGTCCCCGAGCGTGGTCACGGTGAGCGGGGAGGCCGACCTGGACGGCACCGGCCTGCTGCTGGGAGCGGTGGACCGTGCGCTCGATCACCACCCCCATCTGGTGTTCGACCTGGCCGGAGTGACGTTCGCCGACTCCACCTTCCTCACCGTCCTGCTGCAGACCCGGCAGACCGCCGCGAGCAAGGGCGGCAGCGTCCGCCTGCTGGCACCGAGCGCCAGCGTCCACCGCCTGCTGAGCCTGACCGGAGCGCTCGGCCTGTTCCCGGTGATCAGCGCCGGGCAGCTCAAGCACCCCTGAGCAAAGGCGATCCCGCAAGCGGGGCTGCGACGGGACGCCCCGGCCGCTCGGTGACGCCCCGGGCTCGCACCGTGTGCGCACCTGGATCGCGGGCACGAGAGCTTTGGTCGTCGTTCCTGGGAGGACAGCGTGGCAACTTATGGCAACAAGAGCGGATGGGCGCCCTGGGGCTCGCGGCGGGGCATGGGGTTGCTGGCCGCCGTGGGTGTGGGGGCGGCGCTCGTCCTGATGGTCCTCGGCATCGCGCTGATCGCCATGTCCCACAAGGGCGGAGTCGCCATCACCGTGATCGGCGCGGTGGGCCTGGCGTTCTGGGCCGTCATGGTGCCGCTGGCCCGGCGGCGCAACAAGGTGTAGCGCCGTCCAGGGAAGCTCCGTGGGATCCGAACGGGGTACGCGCGGGAGACACGTGAACGATCGTGTCGCACCGAGCAGCTGGGAAGCACCGTGACAGAGGGCTGGCGCAAAGATTTCCGTTTCCTGTGGGCGGGCGAGACCGGCTCACTGATCGGCACGGAGGTGAACCAGCTCGCGGTGCCGCTGACCGCGGTGCTGACGTTGCACGCCACCCCCGGACAGCTCGGCCTGCTCGGCGCGGTCACCTACGTGCCGTATCTGGTTCTCGGGCTGCCGGCCGGCCTGCTGGTCGACCGCCTGCGGCGGCGCGGCGTGCTGATCGTCTCCAACCTCTGCCAGGCCGTCGCGATCGGCGCCGTCCCGCTGCTCGCCGCACTGGACCGGCTGACCTTCGCCTGGCTCCTGACGCTGGCCTGCGCCGCAGGCACGGCCCGCGTCTTCTTCACCATCGCCTACCGTTCCTACCTGCCGGCGATCGTCCCGGCCGAACACCTCACCGGGGCGAACTCGCGGCTGACCGCCAGCGAGTCGGGTGCGCAGATCGGCGGCCCCGGTCTGGGCGGTCTCCTGGTGCAGATCGTCGGGGCGCCCTTCACCCTCATCGTCGACGCCGTGTCCTACCTGGCGTCGGCGGCGGGCGTGGCCGCGGTAGGCCGCCGGGAGAAGCAGGCCGAGGCGGACCGGACGCCGCTGCGTTCGCGGATCGCCGAGGGCTTCCGATTCACCTTCGCCGACCCGTACTTGCGTGCCTTCCTCGGCGAAGCGGCCAGTTACAACATCTGCTGGCAGCTGGTGCAGACCGTCCTGGTGCTCTTCGCCGTCCGCGAGTTGGGCATGCGCCCCGGGACCCTGGGGTTGATGATCTCGATCGGGGCGGTGGGAGCGCTGCTCGGCGCGGTGGTCACCGGCCGGCTCGCGGTCCGTATCGGCCTGGGCCGCACGCTGCTCGCCGCCGCGGTCATCGGCGATCTCGCGCCGCTCCTGCTGCCGGCCGCCCATCGCGGCGTCTGGGCCGCGCCGATGTTCGCCGCCGCGTTCTTCGTCCAGGGGTTCGGTATCACCGCCTGCAACGTCCACACCATGACCGTGCGGCAGGCCGTCACTCCGGACCGGCTGCTCGGTCGCGCCAACGCGGCCTATCTGTTCGTGGCCCAGGGTGTCAAACCGCTCGGCTCGCTGGCCGGCGGCTGGATCGGCGCCCAGGCAGGACCGAGGACGGCCCTGCTCGTCGGCACCCTCGGGCTGCTCAGCACCAGCCTGTTCCTGATCCTCTCCCCGCTGGGCAGGATCCGCGCGCTCGGCAGCCTGCTCCCCGGCAACTCCGCACCCGCTCCGGTGCCTTGAGCTGGCCAGGGGCGGTGGCAGGTCGCCTTCCGCGCCGAGACCGGCAGGCCTCACCCGTTCAGGATGCGGGGCAGTGATCAGGGTCGAACAGCCCGCCGGGCGCCCCGCGGGTCCGCGTCACTCGCCGGCCGAAGGCGCCGAGACGCCCAGCGCGGACAGGAAGGCCGCGGCGGCGGGGGAGGGCTGGAAGCGACTCCAGATGAGGTGCTCCACCCCGGCCGGAGCACCGCTGAGCCGGACGACGGGCAGGTCGGGAAGCTCGGGCACGAAGGCGGCGGGCAGCATCCCGATCCCCTGACCTTCCTGCTGGTGCAGTCGCCGTACCACTGGTCACCGTCGGCCTGTTCGGCCTGTTCGGCCTGGTCGGCGCCGCGGGGGCGCTGACGGCCTCGGTGGCGGGGCGGTTGGCCGACCGCGGCCACGTGCAGATCGTGACGGGGGCCGGGACGGTGCTGCTGCTCGCGTCATGGGCGGCCATCGCCGCCGGGGCACGCTCGCCGGTCTGGCTGCTCGTCGGCGTGATCGTGCTCGACCTGGCGCACAAGGCGGTGCTCAACAGCAATCAGAACTTCGCGCTCCGGCCCGAGGCCCGGAACCGGATCAACTCCGCCTTCTCGACCGCCTTTTCCTCGGCGGCGCGGTGGGCTCCGCTCTGACGTCGGTGGTCTGGGTGCACAGCGGCTGGACCGGCGTATGCGTCCTGGGCGCCGCCTTCTCCTCCGGGACCGTCGCGATCTGGGTCGTGGAGCGCGTCACGGCCAACCGGTCGGCAGGAAAGCCCCCGAAGACCTCGGTTCACCAGGGCCACGACCCGACGCCGGCCGCCTCGACCAACTGACCCGTGTCGCGCCGGTGCCGGACAGTACCTAGCCGAACTCTCCCATGCGGGCGGTCAGGCGCTCCTTGGCCGCAGGCCACTCCTGGACGAGAAGGGAGAAGTAGACCGAGTCCCGCCACGTGCCGTCCGGGCGGCGACGGTGGCGGCGCAGGACGCCCTCGCGTTGCGCCCCGATGCGCGCGATGGCCGCCTGCGAGCGGAGATTGAGATGGTCGGTCTTCAACTGCACGCGCCCCATGCCCAGGTCGTGGAAAGCATGGCCCAGCAGGAGCAGCTTCGACTCGGTGTTGACGGCGGTGCGCCAGTACGCCCGGCCGTACCACGTCCAGCCGATCTCCAGCCGCTCGTCGGCCACTTCGATGTCCAGGTAGGTGGTCCAGCCGATGGCCCGCCCGCTCGCGCGGTGGATGACGGCGAAGGGGACGTATTCCCCCCGCCCGGCCGCGTCCAGCAGCATGGAGAGCTTGCCGTCAAGCTCCTCCTGCGTCCGCGGCGCGGGCCCGCCCTGCCACCGCCACAGCTCCTCGTCACCGCCCCCGGCTGCGAAAAGGTCGCCACGATGCGTCATGGCCAGCGGCTCCAGGCGTACGTGGCGGCCGGTGAGTGTGGTGGGCAGCGGAATGCGAGCAGGCATGGCCCCGAGGATATCGCCCCATCGCACTAGCAGTAAACGTCATCTGCACTAGTGCAATATGTCGAGCTCGGGCGGACGCCTGGCAGACGGCCCCCGGGGTCACGTCCGCAGGGCCGGCGGCTCGTTTCGGCCAGGGCCGCGGGGGCAGCCGGTCAGCATGAATCGTGGTCGGGCAGCGCCGACCTGCCCGAACCGGCCGCAGGGGGTGCGATGTTCATCGCCGTCATGTGCCTTTTCCTCGCCGTGGGGCTCGTTCAGGTGGTACGCCCGCAGCTGCTCTGGGGGATGAACCGCCACCTGCAGCGGGGTTGGGTGAAGGACCCCGACGCCACCGAGCCCACCAGGCGGGGTTACGCGTTCCAGCGCGCCTTCGGACTCGTGTTCCTGGTCGTCGCCGTGTGGATCCTGGTGACCAACCTGTGACGCCCGACCCGCGAGTGCCGCGAACGGCAGGTGCTCAGCCCTCAGCGGCGGACTTGACGAGCGGCGCGTCCCGCGAGATCTCCCGGAATCCCAGGCCGTAGTACAGCCCGCGCGCCCGGGGATGCCCGGGCGCGCCCAGGCAGGCGACCGTCGCATGAGTGGCCCCGGCGGCCCGCGCCCGATGCAACCCGTGCAGCATCATCGCGCGCGCCAACCCCAGGCGCCGGTAAGCCGGATGCGTCCCCACCGGCTCGAACTCGACCGTGCTGTTCGCCTCGTCGAGCCACATGATCGCCGAGGACGCCATGGTCCCGTCCGGCGCCTCCACCAGGACGTGCAGATCCCCTCGGTAGCCGGCCGTCTGCCGGACGCCCTGGTAGCTCAGCGCCGTGTACGTCGAGGGAGCCCAGGCGTCCTGATGCGCCTGGACCACGGCCGCCGGCCCGGCTTCCTCGGCGGTGCGGAACCGGAATCCGTCCGGCAGCAGCGGCGTTTCCACGTCGACGAGGTCACGCTGGTTGAGCTGCGTCCAGGACCCGGTGTCGCCGAGCGCGGTCGGGTCGGACACGTAGCCGTGTGCGGCCCACCGCCGCAGGGCGAACTCGTCGGCGGCGCTCGGCGTCACCCCGTGCTCCGTACCCGACGCTGTCCCGTCGTACCAGTCGATCACCTCGTCGACCAGCCCGGCGTGGTCCGGATGGACCTGATAGCTCAGCGAGGCGCCGCTGACGTCCTTCACCGACCCGTCGCTCCGCGGTACTTGGTACGGCAGCCGGGCCCAGCCCCACGCCACCAGGTCCCCGCCGGAGAACCACAGGCTGCGCCGCCAGCCTGCGCCCTCGACGGCGTGCCCCTTGCCCCAGTTCCAGGCCAGCTCACCGAACGTCGTCTCGGCGTTCACCAGTTCAGGGCGAGCCGCGGTGACCTGCTGTGCGAGAGTCTGCATGAGCTGAACGTCCGCGGCGGTCACGAGCTCCAGGTTCGCCATAGCGGGTCACTGTGTCAGGCTCCCGCGGAGCAAGTCGAGTGCTTTTCCGGCGCTGCCGCGGGCCACGGTCCGGCCACCCGCTGCTGTGGTCGGCCCGGGGCCGGACGATGCCCCGCACACCAGCGGCCGGTCAGCCCTTGCACGCCGGGTCGGCGAGTATGACGGGTGCGGCATCGCGGGTGGTGATGAACGCCCGGTAACCCGGCGCGCCCGCCACGCACTTGGTCGCGATGTTCGCGAAGCCGTCGGGGAAGTTGGTGATGTCCGCGGGACTGTCGTCCCCCCGGTGGTTGGCGACGGGCGAATCCCCCATCCCGCGCCTGTCGCTGGAACACCCGGACAGTGCCGACACGGCGATGCCGGCGGACAGGACCGCGGCCAGGCACACCGTCACACGTCTGTTCATTTCATCCTCGCCTCGACCGATGCGGCCGTCTCGGAGTTGACGTCATGAAGGACATGCCGCGAGCACACCCGGTTCCGCGCCCGCGCTCAGGACGCGGGCACCTCGGCGGACCGCGTGCGCCGCTGCCGTTCGAGCTCGGCGTAGCGCGCCCGCATCCCGGTGCTGCCGGCCGGCCCGGCGGCGAAGACGTAGGCATCGCTGTCGGCGAGGCTGCGCCCGGTGTGCGCGTCGACGACGACCGGTTCGGCTTCCTCGCCGGTCTCGGCGTCGACGAGGATCATGGAGCGCTCCTCGGGGGCGAGGTGCTGGTTGCCCCAGGCCGCCAGGGCGACGATCACCGGCCGCAGTGAGCGTCCGCGCTCGGTGAGCAGATACTCGTGGCGCACCGGACTCGTCTGGTACGGGCGGCGCTCCAGCAGGCCGTCGGCCACCAGGGTCTTCAGCCGGGCGGTGAGCATGCTGGTGGATATGTCGAGGCTCTGCTGGAACTGGTCGAACCGCGTGTAGCCGTCGAAGGCGTCGTGGAGGATCAGCAGCGTCCACCACTCGCCGACGTGCTGCACCGTCGTCGACAGCGGACATTCGCGATCCTCGAGCCGCGCGCGGCTGGCCATGTGGCACCTCCGGTCCCAGTTACTGCTAGATTAGCAGTCAGTAGCTTCTATTTTAGCAGTCGCACGGCGGTGTCCTTTGCGCGCGCCCGGAAGCGGGTACCTCCCGCCCCGCGCGCGGGCACACCGGGACCGCCGCGGCCCGATCCCGATCCGAGGCAATCATGACCGGCACATCGCGCCCCATCGACACCGACGACCTGCCCGACGTCATCAAGCGCTATCTCGAAGCCCACACGGCACGCGACGCCTCCGGGGCCACCCGCGCCATGACCCCGCAGGCGACGGTCACCGACGAGGGCCGGACCTACCGGGGGGCTCCCGAGATCGAGGCGTGGCTCAACCGCGCGACGTCCGAGTACACCTACACCACCACCCTGCTCGGTGCCGAGCAGGCCGGCCCCGACCGGTACACCGCGATCCAGCGGCTGGAAGGCGACTTCCCCGGCGGGAGGGTCGACCTGCGGTTCCGCTTCACCCTCGACCAGGGACTGATCGGCGACCTCGTCATCGCCCCCTGACAGCCCCAGACAACCCCCAGATTCTTGAGGAAACCATGAAGACCTGGTTCATCACCGGAGGATCCCCCGGCGGCTTCGGCATGGCCTACGCCAACACCGCGCTGGAGATCGGCGACAACGTCGTCCTCACCGCCCGCCGGCCACAGCTGCTCGGCGAATGGGCCGACCGCCACGGCGACCGCGTGCTCGTCCTGCCGCTCGACGTCACCGACACCGGGCAGATCCGGGACGCGGTCGCCGCCGCCGAAGGGCGCTTCGGCGGCATCGACGTGCTGGTGAACAACGCCGGCCGCGGCTGGTACGGCTCCGTGGAGGGCGCCCCGGAGGCCGACGTCCGGCGGTCCTTCGAGCTCAACTTCTTCAGCGTGGTCGAGGTCCTTCGCGCGGTCCTGCCCGGTATGCGCGCACGGAGCGGCGGATGGGTGGTCACCATGTCCTCCGTCGCAGGGCTGAGGGCCACGCCCGGGTTCGGCTACTACAGCGCGGCGAAGTACGCGGTCGAGGGCCTGACCGAGGCGCTGCGCCAGGAAGTGGCGCCCTTCGGCGTCAAGGTGCTCGCCGTCGAGCCCGGCGCCTTCCGCACCGGCGCATACGCCGGCTTCGAGGGCGAGCCGGTCACGGAGACCGTCGACGCCTATCTGCCGTTCGTCGAGTCCGTCCGCTCCTCCATGATCGAGCAGAACGGGCGCCAGGCCGGCGACCCCTACCGCGGAGTGCGGGCCGTCCTCGCCGCCATGGAACAGGACCCGCCTCCCCACCGGATCGTCCTGGGCGCCGGCGGCCACCGAGCCGTCGCGGACCAGCTGGGGGGCATGCTCGTGGAGCTGCGGGCCCAGGAAGCGGCCTCGGCCGGCGCGGACTTCCCGCCGGCGGAGTAGGGAACTCCGGCCGGCGCGGGATCTTCCGGCCCGTCAGGCGTCCCGCCAGCCTCCGTCGACCTGCAGGTTGGCCCCGTTGACGTAGCTTCCCGCCGGGCTGGCGAGGTAGGTCACCAGGCCGGCGTAGTCGCCCGGCCTGCCGATGCGTCCCGCGTCGTTGGGTGCGAGCGCCCTGATCAGGTTCGGCTCGATCTCGTCCCAGGTCTCGCCCCAGCCGTTCTGCCTGCCCAGTGCGACCAGCGACGTCTCCACCGACGGCACCAGGATGCCGCCCGCCGCGATCGCGTTCGAGGTGACCCCCGTCTCGCGCAGGTCGCGGGCCAGGGATGCCGCCAGGTTGCTGCGGGCCGCGTTGGTGGCGGCGTAATGGGGCTGGCTCGCCTGCGGCAGGCGGCCGGTGACGCTGCTGATCTGGATCACCCGTCCCCAGCCGCGCTCGCGCATGGCCGGTACGAGGCGCTGGATCATGCGCACGCTGGAGATGACGTTGGTGTTGTAGATGTCGGCCCAGGCCGTCGGCGAGGTGGTCGCCCACGTGGCAGCCATGTCGTAGACGCCCGCGTTGTTGACGAGGATGTCGATCGGACCGCCGGCCAGCGCTCCGGCGACGGCCGCCTCGGCGCCCTCGTCCGTGCCGAGGTCGCCGAGGGTCACGTCGGCGTGCCCGCCGGCCTCCCGGATCGTCTTGGCGACGGCTTCGGCCCGTGCCTCGTCCCGTCCGTGGACGACGACGGACGCTCCTTCCGCCGCCAGCCGCCTGGCGATCTCCTCGCCGAGTCCGGTACTCGATCCGGTGACGATCGCGCGCTTTCCTTCGAGTTCCAGGTGCATTCCGCTGCTCTCTTCCCGTGCGGTCTTCCGGTGTGCGCCCTCCACCGTGCGACGAAAAAAATGGACTAGCAAGTCCAGAGTTCCGGGGCCGGGCAGGCCGGGCCGCCGACGTAGAATGGACTCAGTGGTCCAGCACGGGAAGGTGTCCGCATGGCAGTCGCACTGACAGCGAAGGGGCAGCTCACCCGCGCCCGGATCGTCGCCGGGGCAGCGGAGGTGCTGCGGCAGAGAGGGCTCACGGCGACCCTCGACGAGATCAGGGAACGCACCCGCACCAGCAAGAGCCAGCTCTTCCACTACTTCCCCGAGGGCAAGGACCAGTTGCTGCTGGCTGTCGCCCAGCACGAGGCGGACCGGGTGCTGCACGACCAGCAGCCGTATCTGTCCGCCCTGGACAGCTGGGACGCCTGGCTCCGGTGGCGGGACGTGGTCGTCGAGCGGTACGAGGAGCAGGGCGACACCTGCCCGCTCGGGTCGCTGATCCAGCAGGTCGGCCGTACGTCCCCCGGCGCCCGGGCCATCGTCAGCCGCCTGCTGGGCGAATGGCAGGCACACCTCGCCGGCGGCATGAGGGCCCTGCGGCGCGACGGCCTGCTGCCGGACACGTTCGACGTGGACGCCTCAGCCGCCGCGCTGCTTGCGGGGGTGCAGGGCGGGGTGGCGATCCTGCTGGCCACCGGCGAGACGACGCACCTGAAGGCCGCCCTCGACGTGGCGATCACGCAGCTTCAGGACGCGGGCCCGGGCCGGCCGGCGGCGTGACGGCCGGTGGGGCGCCCCGGGAGGGCGGCGGATCCCCGGGCCCGCCAGGTCGTCCCTGGCCGCCCGAGGCTGCCGCGGTGGGGTGCCCGGAGTCTCAGGACGGCGGCGTCAGCACGTTGTCGATCAGGTAGACCGTGGCGTTGCGGGTGGCGACGTTGCCGCACACGATGTTCGCGGAGTTGTTCACCTTGAAGGTGGTGCCGGAGCCCGACGTGGTGAGGTTGGCGCCCTCCAGCGTCTTGAACGAGCCCTTGGGCAGCTGGGCCGGCGTGATCCGCTTGTCGCCCACCACGTGGTAGGTCAGGACCTTCTTCAGCTCGGCCTTGTCCGTCAGCAGCGACGCCAGCTTGCCGGCCGAGAGCTTCTTGAACGCCGCGTTGGTCGGCGCGAAGACCGTCGCGTTCTTCTCCGAGTTGAGGGTGTCGACCAGACCGGCCCGTTTGAGCGCCGCTACCAGGGTGGCCAGTTGCGGATTCGTGGCCGCGGCGGTGGCGACGTCCGACTTGGCCATGACGGCCGCACTGCCGGAACAGCCGCTGCCGAACGTGCCGCCCGAGGGCGAGGGGCTCGGCGACGCCGACGAACCGGAGGACGCGTCCTGTGCTGCGGCGAGGGGGGCGAAGCCGCCCAGGGAGAGGGGCAGTGCCACGGCGATCGCGGTCAGTGCCACGACGGTGCGGATACGGATGCGGAGCTGCGTCATGTCGATACCTCTTTTCCGCTGCAGGAATGAAGCCACGCGGGCGGTCTCGAGGGACGGCTGTCGGGGACTGGCCAGGGGCTCTGGCCCGGGAACCGGAGGGGGATGTCCGCACGCTCCGGACGGTGCGGCTCAGGCCATCCCTTCGAGAGTGGCAGCGCCCGCCTGAACGCGCACCTTCTGCCGCCCGCAGGCAGCCGCTGGCGGCTCCCGCGGCCGGTCGGTGGCACGTACACCTGCCGGACCGGGCGGTCCGCGACACCGGGGCGCACGCCGAGCGGCGTCCGCCCCGGTCACTGCCGGGTGAGCTCCGTGGGCGCCCCGAACCTCGGCGAGGCGGGGGCGAGCTCCAGCGTCCCGTCGGTCATGCTCAGGTCGTAGGAGTTGCCGACCGGGCAGGACACCGTCCCGGCCGGGTCCGTCCTGCGCGCCGTCCTGGCGACGAAGTGGACGACGCCGGCGTTCATCGACCGCAACTCCAACGTCTCGGTGCAGCCGTCGTTCTTGCCGGTGTCCAGGTCGTGGATGTCGCTCACCTGCTGTCCGACCAGCTCGCCGAGGCGGCCCGCGCGCAGGGTGAGGGTGATCTTGTAGCTGTCCGTCTGCAGGGCCATCGAGTAGTTGCCGGGATTGCCCGGGCCGGTAGCGGCCCAGGTGCCCACCCAGGCAGCGGGCAGTGCGTGCGGATCCGCGCTCTGCCCGCCGGCCCCCGCGGTGGTCGACCCGGCACTGCCGCCGGTCTTGCCGTCGTCGTCGGAGCCGGAGTCGCCCAGGCTGTACACCAGCACCCCGGCCACCGCCGCAACGGCCACGACGCCCGCCGCGACGACCAGCCACGCCCGGTGCCCGGTCGTCCGCGACGGCCGCGGCGCCGCGCCACGGCCGTGCTCGCCCTCGTCGTCCTCTTCCGCCGGCCCCTGCACCGGTGCGGGAACGGGCCCGTTCCGGCCGGGCGGCCGGTCGTGCGCGGTCCGCGTGACGGAGTCCGGGGACGGACCGGGCGGGACGGCGACGGCGGGCCCGGCGGAGCCCGACGGCGGAGGGGTGCGGTCGACGACCGTGGCGGGACGGGTCGGCGGCTCGACGGCCGGTTCGCCCAGCGCCGCGCGCATGGTGGCCTCCCGGGACGCCAGTTCCGCCGGGAGCCCCGCAGGCAGCCGCCGCGCCCACAGCCCGGCCGGCCGGTCCGGCTCCGCCAGCAGCCCGGCGGCCGCGCGGGCGGTGGGCCGATCCCCCGGCTGCTTGGCCAGGCAGGCCCGTACCAGCGGCAGCAGTCCCTCGGGCACCCCTGCCAGGTCGGGCTCCTCGTGGACCACGCGATACAGCAGCGCCGACGCGGGCGGATTCTCGCCGGGCCGGTGGAACGGACCGCGCCCGGTGGCCGCGTGGACCAGCACGGCACCCAGCGCGAAGACGTCGCCGGGCTCCGCCGACACCCCCTCGGTGGCCTGCTCGGGCGGCATGTAGCCCGGCGAGCCGATCATCGCGCCGGTCCGGGTGTGCCGGGAGTCCTCCGCGGCGCGCGCGATGCCGAAGTCGATGAGCAGCGGGCGCTGCCCGGCCAGCAGCACGTTGGACGGCTTGACGTCCCGGTGGGCCAGGCCCGTCTGGTGCACCGCGTGCAGCGCCTCGCACAGTTCGGCGGCCAGCGCGGTCAGGCTCGCCTCCGGCAGCGGCCCGTGGCCGCCCACCCAGTCGGCCAGCGAGGGCGCGGCGACGTATTCGGTGGCCAGCCACTGCGGGCGGGCGTCCGCGGGGGAGAAGTCGATCACGGTGACGGTCCACGGCGAGCGCACCCGGTCGGCGTGCCGGATCTCCCGGGCGAAGCGCTCCCCGAAGGCCGGATCGAGCCCGAACTCGGACCGCACGGTCTTCAGCGCGAGCGGCCGACCGGCCCGGGTCCTGGCGAGATACACCTGCCCCATGCCTCCGGCGCCCAGCCGCGCGAACAGCGGATATCCCCCGACCGAGACCGGATCGGTCCCCCCCAGACTCTCCATGCGCGAAGCCTACGACGCCCCTCCGCGGCTGTCCCCACCTGCTGGAAAGACGTCCCCCCGCCCTGCGGCCCCCGTCAATCGCTCCCCGCCCTCCGGCCTCGAACGAGCGGCACGACCCCTCGGCGGTACCATTCTGGTACCCTACGGGCATGCCAGCGTTGAACATCACCTTCACCGACGACGAGCTCGAAGCGGTACGGGCCGCCGCGGCCGCCGAGGGCAAGAGCCTGAAGCAGTACGTGCACGACCTGCCGCTGCGTGAACGGCAGCGGGCGGATTTCGTCCGCTACGCCGCCGCCTTCGGCGAGCAGCGCCGGGGCGAGTTCGACGAGGCGTTCCCCGACGAGGTGCCGCCGGCCGCCGCGCGGGGGGCAGAGGCCGCCTGATGCCACCGGTCCTCTACATCGATGTGGCCTGGCTGCTGGACGTCCAGGAGCAGGCCCTGCCCGAGGACGTCTCGGTGTCCGACTACTCGGCCCTCGTCGCGGCCGTCGCCCGGCACAAGACGAAGATCCCCCGGCACGACACCCCCACCCCGGACCCCGCCTGGCGGGCGGCCGCCCTGCTGCACACCCTGGTGTGCCTGGAGCCCCTGCCGTTCCGCAACAGCCTCTTCGCCTGCCAGGTCGCGGCGGCCTACATGCACGCGTCCGGCCACGGCATCGACCCGCCCTACGGCGCGCTGGTGGAACTGGTACGCGACATCCAGTCCCGCAAGGCCGGCCTCTTCGACGCCGCCGACCGCATCCGCGCCTGGCAGCTGTGAGCCCCGTGCCCGCACGCGGTACGGGCGACGCGCGGAAGGCTCAGAGCGGCTGGAGCCGGGTCCGCAGCAGGCAGAATACGTTGCCCTCCGGATCCGCCAGTACGTGCCAGCTCTCCGCGCCGGTCTGGCCGACGTCCGCCGGCTGGGCGCCGAGCGCGAGCAGCCGGTCCAGCTCGGCGTCCTGGTCCCGGTCGGTGGCGTTGACGTCGATGTGCAGCCGGAGCTTGGCGGGGCGCGGGTCGCTGCTGGGGCTGAGGACGAGGGTGGGCTGCGGGCCGCCGAAACCGGTGCCGGGCGGCCCGATCTCGATGCTCCCGTCGTCCTCCCGCCCGAGTTCGACGTAGCCGAGGACGTCGCTCCAGAACACGGCGAGCCGCTCGGGGTCGGCGGCGTCGATGACCAGCTCACTGATACGGCATGCCATGGCCGCCAGTGTAGGGAGACGACCCGGGTGGCAAAGCCCGATCGGGTCCGCCGGGCGGAGGCGCTCTCCGCGCTCACGCCGGGCAGTCCCCGGCGGCGGCCACCGGACGGGGTCCAACGCCCAAGTTGTCGGCAGACGGTGGCCAGGTCATCATGGACGAGACGAGATCGCACATTGGTTTTCGCGCCAGATCGCAACCGGCCCGGACGACAATCTCAGGCTCGTGGTCCAGGGCCTGGCGGCGCCGATTCGCGCACTCCCACCACAGAAGAGGAGACTGGTGCGTCCCGCATGATCCAGCACAACCCTGGTGCGGGAGGCTCGCCGTGGGCAGTGTTTCATTTCTCCTGATAGCCGTCATCCTGACTGCACTGGCCTTCGATTTCACCAACGGTTTCCACGACACCGCCAACTCGATGGCGACATCCATCGCCACGGGGGCGCTGTCCCCGCGGGTGGCCGTCGCGGTGGCCGGCGTCCTCAATCTCGCCGGAGCTTTTCTCTCGACCGAAGTGGCGTCGACTATTTCCAACGGAATCGTCGACGACCAGAAGGTCTCCCTGGTGATGATCTTCGCGGGATTGGTGGGTGCGATCCTGTGGAATCTGGCTACGTGGCTTTTCGGTCTCCCATCGAGTTCCTCGCACGCGCTGTTCGGGGGACTCATCGGTGCGGTCTGGGTCGGGGCAGGCGGTTTCGCGGTGCATTTCGACGTGGTGGTGGAGAAGATCGTGGTTCCGGCGATCGCCTCGCCGATCGTGGCATGTGGCGTCGCCCTGGTAGCGACCTATCTGGCGTATGTCATCACCCGGCGGACGTCCGGGAGCAAGACGCGGAAGGGGTTCCGCAGGGGGCAGATCGGGTCGGCGTCCCTGGTGGCGCTGGCGCACGGCACGAACGACGCGCAGAAGACCATGGGGGTCATCACTCTTGCCCTCATCTCCACCGGTGTCCTCCACCACGGTGCGCGACCGCCGTGGTGGGTCGTGCTGTCGGCCGGCATGGCGATCTCGCTGGGCACCTACGTCGGCGGCTGGCGGATCATCCGCACCATGGGCAAGGGCCTGACCGATATCGAGGCCCCGCAGGGCTTCACCGCCGAGACCACGGCGACGGCGGTGATCCTCTCCTCGTCGCACATGGGGTTCGCGCTGTCCACCACGCAGGTCTGCACCGGCGGCATCCTCGGCGCGGGGCTGGGTCGCAAGCTGGCGCGGGTGCGGTGGGGGGTCGCCGGGCGCATCGCGGTGTCCTGGGCCTTGACGCTGCCCGCCGCGGCGGCGGTCGGCGGCGTCGCGGTCTGGGTCGCCGACCGGGGAAACCTCGGGGTGGCCCTGGTCGGGCTGGTCGCGCTGGCCGCGGCGGCCGGTTTCTACGCCCTGTCCCGGCGCACGCCTGTCAACCGGCAGAACGTCAACGAACTGCCCGCCCGCGAGGAGGAACCCGCCGACAAGTCGGTCGTGTGACCCCCTCAGCCGTCGAAGGAGCACGGGATGGATATCAAATGGTCCAGCCTCGGGGAGGTGGCGGTGGTCAGCCTGGCCGTCACCGTGGTGGTGGTCGTGATGTTCTCCCTCGGGGTCGTGGCCTGGACCCGGATGGGGGCGCTGCGCGGCGGGGGACCGGTCGGCACGCGGGAACGGGTGGCGGCGGGGGCGGCGGCGCTGTGCTTCGCCGCCTGCCTGGGGATCGCGGCCTACGGAATCGACGTGATCATCCCCGACTGACCCGCCCCGCATGTCCCGACGCGGTTGCCGGCTCCGTTCGGCCTGACGCAGCTGAACGAAAGGCCACGGACGGTCCTGCGGGCGTCTTCGGAAGCGGTGACGCTCTACAGCGACGGCCTGGTCGAGACCCGCAACAGCGACATCGACGAGGGCCTGGAACGCCTGCGCGTCGCGCTCTCCCGTCCCTTCACGGCCCTGGACGACCTCTGCGCGTCGGTCATCGACGCCATGGTGCCCAAGGGGCCGAGCCGCGACGCCGCCGCCCTGCTCCTGGCCAGAACGCTCCCGGCGCCGCACGGCGCGAGCACCTCCGGCGCTTGAAGCCGGGCGCGGACACGCCGCTTTCACCTCGCCGACCCCGTCGGCGGCGAGATGCCGCGAGGCGTCCCGACCGGTGGGGAACTCCGGAGCCTGACACGGCATCGACTCGTTCGAGCGGCACCGCCCCGTCGGCCGGTGTGGTGGCGCCGGTTGGTTGCGTGCCGGCAGTACGGTGACCGCCTCAGGTACGTCCGAGCCCGTCGGCCAGGTCCCGGAGATGCCAGGTCGCTCGGCCGTCTCCCGCCCCCGCCGCCCTCACCGAATGCGCAGGAGATGGACGCCGAAGACCTTCCCGCCCTGGCGATCGACGCCCGCCGCGCCGTGCCGCGTACCGACGTGGCTCTCGCCGACGCCCGGCTGGCCGCGGCCGTGGACCGGCTGGGCCGAGGGCTGGTGAAGTCCGTACTGGCCGGCGTCCAGGAACGCGCCCGCACCGGTGAACTGCCGCCCGGCGACGTCATCGAGCGGACGCTGGCGGCGCTGCCCGCGACGGCGTCGGCGCTGCGGCCGGTGATCAACGCCACCGGAGTGCTGCTGCACACCAACCTGGGCCGGGCCCCGCTCTCCGCGGCCGCGCGCGAGGCCCTGCTCGCGGCCAGCGGCACCACGGACGTGGAGCTCGATCTGGCCACCGGCGCCCGCGCCCGCCGCGGCCGGTCCGTGATCGAGGCACTGCTCCTGCGGGTGCCGGCGGCGCGGGCCGCACACGTCGTCAACAACGGGGCGGCGGCGCTCCTGCTGGCGGCCACCGCGCTGGCGCAGGGCCGCGAGATCGTGGTCAGCCGGGGTGAACTGGTCGAGATCGGCGACGGTTTCCGGCTGCCGGACCTGCTGGCGTCCACCGGGGCCCGGCTGCGGGAGGTCGGCACGACCAACCGCACCGTCCTGGCGGACTACGCCTCGGCCGTGGGACCTGACACCGGGTTCGTCCTGAAGGTCCACCCCTCCAACTTCCGCGTCACCGGCTTCACCGGCGACGTCGGGGTCAGCGAACTGACCCGGCTCAACGTGCCGGTGGTCGCCGACATCGGCTCCGGGCTGCTGACCCGCGAGCCGGCACTGCCCGACGAGCCCGATGCGACCACCTGGCTGCGGGCCGGCGCGGACCTGGTGACCGCCAGCGGCGACAAGCTGCTGGGCGGTCCGCAGTGCGGCATCCTGCTGGGCCGCGCCGACCTCGTGCGGCAGCTCTCCCGCCACCCGGTCGCCCGGGCCCTGCGCGTGGACAAACTGACCCTCGCCGCGCTGGAGGCGACCCTGCTCGGCCCCGCCACGCCCGTCCGCACCGCGCTGCACGCCGACGCCCGGCGGCTCCGGGAACGCGCCGAACGCATCGCGGCACACCTGCGCGACCTGGGAGTCGACGGCCGCGCGGTCGGCAGCACGGCGGTGATCGGCGGCGGCGGCGCTCCGGGCGTCACGCTGCCGAGCGCCGCGGTCTCGCTGCCCGCGTCCTGCGCCGACCGGTTGCGGCGGGCACGTCCCGCGGTGATGGGCCGGGTGGAGGGCGGGCGCTGCCTGCTGGACCTGCGGGCCGTCCCGGAGGACACGGACGCCGACCTGTCGGCCGCCGTCCGGCAGGCGTTCGCCCCGCCGACCGGCCCGGCCGCGCCTGCGCCCGTGACCCCGGCACCTCCGGCGGGCGGTCTCACTCCCGACCCGCCGGCACCCGCCCGCCGCGGCCGGCCCGCGTCACCCGCGGGCCACGCCATGCGGGGGAGGTGACCGGCCCGTGCACGTCGTCTCCACCGCCGGACATGTGGACCACGGAAAGTCCACCTTGCTGCGGGCACTGACCGGGATGGAGCCGGACCGCTGGGCGGAGGAGCAACGGCGCGGCATGACCCTGGATCTGGGGTTCGTGTGGACCCGGCTGCCCGGCGCCGGGGACCTCGCCTTCGTCGACGTGCCCGGGCACGAGCGGCTGGTGGGCAACATGCTCGCCGGGGTGGGCCCGGTGCCCGCCGTGGTGTTCGTGGTGGCCGCCGACCAGGGCTGGCAACCGCAGTCCGAGGAGCACCTGGCGATCCTGGACGCGCTCGGCGTGACGCACGGCGTGCTGGCGGTCTCCCGCAGCGACCTGGCGGACCCCGAGGCGGTCCGGGCCGACGCGCTGGCCCGGATCGCGCGCTCGTCGCTGGGGGCCGTGGCGTCGGTGGCCGTGAGCGCCGTCACCGGCGCGGGACTTGACGAGCTTCGTACGGCGCTGACCCGGCTGACCGGAGCGCTGCCCGCCGCGGACCCGGCCGCCGACGTCCGGCTGTGGGTGGACCGGGTCTTCACCGTACGCGGCAGGGGCACGGTCGTCACCGGCACGCTCGGCGCGGGCACGATCCGGGAGGGCGACCGGCTCGAACTCGCCGGCGGCGGGGCGGCGTTCCGGGTGCGTGGCCTGCAGCGGCTGAAGGAGGCCCGGCCTTCGGTGAGCGCGGTCGCCAGGGTGGCGGTCAACCTGCACGGCTCCGGGGACGGGAGCCTGCGCCGCGGGGACGCGCTGCTCACCCCGGACCGCTGGCTCACCGCCGGCACGGTGGACGTCCGGCTGACCGGCGGCGCGGCGGGCGACCTGCCCCGGCAGCTGACCCTGCACATCGGTTCCGCGGCCGTCCCGGCCACGATCCGCCCGCTGGGCGAGGACACCGCCAGGCTGCGGCTGGCCGAGGCGCTGCCGTTGCGGATCGCCGACCGGGCGCTGCTGCGCGACCCCGGTCTGCGGCGGGTCGCGGCCGGGGTCACCGTGCTTGACGTCCGTCCACCACGGCTCACCCGGCGCGGGTCGGCCGCCGCTCGGGGCCTGGAGCTGCGGGCCGTCGCGCTGCCACCGGACGGAGCCGCGGAACTGCGTCGGCGCGGCCTGGTACGCCGCACGGAGCTGCTGGCCATGGGCGTGCGCCCGCCGTCCGACCCGGTGGCCGGGGACTGGCTCGCCGACCCCGGCCATTGGAGCTCCCTGCGCGACCGGCTCCGCCACGCCGTGGACGGGCACGCCGTCCGCCATCCGCTGGAACCGGGCCTGCCCCCGGAGACCGCCCGCCAGATGCTCGCCCTGCCGGACCGCTGCCTGGTCGAGGCGCTCGCCGCGGACTGCGGCCTGAACCGGCGCGACGGGCGCCTCTACGGCGGCCACGCCCGGCCCGCGCTCCCCGCCCCGGTCGAGGCCGCAGTCCGGGCGATCCGCGCCGATCTGGCCCGGAGCCCCTTTCTGGCCCCAGAAGCCGGCCGGCTGGAGCAACTCGGGCTGACACCGCGCCTGCTGGCCGCCGCCGAGGCGGCGGGGGCGCTGCTGCGGATCACGGACGGCGTCGTCCTGCTGCCGGAGGCGGACGCGCAGGCCGCCGCGGTGCTTTCCCGGCTGGAGCAGCCGTTCACCACCAGTGAGGCACGCCGGGCCCTGGCGACCACCCGCCGTGTCGCGGTGCCGCTGCTCGAGCACCTCGACCGGCAGGGCTACACCGCGCGCGTCGACGCTTCGCTGCGCCGCTGCACGCCCGCACCTCACGTGAAGAGCCCGGTCGGTGCGGGCTGACGCACGGGCTGCCACCGTCCCTGCGGCGGCTGTCCGCTGCCGTACGCCGTGCGGACGGCAGCCGAGCGGAGACGGACGGGAATCGAACCCGCCTGTCCGAGTTACTCGGACACCTCGGTTTTGAAGACCGGGAGGGCCACCAGGCACCCGTTCGTCTCCCTGCCGGGCCGCCGGACCGGCGGCACCGTCAGTGGCCATCGAATCCCCGGGCCCGCCAGGTGTCAACGCGCCGCGCTGCGAGCCCGCACCCCGTACCCGCAGGCATGACGGGACCCACCACAGAAAGGACACGCGATGGCGACCGCAGTACGGCAAGGAGGCGTCCGGCTGACGCAGTACGCCCACGGCGGCGGCTGCGCCTGCAAGATCCCGCCGGGCGAGCTGGAGGAGGTCGTGGCGGCGCTGGCCGGCCGCGGACCCGCGGGCGGCGGGGCCGCCGAACTCCTCGTCGGCCTCGACAGCGGCGACGACGCGGCCGTGGTGCGGCTGCCGGGCGCCGCCGGCTCACCGGCCCTCATCGCCACCGCCGACTTCTTCACCCCGGTGGTGGACGACCCCTACGACTGGGGGCGGATCGCCGCCGCGAACGCGCTGTCGGACGTCTACGCCATGGGCGGTGTCCCGCTGATGGCCGTCAACCTGCTCGGCTGGCCGCGCGAGGTACTGCCCTTCGAGCTGGCCCGGGAGGTGCTGCGCGGCGGGCTGGACGTGGCGACGGAGGCGGACTGCCATGTGGCCGGCGGGCACAGCGTGGACGACCCGGAACCCAAGTACGGTATGGCGGTCACCGGGATGGCCGACCCCGACCGGCTGCTGCGCAACGACACCGGACGACCCGGGATGCCGCTGTCGCTGACCAAGCCGCTGGGCGTGGGCGTACTCAACAACCGGCACAAGACGACCGGCGAGGAGTTCCCGCATGCCGTCGCCTCGATGGTCGCGCTGAACCGGGACGCATCGGCGGCGGCCCTGGCGGCGGGCGCGGTGTGCGCGACCGACATCACCGGGTTCGGGCTGCTGGGCCACCTGTACAAGCTCGCGCGCGCCTCCGGGGTGACCGCGGTGATCGATGCCTCGTCGGTCCCCTGGCTCGACGGGGCGCCGGAGTCCGCGCGGGCCGGCTTCGTCAGCGGCGGCACCCGGCGCAACCTCGCGTGGGTCACCCCCTCCACCGATTTCGGATCGGTACCGGAGCTGACCCGGCTGCTGCTGGCCGACGCCCAGACCTCCGGCGGACTCCTGGTGGCATGCGAGGTGCCCGGCGCCCCGGTGATCGGGCAGCTGGTCGCGCGGCAGGAACACCACATCGTCGTCCGCTGACCGGCGGGGCTGGCGCCGGCGGGGGCGGCAGGTACTCGGTCGGCGTAACCGGTGGCACCCCTTCGGGTGAAGGCCGGTCCGAGGATTTCCTGCCGCTTCCGGCCCGCCTCTAGCGTCGCTGGCAGCAACTCCCCGACCGTGTACGGCCCCTGAGGAAGCGTATTCATGACCGCTGCGTCCACCACCCGCACCGCTCCGACACCCGCCGTCCCGGCGAGCGACATCGCAGACGCGCTGAAGCGGGTGATCGAGGACACGATCGCCCCCCGGTCGGCGGAGATCGACCGGCAGGGTGCCTTTCCCGCCGACGGGATCGCGGCCCTGGGCCGCGCCGGCGTCCTTGGCCTGCTGAGCGCCGCGGACGCCGGTGGCGCCCAGGCCTCACTGGCCGCCGCGGTGCAGGTGATCGAGCGGCTGGCCGGGGCCTGCTCGTCGACCGCCATGGTGGTGCTCATGCACTTCTCGGCGGTGGCGGTGGTCGAGGCGCACGGCGACCAGGACGTGCGCCGGGCGATCGCCCGGGGCGAGCACCTGACCACGCTGGCCTTCTCCGAGGCCGGGTCCCGCAGCCACTTCTGGGCTCCGATGGGAACCGCCGCGCAGGACGGCGCCGGCCGGGTGCGCCTGGACGCCGAGAAGAGCTGGGTCACCTCGGCCGGCCACGCGGACAGTTACGTGTGGTCCAGCCGCCCGCTGGCCGCCGCCGGCCCCATGACCCTGTGGCACGTGCCGAGTGACACGCCCGGGCTCGCGGTCAAGGGGGCCTTCGACGGCTTCGGGCTGCGCGGCAACGCCTCCAGCCCCGTCACCGCCGCGGCCGTGCAGGTACCGGGCTCGGCGATGCTCGGCACGGACGGCCAGGGCCTGGACATCGCCCTGGCCACGGCGCTGCCCCGATTCCTCGTGCTGAACGCGGCGTTCTGCGTGGGTCTGTGCGAGGCGCTTCTCGAACAGGCCGGCGGCCACCTGACCCGGGCACGCCTTGAGCACCAGGAGCAGAGCCTGGTGGACCTGCCGTCGGTACGTGACGCCTACGCCAGGCTGCGCACCCGCGCCGACACCGCCCGGGCTTTCCTCGCTGACACCCTCACCGCGCTGGACAGCGGCCGCGAGGACGCCATGCTGCGCGTCCTGCAGGTCAAGGCGGTCGCCGGAGAGGCGGCCGCGGACGTCGCGGACGGGGTCATGCGGCTGTGCGGCGGCGCCGCCTTCCGCCGCGGACTGGGCGTCGAGCGCCGCTTCCGGGACGCGCTGGCGGCCCGGGTGATGGCCCCCACCACCGAGGCGCTGTACGACTTCACCGGCCGGGCCAGCCTGGGCATGCCGCTGTTCGAGGGGGCGTCGTGACCCTGCTGATGGGGGCCGTCGCCTACGACCCCAAGGTGGTCGCGATCTGGACCGGCTTCCGCGCCTGGCTGACCGCACGCGGGCTGCCGTTCGACTTCGTGCTGTACTCCCATTACGAGCGCCAGGTCGAGGACCTCGTCGAGGGCCGGATCCACGCGGCGTGGAACTCCCCGCTCGCCTGGATCCGCGCCGAGCGGCTGGCCGCGGCCGGCGGCGCGCGCCTGCGGCCGGTCGTGGCGCGGGACACCGACCGCGACCTGCGCTCCCTGGTGGTGGTGCGGGCCGACGCGCCCTACGCCCGGCTGCGCGACCTCAAGGGACAGACGGTGGCCGTCGGAGCCATGGACTCCCCGCAGGCCACCCTCATCCCGCTGTCGTTGCTGCGCGCCGAGGGACTGCGACCGGGGGAGGACGTCCAGGTGCGCGGCCACGAGACGGGCGTCGGCCTGCACGGCGACCACATCGGCGGCGAACGCGACGCCGCCCGGGCGCTGCTGTCCGGGCAGGCCGCGGCAGCCTGCCTCCTCGACGCGAACCATCTGCTGTTCGGCCAGGAAGGCACGCTGCCCCCCGGCAGCACCCGCATCCTCGCCGAGACCGCCCCGTACGACCACTGCGTCATGGCGGTCAACGAGGCCGCACCCGCGGCCCTCACCGAGCGCTTCGGCGAGCTGCTGCTCGGCATGTCGCCCACCGACCCCGAGGTGCGGCGGCTGTTCGACCTGGAGGGCCTCAACGTCTGGCTCCCCGCCCGGACCGAGGGTTTCCCGGCGCTGGAGGCCGCGGTCGGCGAGGTCGGTTTCTACGACGCGGCCGGCCGGGTGACCGCCGAGGGCTACCGGCCGTGAGCGCCCCGGCCGGCGCCCCGGCCGTCGTCGACCTGGCGGGCCTCCCCTTCGATCAGGGCGCCCACCTGCTGGTCCGGCGGGCGCTGGCTGGCCTGCAGCCAGGGGAGCGGCTGGCAGTGGCCGGCCACGATCCGGCGCTGCTGGCCCACCTGAGAGCCTGGTGCCGTACCACCGGCCACCGCGTGCACCCCGGGGCCGAACAGGGCTCCCCGGTGCGGGCGGTCATCGTCCGCGGCCCCGCCGAACTCGACCGCTGGGCCACCGCCTTGCGGGCCGGCGGTCCGTCGCCGCTGGAGATCGTCCGGCACCCGGACCCCGGATGGGGGCTGGCCGCCCGCGGAGCGCTCATCGAGGACGGCGCCCCCGCCCCCGGGTTCGACCTGGCAGAACGCGACCTGGTGTGGGCCGACGTCGCCCCCAGCCTGTACGCGCACGCGGCCGCCGCCCAGTGGGACCCGGCCACCGCGGTCCCCTGGGACACCCCCTTCGAACTGGCACCCGCCGTCGAGGAGGCGGTGGTGCAGGTGATGACCTACCTGGTGGAGAACGAGCAGGCGGCCCTGGTGCTGCCCGCCCGGCTGCTGGCGCGCATCCACCCGCACTTCCGCGAGGTCGTCCAGCTGCTCGCCGTCCAGGCCGCGGACGAGGCCCGCCACGTCGAGGTCTTCACCCGCCGGGCCCTGCTGAAGACCGGGCGGATGGGCACCTCCTCGGCCGGCGGCCGGGCCTCGCTCGCCACCCTGCTCGCCGAACCGGACTTCGCGCTGGCCTCGTTCCTGCTCTCCGTGCTGGGCGAAGGCGGCTTTCTCAACCTCCTGTCGTTCCTGGACCGTCACGCACCCGACCCGGTCACCCGTGCCGTGGTCCGCCTCGCCCACCAGGACGAGGCCCGCCATGTGGCCTTCGGCGTCGCCCACCTGCAGCACCAGACGTCCGTGGACCCCGGCCTGCGCGGCCGGCTGCGCGGCGCGGTCGAACACCGCCACGACGTGCTGCGCGACACCGCCGGGCTCAACCAGGACGTGCTCGACGCGCTCGTCGTGCTGGCCGCCGGCAGTTGGCAGCCGGCCGCCGTCGCTCGCGGTCACCGCCAGGTCGGGGAGCTGCTGACCGCGATGGACGAAGGACGGCAACGCCGGCTGATCCGTCTTGGGTTCCCCGCCGACGAGGCCGCGGAGCTCTCGGCCCTGCACACCCGCAACTTCATGTGACCGGCCCGGGGGCCCGGTCGGCGGCGGGCCCGGCCTCACGGGCCACCCCGCCGGTGGAGTTCAGCCGCTCCCGCTGCGGCACCACGACGTAGGCCGGGTCCTTGGTGGACGCCACACCCGCCTCGAACACGCCGAAGCGCTGCAGGACGCTGCCGGCGAGCAGGGCCAGCCCGGCAGCCGCGGCGGCCGGGCGGCTGCGGCGGGCCACCGTCACCGCGGCGACCGCACCGCCCAGCGTGAGGACCTCCGCCGCCCGGCGCAGCCGGTGGGCCCGGCCGGTGGTGTACGCCGTGGGCACCAGCCCGGGCCGCCGCTCGATCATCCGCGACGCGACGAGTTCCGCCACCGCACCGGCCGCGCCGAGCCGGCGGGCGGGGCCCGCCTCGGCCACCGGCACCAGCAGCATCCCCAGCCCGCCGCCGCTGGCCGCCGCCGATCCGGTGAAGACGAACGGCAGTTCCTTGCGGGCCTCGTGCCAGGCAGGGACGGCCGTCTGGGAGATGAGCACCGCCGTGTAGGACGCGAGCGCCGGCGCGAGAAGGGCCGCGGACAGCCCGGCGGGCCGGGCGGCCGCCGTCATCAGCCGGCCCGGAAGGGTGGCGCGGACGGCGGCCGGCAGTAGTTCCGCCGCGGCGGCCAGCGCGCTGCCGGGCCCGTAGGCCGCCAGGATCCAGGTGCCGACCGACATCGGGGAGGTCGGCTTGGCGACCCGCAGCATGTGGTGGAAGCGTTCCGGCCGCCCCAGGTCGTCGATCAGCAGGTAGCTGCTGACACCCAGCGCCACGAAGCCGCCCAGGCGCCCTGCCCTGCGCAACGCCGGACGCCCGGTCAGGTCGGCGCCGGCCGCGAGCAGCGCGCCCCCGGCCGACAGCCCGCCGGTGAAGAAGTACGCGGGGATCGGCCAGCCCCACACCGGCGGTTTGAGCACCGGCCGGCCGTAGTAGGAGCGGTACTCGCCCGCCGGCACGGCGCCCTCGGCCCCGGTCATCGCCGGCCCCCGCCCACGAAGACGGCGGTCGCCGCGGCCAGCAGCGCCGAGGCGGCGACTCCGGCGTAGCCCCACATCTCCGGGAGGTGACGGGTGGGCACCACCGGGTCCGGCGGCAGCCCGTAGACCTCCGGGTCGTCCAGCAGCAGGAAGAACGCGCCGTCGCCGCCCACCCCGTCGTCGGGATCATGGCCGTACAGCCGGGCCTCGCCCACCCCCGCCTCGTGCAGCTGCTCCAGGCGCAGCGCCGCCCGGTCGCGGAGCTCGTCGAGCGGGCCGAACTGGATGGACTTGGTGGGGCACGCCTGCGCGCACGCCGGTTCCATGTCGCCGCGCAACCGGTCGTAGCACAGCGTGCACTTGAACGCCCGGCCGTCGTCCGGCCGCCGGTCGATCACCCCGTAGGGGCAGCCGGACACGCAGTAGCCGCAGCCGTTGCAGATGTCCTGCTGGACGACCACGGAGCCGAACTCGGTGCGGAACAGCGCCCCGGTGGGACACACGTCGAGGCACCCGGCGTGGGTGCAGTGCTTGCACACGTCGGAGGACATCAGCCAGCGGAAGGAGGTACGGCTCTCCGCGCCGCTGCCGGCGCCGGGCAGGTCGAAGGACGGAAACCCCAGATGCACCGGCGCGGTGCCGAGATCGGCCCCGCCCCGGGCGGCCTCCGGCAGCGCCTGGGACACCGTCCCGTCCGCCACGACGGTGCCCGAGGGACCGGTGGGAAGGGTCGACAGGCCCGCGTCCTGCCGGCCCAGCGTGGCCTCCTGCTCGATGAAGGCGACGTGCCGCCAGGAACTGGCGCCCAGCATGCCGGTGTTGTCGAAGGACATGCCGAGCAGGTCGAGCCCGTCCTCGGGCACCTCGTTCCACTCCTTGCAGGCCACCTCGCACGCCTTGCAGCCGATGCACACCGAGGTGTCGGTGAAGAAGCCCATCCTCGGTGGGTGGTCGCGGTGCCCGGCGTCCCCGGCGGGGTCGGCGAGCGGCCCGTAGAAACTGTGCTCGTGCGTCATGGTGTTTCCTCCGGGCCGTCTGACTCTGGGTGACTGGGCCTGTCGCCCTCTCCGGACGTCACGACGCAGGTGCCGGTCTCCGCCGTGACCCCGGCGCGCCGCCGGTAGTCCTCGACGTACTCCAGCAGCGCCGGACCTCTCGGGCGGCGCCCTGGCCGGACGTCGCAGGTCAGGACCTTGCTCTCCTGGATGAACACGTTCGGGTCGACCACCACGCCGATCAGGTCGTTCACCACGTCCCCGGTCGTCAGGCCGGTCCCGCCCCAGTGGTATGGCATCCAGACCTGGTGGATCACCCGGCCGTCGATCCGCAGCGGCGCCATCCGGTCGGTGACGACCACCCGGGCCTCCACCGCGGTCCGGGCGGTGACCACATGACCCCAGTCGAGATGGCGCAGGCCCCGCTCGGCCGCAAGCTCCGGCGACACCTCCACGAACAGCTCCGGCTGGAGTTCCGCCAGGTAGGGGAGCTGGCGGCTCATGGCGCCGGCGGTGTGGTGCTCGGTGAGGCGGGAGGTGCTGAAGACGAACGGGAAGACGTCGCTGTGGGGGTCTGGCCCGGCGGGGTTGCTCGGGTTGTCCTCACGCCCGTAGACCTTGCGCACCGGGTTGGCCTGCTGGCCGTACAGCAGGTTGCGCGTCGGCGACTCGGCGGGCTCGTAATGGGTGGGCATGGGGCCGTCGGCCAGCCCGGTCGGGGCGAACAGCCAGGCCTTCCCGTCCGACATCATGATGAACGCGTCGTCACCGCGGAGCGCGTCGGGCCCGGAGGCGCCCTCGGCCGGCCGGAAGTCCGGCGGCTTGGTGGTCTGGAAGTCCGGTGTGTCGTGCCCGGTCCACTCGCCGCGCTCCGCGTCCCACCACACCAGCGCCTTGCGCTCGCTCCAGGGACGCCCCTGCAGGTCGGCGGACGCACGGTTGTACAGCACCCGCCGGTTCATCGGCCAGGTCCAGCCCCACTCGGGGTCGTAGGGACCGCACTTGAAGCGCGGGGTGCGGCGCCGGGCCTGGTTGACCTCGTCGGCGTAGACACCGCTGTAGATCCAGCAGCCACAGGACGTGCTGCCGTCCGCCTTCAGATCGGCGTAGCCGCTGACCGTACGGCCGGTGCCCAGATCGATGCCGTTGATGTGCCGCAGCACGTCGGCCGCTGACGGCTCGTCGCCCTCGGCCGCGTAGTCCCATGCCAGGTCCAGCAGGGGACGGTCCCGCTCGTCGGTCGAGCCGGCCAGCCGCGCCTTGAGCCGCAGGCACAGGTTGTGGAAGAACCACAGCTCGGAGCGCTGGTCACCGGCAGGTTCTACGGCCTGGTCGCGCCATTGCAGCATCCGCTGCGTCTGGGTGAAGGTGCCGGACTTCTCCACGTGCGAGGCCGCGGGGAAGAAGAACACCTCCGTGCGGCAGCTCTCCGGGGTGATCTCCCCGGTCTCGATCTCCGGGGCGTCCTTCCAGAAGGTGGCACTCTCGATCATGGCGAGGTCGCGGACGACCAGCCAGTCGAGGTTGGCCATGCCCAGGCGCTGCATGCGGCCGTGGGCCGAGCCGACCGCGGGGTTCTGACCGAGCAGGAAGTAACCCGAGACCTTGCCGTCGACCATGTCCATCACCGTGCGATAGGTGCCGTGGTCGCCGTTGATGCGGGGCAGGTAGTCGAAGCAGAAGTCGTTCTCCGCCGTCGCCGCGTCTCCCCAGTACTCCTTGAGCAGCGAGATCGTGTAGGCGTCGGCGTTCCCCCAGAACCCCTTCTGGTTGTGGCCGCTGATGGCGTCCAGGTAGCTGCCCAGGTCCTCGTGGGTGGTGTCGGGCATCGGCAGGTAGCCGGGGAGCAGGTTGAACAGCGTCGGGATGTCGGTGGAGCCCTGGATGCTGGCGTGACCGCGCAGCGCGTAGATCCCGCCACCGGGACGGCCGATGTTGCCCAGCAGGAGCTGGATGATCGACCCGGCCCGGATGTACTGGGCGCCGACGGTGTGCTGGGTCCAGCCCACGCTGTACACCAGCCCGGAGGTGCGCTCGCGACCGGAGTTGGCGGTCCAGGCACGGCAGACCTCGAGGAAGAGGTCCTGGGGCACTCCGCAGATCCGCTCCACCATCTCCGGGGTGTAGCGGGAGAAGTGCCGCTTGAGCACCTGGAAGACGGACCGCGGATGCTCCAGCGTCGGGTCGGCCGCGATCTCCTGCGCGGACCCCTCCACGACCGGACCGCTCGCGCCGTGCTGGTACGAGTGGGACTGCTCCTTCGCCCGCCGCCCCGACTTCTGCTCGGCCACGGTGCTCTCGTACGCCCAGACCGACGAGTCGTACGAGGCGGTCCGCGCGTCGTACCCGCCGAACAGCCCGTCCAGGTCCTCGGTGTCCTGGTACCCCTCGTTCAGCAGGAACGAGGCGTTGGTGTACGCCTGCACGTACTCCTTGAAGTACAGGTCGTGGGACAGGATGTAGTGGATCACGCCGCCGAGGAAGGCGATGTCGGTACCCGCCCGCACCGTGACGTGCTGGTCCGCCAGCGCGCTGGTACGGGTGAACCGCGGGTCGATGTGGATGACCCGGGCTCCGCGCCCCTTGGCCTCCATCACCCACTGGAAACCGACGGGGTGGGCCTCGGCCATGTTCGAGCCCATGATGATGATGCAGTCGGCGTTGGCCAGGTCCTGCTGGTAATCGGTCGCACCACCGCGCCCGAACGAGGTTCCCAGACCGGGAACCGTGGCGGAGTGTCAAATACGCGCCTGGTTCTCCACCTGTAGCGCGCCCAGGGCGGTGAACAGCTTCTTGATCAGGTAGTTTTCCTCGTTGTCCAGCGTGGCGCCGCCGAGGCTGGCGATGCCCATCGTCCGGCGGAGCTTGTTCCCCGACCCGTCGACGTCCTGCCAGCCCTTCCGCCGGGCGTCCAGCACCCGGTCGACCACCATGTCCATGGCGGTGTCCAGGTCCAGGTCCTGCCACTCGGTGCCGTAAGGCGGGCGGTAGCGCACCTTCTGCACGCGCTGGGGTCCGGTGACGAGCTGCCTGCTGGCCGAGCCCTTCGGGCACAGCCGGCCGCGCGAGATGGGGCTGTCCGGGTTGCCCTCGATCTGGATGACCTGCTCGTCCTTGACGAAGACCCGCTGCGCGCAGCCCACGGCGCAGTAAGGACAGACCGAGTCGATCACCCGGTCGGCGCTTTCGGTGCGGGGCGCGAGTGCGGCCGAGCGCGGGGACTGGGCCGCCTTGCCCCGGCCCAACGGGTCGTCCCCGGTGAGCTGGCGGTACACCGGCCACTTCCCGATCCACCGTTTCACGCCCATCGGCCTGCTCCTTCCGGCCTGGTCCACCGCGCGGTCGGTCACTTCATGTCGAAGGTACCGGCAGGAGGTACGTCCGCAAGTCAGGGACGCGCGGTGTCAGCGCGGCCCCCGCCGTACGGCCGCCAGCGTGCACGTATATGGAACATAAGATACATATCGGATACGCATCTCAGATGGCGTGATGGGTCCGGGGAGAGACCACGGGCGGCCACGACAGAGACCAGAGGAGACATGACGACGTGCCGGTAACCTTCGCTCCCTCCGACTTCCCGCCGCTGGCACTCGCTTTCTTCGGCCTCGGTACGGGGTACCTGATCTGGGCCCCCCACGAGCTGATCGGCTGGCCCAGACGCGACGAGCGGGTGGACCGATCCCTCGGCGTCTGGGGAATCTGGCTGCCGGGCTTCTGCCAGTTCGTCGTCGGCTTCATCTTGTTCGTCGGCCTGACCTGGTTCCGGGTCTTCCGGGACCCGACCCTCTACATGGCCGCCTTCGCCTTCTCGGCCTACGGAATCCACTGGTTCAGCATCGGCTGGAACCGCTACCGCCAGAACGACCCACGGCCGAACGCCGGCATGTCGGTGGCCTTCATGCTCATCTCCTCGATGGGCGCCACCGTGTTCTTCCGGGTCGGCGACTGGCCGGTCGGCCTGGTGTTCCTCGGCCTGTTCGCCGTCTATTTCAGCGACTTCTTCGTCTCGATCGGCGTCGTCCTGGCCGAACGCGCACTGGGCCTCTTCCGCCTGGCCACCGGCTGCTGGCTGCTGTACATCTCCTACGCGGTCGCCGTCGACTTCGCCCTCGGCTGGCACTGGCGCACCTGAGCCCGACCCCGCGGGTCCTCGCCCTGCCCCCGAGCCGGAGCCGGCCGACATCCTGGAGGCGCGCGAGACGCCGGAGTCGGCGCCGGCGGGCAAGGCGGCCGAGCGGGCGAGCGAGGACGAGATCCGCGCGCTGCGGACCACGCTGGGGGCGGTCCTCGAGTAGCCACCGATCCCGGGAGGTTCGTGACAGTGGCGACCGGGTTCGGCGGACACGATCGGTCGACGGGCATCCCGCGCCGCGGCTACCGGTCGGCGTGGACGCGGACGGCGCCGCCGAAGGGTGCCGGTCCGTCACCGAGCATCAGCATCAGGTCGAAGGGCTGCATCACCCTGCGCCGTGTCATCCGCCAGACCCCCTCCCGGCGGCGGTACTCGTCTTCGTAACTGCCTCCTCCGACGACCCAGTGACGGTCGGGCAGTTGGGCCAGGACCACGACGTCGGAGCGCCCCGTGGCCGCGTCCCCGCTGATGGTCACGGTGTGGTTCGCGGTGGCGTGCTGCATGACGGGGAAGGTGCGCCACTGCTGCTCGACCGCGGCGCAGATCGCTTCCAGGCCTATGAAGACGCGGTGGGGGCTGGTCTCCCAGATGGCGTCCAGTGCCCATACCCCCTCCCAGCGGAGCCGGTCGTGGTGGTCGGCGCCCGCGCAGTAGTCGTGGGCTAAACGGTGCAGTGCAAGCTCTGCTTCGACGCGGTCGAGGCGGGCGGCGAGGGCTTCCAGCGTTGTCATGCCGGGCACGGTACCCAGCGCCGGAGCAGTCCGGGAGGGGTCCGCCGTCACGCGAGCCGGGAAGGACCTTGAGGCGCTCCCTGTGACACCGCGCGGGGCAGCGAGCGCGGCCGCCCGATCGGGGTAGGCGAGCCCCTACAGGGCGCCCGCGGCATGCGTGTGCCCGGCGGCGGGAGGGGTGGATCGGTGACACAGGAGCCTTATTTCGCCGAGCGGTTCAGAATCTCGGTGTGTTGTGCTGGGGGGATGGCGGCGCTCGGCGTGGTGGGACTGGTCCTGTCCGTCCTGGGCGCGCCGACCACGATCACGTGGGCGGCTGCCGCCGGAGCGGCTGTCGCCGGGGGCTGGGGCGGCAAGCAGCTCGTGCACCGCTACAGCGAACGTCGCTGAGCCGGCGCTCCGACCAGGAGAGTGCGGAACGGTCCGGCCGCAGGATGCGGCAGACCGCCGTCCGGTGCGGCACGCACCCTGCCGGGCGGGCGGCCGCCGGCGCGGGCGGCCTGGCGTTGCGGGCTCTTCTGGTGCGGCGGAAACTGACGGGGGGCGGGTAGTGGGAAGGGCCTGGAACGATGGGCGAGTACGTGGAACTTCCTGGCGCCACGACCTGGTACGACACCGAGGGCGCGGGCGACCCGCTGGTTCTGCTGCACGGCGGGTTCTGTACGAACGAGACGTGGGGAGCCCAGCGGCCCGACCTGGCAGAGAGCTACCGCCTGTTCCTGCCCGAGCGCCGCGGCCACGGGCACACTCCCGACGTCGCGGGGCCGCTCCACTACCAGGACATGGCTGACGACACCGTGGCCTTCCTCGAGTCGGTCGTCGGCGCTCCCGCGCATCTTGTCGGGTGGAGCGACGGGGGCATCGTCGCGCTGCTCGTGGCCGCCGACCGCCCGGACCTGGTCCGGAAGATCGTCGTGATCGGGGCGAACTTCCGTCCCGCCCCGGAGTCGTGGGCCGAGCCGGCCATGCTGGACGCAATGGCGCCGGACAGTACCGATCTCGCGTTCTTCCGCGAGATGTACGAGGCGGTCGCGCCGGAGGGCGGCGACTGGCCTGTGGTGGCGGGCAAGATCCTCGACCTGTGGCGTACGGAGCCGACGCTCTCCACCGGCGACCTGGGCCGCATCGCCGCGCCGGCCCTGGTGATGGTCGGGGACGACGACATGCTGACGCCGGCGCACACGGTCGACCTGTACGAGGCGCTGCCGGCGTCGCAACTGGCCGTCGTGCCCGGTGCCTCGCACCTCGTTCCGCTGGAGAAGCCCGCGCTGGTCAACCAGTTGGTGCTGGACTTCCTCGGGAGCGATCCGGCTCCGACGATGCTTCCCGTCCGGCGTGCGCACGCGCCGGGCTCCTGAGCCCGGCGCAGAGCATCACGACGGTCGGCGCCGTGTTCAAGACCGGCCGGCGCCCCGGTCCCGAACACGGCAGGCCCTGTTGACCTGCGGCAGGTACGCGGGTCAGGCCGTGGCGCCGCTGTCGACGACGAGGTCGGCGCCGACGACGCTGGCGGCGTCGGGCGAGGCGAGATAGAGGACGGCCGCCGCGATCTCCGCGGTGCTGGAGACCCGGCCGAGAGGTACGGCGCCCTTCATCCGGTCGGCGCGGTCGGCGTCGGTCTCGCCGGGGCGCAGGGACATGGGGGTGTCGGTGGGGCCCGGGCTGACGGCGTTGATGCGGATGCCGTCGCCGATGTGGTCGAGGGCCGCGGCCCGGCTGAGGGCCGAGACGGCCGCCTTGGTGGTGATGTAGCCGGCGAGGCCCGGAACGCGCATGTGGGCACCGAGGTTGGAGGCCACGTTGACGATCGCGCCGCCGGTGGACTGGCCGCGCATCCGGGCGACCTCGGCCTGGAGGCAGAGGAGAACGCCGGTGAGGTTCGTCTGGAGCAGGGTGTGCCAGTCCTCCTCGGGGAGGTCGGCGACGGGCGCGCCACCGCGGACGACCCCCGCGTTGTTGACGGCGATGTCGAGGCTGCCGAAGTGTTCCGCGGTGCGCTGCACGAGGGCTTTGACGTCGGCGGAACTGGTGACGTCGGCGGCCATCGCGAGTCCCGTGCCGCCGGCCTTCTCGATCAGGGCGACCGTCTCGTCGAGGGACGACGCGGTACGCCCGGCGGCGGCGACCGCCGCTCCTTCGGAGGCGAAGGCGAGTGCGACGGCGCGGCCGATGCCGGAGCCGGCGCCGGTGACGAGGGCGGTCTTGCCGGTGAAGCGTGCGGTCATGGTGACGGGTCCTTTGGTGGTCGGCGGATTACGCGGTGCGGATGGTGAGGAGCGCCGCGGCGGCGAAGGCGGCCGCGGTCACGGCCAGCGAGGCGGCGTCGGAGCCGGCGGTGAGCAGTGCGGCGAGGACGACGGTCGGACCCAGTTCCATCGCCGTGTTCATGGCGCCGGCAGCCAGTCCGGTCCGGTGCGGCGCCACGCCGTCGGTGGCAAGGACCGCAGCTGCCGCGAAGCTCGCGGCGGCGCCGGCCGGCAGCAGAAGGAGGCCGGGGAGCAGCCCGTAGGCGTACGGGGTGTGCGCTGCGAGGCCGGTGAGCGCGAGCAGGGCGAGACCGGTCGCGGCGAGGGCGAGCCCGCAGGCGGTGACGGCCCGCGGACCGTAGCGGGCGATGAGGGGGCCCGCGGCGCGGCCGGAGATGAGCAGGGCGACAGCGAAGGGTACGAAGGCGGCGGAGGTCTGCAGCGCCGACCAGCCGCGGCCTTGCTGGAGGTGCAGCGACAGGAGAATGAACGTCGTGGCGGTCCCGGCAGCGGTCAGCGCGATCGCGGTGAGCGCGACGGCGCGGCGGCGGTCACGGAGGAATCCCAGCGGGAGCAGCGGATCGCGGGCGTGGCGCTCGGCGAGCAGGAAGCCGGCCACGAGCCCGACGCCGAGGAACAGCGGGACCAGGGCGGCCGCCGACGACCAGCGGTGGGCGTCGGTGAGGACGAGGCCGTAGCTGGCCAGCGTGGTCCCGGTGGCGGCCAGCAGCGCGCCCGGCAGGTCGAGGGACCGGCCCTGGCCCGGCGGGGTGGCGGGTAGCAGACGCGGCGCGAGGACGAGTGCGCCGGCTGCGACGGCGACGGGGACGGCGAAGGACAGGCGCCAGGTGGCGAGCGCGGAGATGACTCCGGAGAGCAGGTTGCCCGCGGTCGCGCCCAGGACCGAGAGCCCGCCCCAGGTCGCCATGGCCTTGCCGTACGCGAGAGGTTCCGGGAAGACCGCTCGCAGGACGGCCATCGCGGCGGGCGCGGTGACCGCGGCACCGACCCCCTGGCCGAAGCGTGCGGTGAGCAGGGTGTGCGGCCCCGGGGCGACGGCCGCGGCCAGGGACGCCGCCGTGAACACCAGCAGCCCGGCGGTGAGGGCGCGACGCCCGCCGAAGCGGTCGGCGACGCGCCCCCCGAAGAGCAGCAGCCCCGCGAAGGCGAGTCCGTAGGCGGCGCTGAGGAGGATCAGGTCGTCCCGGCCGAGGGAGAACTCACGCCCGATCCGGGGCAGGGGCACGACGAGCGAGGTGAGAGTGAAGATCAGCGATATCTGCACGGCGCCGAGCAGCACGAAGGCGGGTCTCGTCGCAGCTGCGGTCGTGGATCCGTCCGCGGCGGGCGCGGACGTGCTCGTCGCGCGTACGGCTGTGCTGCTGTGGCGGCTGCCCGTGGCGGCCATGTCCCCCCCGATATTTGACCGAACGTTCCATAATGTGGGCATGCGAAGACGCCCCCTCTGTGGAGTCCCGCTCAGGCCAGCAGCGTCAACGCCTGCTCGGCCGCGTCCCGGACCCGGCCGGGGTCGTCCGACACCTTGCCGACCACCCGCATCCCCTGCATCAGCACCAGCAGCATCCGCGCCAGCGTCCGCGGGTCGCGGTCGGCGGGCAGTTCGCCCTGCGCGCGGGCCCGCACGAGTGCCGAGTGCAGCAGCGTCTCGATGTGATCCCAGCTCGACTCGACCCGGCGGGCCGCCGCCGCGTCGTGCGGGCCGAGTTCGGCCGCCGTGTTGGTCACGAAGCACCCCTTCTGGCGCCCGTCACGGGAGGCGGCCTCGGCCGCGAAGCGCAGCACGACGGTGCGAACGCCGGGCAGTGCGGGACCCGGCTGCGACAACTCGCAGAGCAGCAGGGGGTCGTGGGCCTCGCTGTAGCGGTCCAGGGCCTTCAGGTAGAGCTCGTGCTTGTTCCCGAAGGTGGCGTAGATGCTGGCCCGCCCGATGCCGAGGTGCTCGACGAGGTCCGCCATCGATGTTGCCTCGTAGCCCCGCTGCCAGAACAGCTCCAGGGCTGACTGCAACACGGCGTCCGGGTCGAATTCCTTGGTCCTGGCCACGGTCTGAACCCTAGGCGATACTGAAACGATCGGTCAACTATCCGCCGGAGCTTGGTCCCCGACCGATAGGCCAGCACCTCCCGCAGCCGCTCCACGTCGGCCGCGGAATAGCCCCGGAACCCGGCCGCGGTCCGCGCCGACGGCCGTACGAGCCCGATCTTGTCATAGTGATGCAGCGTGCGAACGCTCACGCCGGCGAGCTCAGCCACCCGTCCCACAGTCCAGTGATCCGCCACGGCATGGACTGTGCAGCCTGACGCCACGTGAGGGTCAAGTTGCCCCAACCCGTGGTGGGCGGTGTCCCGGTGCAGCCCCCCGTCGCCATCGGTGGGCCCAACTGCGCCGATGCGGCGGTGTTTTCGGGGCAGGCGGAGATCCAGACGCGGCTGGCCGAGGGTGAGGATGGCGTTGATGAGCAGTGACGGCGTGCTGGCGGACCGGCCGGAGGCCGGGGTCTCGCAGGACGTGGCAGCGGCGGACCGCGGGACTTCCGGCGTCACCTTCCCCGTGCGGGCGGGCAGCGTCGGTGCCGCAGCGCACACCGGGCGGGCGGCCGGGACGCCCCGACCGCTGCTGGCGGTGGCGATGACGCGGGTGACCGTACTGCTGCTCCGGCTGCGCCGGAGGAGGGGATGAAGGCCGCCGGGCTCAGGTACGAGCCGGTCGGTTGGGCCGTTGGTGCTGTCGGAGCCTCTCGAGCCTGGTCGGGATGCTCCTTCGGCATGTCGCCGGTCGTCTCATAGAGTGGTGTCCCGAGGGTGTCCAGGTCGTTCGTCGCAAAACGAACGTGGACGCCCTCGTTCTCGTCTCCCCAGGGCACCCCGCGGACCGCGCCACCAGGAGGAACCCGTGTCATACCCGCAACTGCTCACCCCCGAGGAGAAGCTCGCCGACGCGAGGAAGCTGTTGAGCCTCCCGCATATCGTCGGGGTCTGCGGCTCCACCCGCTTCACGGCCGAGATGAACGAGGCCGATCTGCAGGAGACCGAAGCCGGAAAGATCGTCGTCAAACCGGGCTGTGACATGAAGTCACCGCACGCGCTCTGGTCCGATCCTGCCGAGGCCGGGGCGCTGAATTCCGCGCGTCGATGCGGATGGTGGACCTCGCCGCGGTGAACGTGGTCGAGTTGGCGGTCTCGCCATCCCATATCGTGCGTACGGCGGGATGGTGCGGCGGGAGGATCCCGAACTGGTCTGCGTCGCGATGGCGGGGACGGGCGAGCTCGTGTTGAGCCAGTCAGGACGGGAGGCGGTTCTGCAGGGGGAGCGCGTCGCGCTCTATGACGGTTCGCGTCCCTTCGCCATCAAGCTCGGCGTGGGGGAGCCCGCGACAATTGTGCGCGCGCACGTTCCCAGGGCGCTGCTGGGGCTGCCCGCCGGCGGGATGGAGCCCGTGCTTGCCCGCCCCGTCTCCGGGCAGAGCGGATTCGCCGGACTCCTGGTGAACTTCCTCAGCGGCCTGGCGGCCGGTCCCGCGGCCTATCGAGTCGACGACATCCCCCGCCTGGCCCGGATCGCCCAGGACCTGCTGACCGCGTTCGTGGCCCACCATCTCGACGCGGAAGGCGGACTCCCGGAGGAGTCCCGCACGCGGGCGCTTCTGCTGCGCGTCGAGGCGTTCGTCCAGCAGCACCTGCACGACCCGGAGCTGTCGCCGCGCGCCGTCGCCGCCGCACACCATGTCTCGGTGAGTCACCTGCACCGCCTGTTCAGCGCACGCGACACCAGCCTCAGCACCTGGATCCGCCGTCTGCGCCTCGAACGCACCCGACGCGATCTCCGCGACGCGGTGCAGCACGATGTGCCCATCCACACGATCGCGTCGCGCTGGGGCTTCAAGGACCACTCCAGCTTCACCCGCAGCTTCACCGCCGCCTACGGCATGTCACCCCGGGACTACCGCCACAGCGACCCGGGCGCGGCTCCCCGGACGTAACTCCGCCGACCTCAACCCACCGGCTGTAGCGGACCGCCAGGGATACGGCTGCCCGCTTCCGGGCGCGGGTGTCCGTCGGGGGTGAGACGGATCGTCAAGTCGCCTGCCTCTGAGTGTCAATGATGCGGGCTGCCGCCGCTGTCAGGATCTGCATGCCGGACCACCGGCGTCCTGCAGTCCGCCGGATGGTCCGCGCGGGCAGAGAGGTCCACACGATGCGGAAGATCGCAGTCCTGGCCGCCGCGCTCGTCGCCGGCGCATACAACGCCCAATCCGCCGTCAACCACACCCCGTACCAGGCCACGGTCTACACGGGCAAGCAGTGCACCGGCAGCAGCGATGGCCTCGCCCCCGGAGCGGCCCGCAGCCTGGCCGCGACCTGGGACCACAACGCGTCGGTCTGCTTGACGTAGCCACAGCGCCGGCCGCGTTGCGACGTACCGGATTCGCGCCGCTGGCGCGGTCGTGAGTGGGCACGTGAAGTGCCTGGACGGGTGCCAGCGGCGGAGGGGGGCGCTGGCACCCTGGCGCCTGGACGTCGCTCAAGGCCCTGTTTGTCGCCGTGGACGCGTCTTGTCAGCCGCGACCTCCGCGCCGAGCCCAGAACGGCTCGAAACGGACGAGGAAGCCGCCGCAACGAAACGGACGTGAAGCCGGGAATCACCCGTGCACCTCGGCCGCATCGGGGCGGAGTGGGGATGTTTCACCACCATCGCGAGTGGGCGCCTGTTCAGCACGTGACTCCGGGCCGCCCACCCCTGAACGACGGGGCTGCGGCGAGCGACCGTCGGCCACCGGCGCAGCGGCCAACCCGGCGGCACCGCCTGCCCTGCCCGAGGCGAGCGCGGCCAGGGCACGGTCGTGGACGCGGCTGAGCAGCAGAACGGAGAGCACTGCCCCGATCAGGCAGCAGAACATGTCCCACTGGGTGTCCCAGACGTCGCCCTGGGTGGCCAGGAACGCGTCCGCCGAGTGGCCGCCGATCAACGACGACCACCACTCCAGTAGTTCGAAGAAGGCGCTGAAGGCCAGGCAGGCGCATACGGTGAGCGGCGCGAGCCACCGGCTGCGGCTCAGCGGCGACGTCCTGACCAGGAGCTCCCGTACCAGGACGGCCGGGACGACTCCCTGCACCAGGTGGCCGAGCCGGTCGTACGGGTTACGGGAGAGCCCCAGCGTGTCCCGCACCCAGTTCCCGGCCGGGACCTCGGCGTACGTCCAGTGTCCGCCGACCGCGAGTACGAGGGCGTGCAGCACGAGCAGCCAGCACAGCAGATCGGTCAGCGGGAACCGCCGCCAGCCCGCCAGGACCAGCGGCACACCGACGATCACCCAGACCGTCTCCATCACCCACGTCACCCGGTCGACCGGCTGCCACCCGGACACCGCCATGATCACCAGCACCGCTCCGAGCGCCAGCACCGGTCCCCGCCGCCGCACTGCCGTACGCATCCCCGCCTGCATAACGCCACCTTCGTCGCTCGACTCTTCCTCACCCCGAAGCCTGTCAGCGCGCCGAGCTCGGGTCATGAGTACGGCTACTCACCGTTCCGCCTTGCGGCTGCTACGGCGGTCTTCGAAGCCCCGGAGCAGGTAGCCACACCTGGGCACGTCAGCGCGTCAGTTGAGCACTCTGCTCGGAGGCCATGACCGGGAGCGGCCACCAACTCACGGGGACCTCGCGCATGACCAGAGCGCAGTCCAGGGTTGCGCTCCCCGGCGGGAAGCGGTCCGTGTCGTCGAAGAAGGATGACGCAGCGGAGCGAACCCGGCCGGCTTCCACGTGCCATGCGTCGGTCCGCAGTTCCATGCCGTCAAGGTGACGGCCGGTGCTGGTGGCCGAGAAGCCCTTTGTCCCCTCCCGGAAGAAGCGGGACGCCTCGGCAAGATCGGCGAAGAGCTCGCTGCCTCGCAGCTCGTCGGACGGCTCGACCGTGACATCCACTCGGGTGTCGCCCTCCCGTGCCGCCAGTGCGACGCGCACCTGACGGGGTGTCTCATGCACCTCGAAGTCGGCTCGGCCGTGTTCGCCGGGGAAGATGCGGCCCCCGGCCCAGACGTTGAGCGGCGAGGAAGTGTCGCGCCGTGGAATGTAAACACCGGTCTGGACGCCGTCCGGCCCGTCCCACTCGACGGCGATCCGATGCGCCGCGTTCTCGCTCCGCAGTCCGAACGACTTGGGCGCCCAGGCCGGCCGGACGTCTCCCAGGCGCAGCAGACAGATGCCCGCGACAGCGTGGCCGTTGACCAGCTGCGGGCGTAGTGGCCTGGGAAGCAGGCGCGCCGCGGCATCCGGTGCGACTCGGTAGTTCACCAGTAGCCGTCGTTCAACAACGCTGGAAAGTCGCGCCTGCCTCATGATCCCCCATTCTGCGCCCCAGGCCGCCATTTGGCATGGCGAAGCACGAACAGCTCGGAACAGACGGCGTTCAGAAACCGCCCGACAGAGGCGCCCAGGCAGTCCCGGCCGCCGCGTAGAGAATCCGGCACGCGGAATCCGACTGCGAGTTCGGCGAAGGTGTGGTTGCGGCGCAGGGGGCGAGGGTCGTCCGCGCCTCGGAGCTGCGGATCAGCCGCTACGACGAGACCCGCCACCATCCACCTCCACCTCCCACTCCTGGTCAGACGTCAACTCCACACGAAGCATCTTCTGTATGGGCAGATCCTCCCCGCCCCGCCCTGAGCCCGAACTGCAGCCCCACATCGGCGAGGTGCCCTGGGTCAGGGCATTTCGAGTTCGGGCAAAGAGAAGAAACCGGTGGTTGCCTCCACAATCCGCCCTTCGTTGTCATCTCTGTCAAGATCCGCCTGAGGCCCGATCAGGTTCGCCACCGTGAGGGCGGGCCGCAGCAGGTCGGGCTCCTCGCCTCCCCGGTAGTACGGAGTCTCGAAGCTGAAGGCCTTGATCAGACGTCCATCGCGGCAGTACTGGAACGACGGGCCGTGGGCTTTGGCGAGGCATGGTTCGATCACGAAAACGACGAGCTCGCCGCCGGCTCTGTCGCGGGCCTGCGCAGCCTCAGGGCCGACGAAGGTGACGGGGCCGCTGTCCACCGCGGCGCGCATGGCCCCGAAGTCCAGCAGCGTGCGGGGCCGCCGTCGCACAACTCCGCCGGCGTGGCGCGCACCTCGTCCCGTGGGTCCAGCGGTTCCCTGAGCAGGCGCGGGTCGTCCTCGGTCCGGGGGACCGGACGGTCACGCGTTCCCTCGCCATGAGCGGCGCTCTCCTCCGGGTCCGCTCACGCGACGGGTGCGGGGCGGCTGCCCGGGACCCGGAATGCCGTCGCAGGCGTGCATCTTTGGGAGCACCGCTCCCTGCTCTTTCGGCGTGGCGGTTCCTGCCCGCACTCCAGCCAGACGAGAATTACTCGTAGTCGCCAGGCCTCAATCCTGCCGCATCAGCCCCATGGTGGAGGCGTCCGCCAGTCACGGCCCCAACGGGAGCAGTAAGTGCCTGAATCAGAATCCGCGCCTCCTCCGGCGAAATCTCCGGATCCGGCCGGAGGATCTCAGGTCGCCGACTGGTTCAACGCGCGCTCCGGGCTCTACACGTGGTCGAAGTCGAACATGCGCAGGATCTTCCCCGACCACTGGTCATTCATGCTCGGCGAGATCTGCCTGTACAGCCTGGTCATTCTCGTCGTGACCGGTGTGTACCTCACGCTCTTCTTCCAGCCGTCGATGCACACGGTGATCTACCACGGAAGCTACGCCCCACTGCAAGGCATCCGCATGTCCGAAGCGTACGAGTCGACGCTGCACATCAGTCTCGACATCCGCGGTGGTCTGCTGGTGCGCCAGATGCACCACTGGGCCGCGCTCGTCCTCGTCGCGGGCATCCTTGCCCACATGATGCGGAACTTCTTCTCCGGAGGTTTCCGCAAGCCCCGTGAACTCACCTGGTTCGTCGGATTCTCGCTTCTTCCCCTGGCCATGTTCGAGGGGTTGACGGGTTACGACCTCCCGGACGACCTGTTGTCAGGAACCGGCACCCGGGTTGTGCAGGGCGGAGTTCTGTCCGTCCCGGTCGTCGGCACGTATCTCTCGTCGTTCCTCTTCGGAGGCGAGTTTCCGGGTACTTCCTACGTGCCGCGCTTCAACGCGATCCACGTCCTTCTGATTCCGGGCGCCATGGCGGCCCTGGTCGCCGTGCATCTGATGCTGATCTCCCACCACCGGCACGCCCAGTACCCCGGTCCCGGGCGCACCAACAGGAATGTCGTCGGCTTTCCGTTGCTATGGGTGCGTGCCGCAAAATCCGGGGGGTACTTCTTCCTCGTCTGCGCTCTCGTCGCGCTGGTCTCAGCCGTCGCCCAGATCAACCCCGTCTGGGCGTACGGCCCCTACCGGCCCGACCAGGTGTCGGCCGGGTCGCAGCCCGACTGGTACATGGCCTTCGCGGACGGGCTGGAGCGCATCATGCCCGGCTGGGAGATCCGGCTCTGGGGACACACCCTGGTCCTCGACGTCCTGATCCCCCTGGTGGTCTTCGGGCTCATCCTCGCCATGATCGGTTTCTACCCGCTCTACGAGTCCTGGGTCACCGGCGACGACTCCGACCACCACCTGCTCGACAGGGCGCGCAACCGGCCGGTGCGGACCGGCTTCGGGGCGGCGTGGATGAGTCTCTACATCCTGCTCTTCGCCGGAGCTGGCAACGACGTGATCGCCACGCACTTCGACGTCTCGGTCAACGCGGTGACGTGGGTGGTCAGGGTCGGATTCTTCGTGCTGCCACCGCTGGTCTTCCTCGTCGCCAAGAGGGCCGCTCTCGGACTCCAGCGGCAGGATCGCAACCTCGTCCTGCACGGCAGAGAGACCGGGACCCTCAAGCGTCTGCTCACCGGTGAGTTCGTCGAAGTGCACGAGCTGCCGTCCCAGCGGGATCTGCACATCCTGACCGCGCACGACCAGCCGCCACCGCTGGCCGCCCTCCCGCCGCCACCTCCGGGGGCCTCGCGGTTCACGCTGCTGCTCGCACGTCTGCGGCTGCGGTTGTCCCGCGCGATGTACGGCGGGCAGAACCAGATCCCGAAACCGACCGCGGAGGAGTTCTGGGCCCATCACCCCGAGCTACTGGACGAGGAAGCCGATCGACGTTAGGGAGCGGCCTCCGACCACCTGGGGTTTGCTGCCGGTCAGTCGGCCCAACAGACTCAACACCAGGACACTGACCAGGACATATGGAGAACCGCCACTGCGGCACTAGCCGCCGAGCATCCACCGCAGCAGATACGGAGTGGCCCACCCGGCCAGGAACCACACCGCCGCGGCGGCCGCCGCGGCCGCCGCGAACTGGCTGGCAACGGCCAACCGGCTGCTGCCGTTTGCCATCGGACACCCCTGTCCCGAACTGTAGCGCCCCGGTCTGAAGGACACAGCTCCGGAGCGATGGTCGCGACGTCAGCAAGCGCAGTTCAGGCCGCCCGCCGGGGGTCGAACTCGACCAAGCAGGGCTCAGGCAAGGCCCGCTGCGATGGCCCGGCGGACGGCGTCGGCACGATCCTTGATGTCCGCTTTGGCGAACAGGTTGTTGATGTGCGTCTTGACCGTCGCCTCGCTGACGAACAGCTTCTCGGCGATCGCCCGGTTCGGCAGGCCCTGGCCGATCAGGGTGAGCACCTCGCGCTCGCGGGGCGTGATGTCCCGGGGCAGCGGCTGCGCGGGGACAGGGGTCTTCGTACGGACGGTGGCGAGGAGCCGGTCCTGCACCTCCCGGTCGAGGACGGACTGTCCCGCGGCCGCGGCACGTATCGCGCGGGCGATGTCCTGGCGCCCCGCGTTCTTGGTCAGGTAGCCCCGTGCCCCGGCGCTCAGCGCGGCCAGGATCGAGTCGTCGTCGGCGAAGGTGGTGAGCACGACCACGGCCACCTCCGGATGATCCTCCGTCAGCCGCCGCGTCGCCTCGGTGCCGTCCATCACGGGCATGCGCAGATCCATCAGGACCACGTCCACGGGTCCCGCCGCCACGGCCGCGAGCACCTCGGTCCCGTCGGCCACCGCCGCGACGACCTCGATGTCCTCGGACATCCCGAGGACAGCCGCCAGCGGCTCGCGTACCGCCGCCTGGTCGTCGGCCACGACCACTTTCAGCCGCCTGACGGCCTGTGTGGATTCGCTCATCCCGGGATCACTGCCTCCACCTGCCATCCGCCCGCGTCCGGTCCTTCGGTGACCGGGCCCGCGGTGATCGTCCCCTCCAGCAGGGCGACCCGCTCGCGCATGCCGATCAGCCCCATGCCGCTGCCGACGCCCTTGCTCACCGTACGGGTCGCCGGACCGTTGACGATGCTCAGTGTCGTCGACGCGGCGCCGAACGTCAGCTCCACACGCACCTCGCCGCCGGGCGCGTGCCGGGCCGCGTTGGTCAGTGACTCCTGGGCGATCCGCAGCAGGTTCTGGGTCACGCCGGATGGGGCTTCGCGGACGGCCCCGACAACGCTGAGCGCGTCGGGGTGCCCGGAGGTGTCCAGCATCGCTGTGAGGGTCTCGACAAGCGGCAGCGCGTCTTCACGCAGCGTGTGCACGGTCCACTGCGCCTGCTTCAGGCTCTCCCTGACCATGTCGTGCGCCTTCCGGTTCGCCTCGCGGACTCGTTCCAGGTCGCCGGTGTCGATCAGCGCGTCCGCCAGCTCCAGCTGCATGTTGATGCCCGCCAGGGAGTGGGCCAGGACGTCGTGGACGTCACGGGCGATCCGGCTCCGTTCGGTCAGGACGGCGGTCCTCGCCTCGGCCCTCGCGGCGCGCTCCGCGGACTCGGCCGCCGAGATGGCCGCCACGACGGCCCGCTGGCGGCTGCGGTTGAGGATGCCGACCAGGACGGGACCACCGGTGGTCAGGCCCAGCGTCCACGGCAACACGTTGTGGCCCGGGCCGAGCCGGAAATACAGGACACCGCCGCACAGCAGGCTGCACAGGGCCGCCAGCGTGAGCGACTGCCGGGGTGCGAGACGGATCCCGATGTGACCGACGAGGAAGTACGCGAAGAGGTAGCCGGACCCGGTGCCGCTGACACCGATCAGGGCGGCCGCCGCCACGATGCCCAGGGTCAGCCAGACCACGGCGAGGCGCGGCGGGATCCGGTCCTCCGGCAGATGCCGTGCGGCAAGGACGGCGGAGTTGACCAGGAGCAGGATGGCCACCACCAGCCCCCGGTCGCTCAGACCAAGCGGCCGGACCGTCCAGAACGCCGCGACGATGACGAAGACGGTCAGGGCCTGCTGGACCCTGGGGTCCCGACCGGGAACGGGCCGGACGCCGGCCTCCACCCGCGGGGCCGGTCCGAGATCGGGGACGCTCTGGACATCGGGCACGGCGCGACCATAGCCCACGGTCACGCAGCCCGGTCGAGGGCAGGCTCGGGACGCATCGCCGCGGCGGGGGACTGCCGGCGGGCCGCCGTCCGGCTGCGGAGGAAGATCGTGGCGAGTCGCGTGACGACCTCGGTGAGCGCCATCAGGACGAAGGCCGCGACCCACGCCTGGTCACTGGTGATGTGATGCGTCACGCTGAACCGGGCGACATCGGCGGCGCCGCCGTTCTGGACCCACACCTGGAAGCCCATCCGGGCGCCCATGCCGGCGATCCACAGGACCGCCGAGACCGCGCCCGCCTTGATCAGCAGGTGCTCACCGGCGACCCGGATGCGGGTGTAGACGCCACCCGCGACACCGAGCGCCGCGCCGGCTGCCATCAGCGCGCCGATCAGCACCAGGTCGTTGCCGCCCGTGGGGACGCTGTCGAGGTAGGTGTGTGCGACGAAGGCAACGATCCCGAGCGGGATGAGGAACGTCTTCAGGTCGAGTCGGCCTTCCCGCAGCTGCCGGAAGACGACGAGGACGAGGGCGATGTCGGTGATCCAGTCGGTCGTTGTCATGCCTCAAGACTGCTGGTCCGGCGCGTTCCACACCTGGACCCACGGGTGGAACGACAGGTGGAGATCGGCCACCGCGCCCCTCCACCCCCGGCCGACGGGCGGTGGGCGGCAGGTGGACCGGATACGCCGCCGGCTCAGTCGGCGGCGTTGGCGGCGCTGTCGAGGGAGTCGGTGAGCTGCCGGAGGATACGGTCGAGCGTGTGGAAGTCGGCGGTGTCGAGACCGGCCGCCGCCTGGATCTCGGCCGGGATCCTGCGGGCGGGCTCGCGCAGGCCCTCGCCCGAGCCGGTGAGGGCGATGACGACCGAGCGCTCGTCGGTGCGGCTGCGGGACCGGGTGATCAGGCCTGCCGCCTCCAGCCGCTTGAGCAGCGGGGAGAGTGTGCCGGAGTCGAGGCGCAGCAGCGCTCCGAGGCCCTTGACCGTCAGCTCGCCGTGCTCCCACAGCGCGAGCATGACCAGGTACTGCGGGTAGGTCAGTCCGGTCTCCCGCAGGACGTTGCGGTAGACGGCGTTGAAGGCCCGCGAGGTGTTCTGCAGGGCGAAGCAGATGTGCAGCGCCAACTGCAGCGGGTCCTCCGCAGGGGCGTCGGGGCGGTCGGCAGCGTGATCGGACATGCGTCGAGCCTACTGTTCGGTGGTGTACGGCGGGCGGGCGGCGAGGCCGGCCGGCCCGTGGGCCCGGCCGGGGCTCCGCCGCCCGCGAAGACGGCGTCAGCCGGCGATGTGGCGGGCGGCCTGCTCGATGACGTCGGCGACGACGTCCGGTCGGGAGGCCGCGACGGCGTGCGAGGCGGCGACCTCGGTGACGTGCGCGCCGGCCCGCTCGGCCATGAAGCGCTGGGCGGCGACGGGGATGTTGAGGTCCTCGGTGGTGACGACGTCCCATGACGGCACCGTCTTCCAGGCGGCGGCGGTGGCGGCCTCCTCCAGGGCGGCCTGCGCTATCGGGCGCTGGGTGGCGGCCATGCGTGCCGCGACGTCGGCGGGGACATCGGCGGCGAACTGGTGGTGGTAGGCGTCGGCACGGATGTAGAGGTCGGTGCCGGTACTGCCGTCCGTGCCGGTGGAGTGCACCGGGTCGAGGGCGCCGGGCAGCGTGGAGCCGGGGAAGCGGCCGGTCAGCTCCAGCGCGCTCTCGCCCACCTCGGGCAGGAAGGCGCCGACGTAGACCAGCGCCTTGACGTGTTCCGCACCGACCGCGGCCTGGCTGATCACCGAACCGCCGTATGAGTGACCGACAAGCACCACGGGCCTGGCCACGTGGTCCACGAGGCTGCGTACCGCGGCGGCGTCGGAGGCCGGGCTGCGCAGCGGGTTGCCGGCGGCCACCACCGGGTAGCCCCGGTCCTGCAGCAGGGTGATGACTCCGTCCCAGCTCCCGGACTCGGCGAAGGCGCCGTGCACCAGGACGACGGTCGGCTTGCTGCCGACGGCGTGGCCGTTGGCGGCACCCTCCGGGCGCGGGGTGGCGGCGGCAGTCGAGGTGTTCTCGGTCATGGCGTATCCCTGGTGGTGAGTGGTGCTTCGTATGGTCCGTCCGGTCACGCGCTCACCGGACGGGTGATGCGGTCGCCGCCGGATTCGGGGGACGGTGGCGACCGGTAAGAGAAAGATAGTGTGCAACTCAATTGCCCGCAACTTAAATCTTCGGCGCGCGCATCTGCTCGCCACCGACCACCAAGTGCCGCCCCACCGCGGACCCCCAACTGCCGCCCCGCGCGGCCCGGGAGAGGCCGGTTCGGGCCCCGTACCTGCTCCGGCGCCAAATGTGCAGGGCCTCTCCCCAACGCGTAATGGAGCGAGGCGGGTTGACGCCGCCCGCGAGGCCGCCGATCGGAGGGAGGCTCGTTCCTCCCTGGGCACATCCGGGCGGCGCGGCCGGTAGATTGCCGCGGGGAGGTCGTGATGGACCGAGGGCTCGGCCGTGGCATCAACATCGGCAACGCGCTGGACGCGCTCGACGGCGGCCCAGAACTCCCGCTGCACGAGCGCTACTTCGACGAGGTCGCCGGCGCGGGTTTCGACACCGTCCGGCTGCCGGTGCGCTGGTCGGCGCACGCGGCGGCCACCGCCCCGTACACGATCGACCCTGCCTTCCTCGCCCGGGTCGACGCCGGCGTCCACGCGGCACTGTCCCGCGGCCTGAACGTCGTGGTGAACGTCCACCACTACGACGAGCTGTGCGCCGCCCCTGCCGCGCACGCGCCGCGCTTCCTCGCGCTCTGGGGGCAGATCGCGGCCCATTACGCCGGCTACGAGGCGCGGTTGGGCTTCGAACTGCTCAACGAACCCCACGGTGCCCTCACCGCGAGCCGCTGGAACCCCCTGCTCGCGCAGGCCCTCGCCGTCGTCCGCGCCTCGAACCCCGACCGCACGGTGATCGTCGGACCCGCCGACCGCAACGACGTCGCAGCCCTGCCGGCGCTCGCCGTCCCCGACGACGGCCACCTGCTGGCGACCGTCCACTACTACGCGCCGCTCGACTTCACGCACCAGGGCGCGAGTTGGGTCGCCGGGGCAGACGCCTGGCTGGGCCGCGGCTGGGAAGACGCCGGTGACGAGAACGCCGTGCGCGACGATCTCGCCGGAGCCGCCGCCTGGGGAAGGCAGCACGGACTGCCGCTGTTCATCGGCGAGTTCGGCGCCCACGAGCGTGCCGGCATGGACTCGCGTGCCCGGTGGACGACGTTCGTGCGGTCCGAGGCCGAACGGCTCGGAATGAGTTGGGCCTACTGGGAGTTCGGCACCGACTTCGGCGCCTTCGACCCGGAACGCGGAAGCTGGCGCGAGCCGTTGCGACGCGCGCTTCTCGGCGACCCGGAACGCACTGCCTGAGACCCGTACGCGAAGCAGGAAACCCCGACCTAATCGCCGAGGATCCGCTCCCACAGCAGATCGTCCCGCCAGCTCCCGTCGAGGAAGATCGAGGAGTGCGCGATGCCGTACGGACTGAACGCGTTGCGGCGCAGCACCCGATGCGACGCCAGGTTCTCCAGGCGGGTGGACGCCTCGGCGCGGCGCAAACCGAGTTCGTTCGACATCACCCGCAGCACAAGCCCGACGGCGCGCCCGGCGTGCCCTTGGTTCTGGGCGACGCCGGCGATCCAGTAACCGACGGAGCCGCGGCGCATGTGCGGCTCCGCACGGATGCCTGAAACGGTGACCTGCCCGATCACCTGGTCCTCGGCGAGCACCACGCCCGGCCAGGCCGAACCGGCCTGGTATCCGGCCAGCAGCTTGTCGATCCGCTCGGCCTGGCCCTCCGGGGTGAAGTAGGCGGCCGGCCGGTCCGGCTCCCACGGCCGGAGGGCCTCGGCGTCCCGCGCCCTGTGCCCGGCGATCGCGGTGGCGTCCGAGGGTGCTATGAGGCGGATTCTGGTGCTGCCTGGCATGGGCTGCTCCTCAGCGTGGTGCGCCGGATGACACGGGCGGCCTACGAGCGTTCGCCGGGTTGATCAGGCGGTAGGGGGGAGCAACCTCAGGATTCGAGATGCCCCGGGAGGGCGAGCCAGTCCGACCAGGAGATCTCGACTCCTAGGAAGCGTGGCTGCTCGAACGGCCATTCGGCGGCGATCCACTGCGGTACCAGCGTGTTGAGGGCCTGCTCGACCGCGCTGCCCGCCAGGTCGTCCACCACCCACCAGGAGATCTCGGCGTCCGCGCCGGCCCGCTCCGGTGGGTCGATGTAGACGCAGCCGAGCAGCGCCGTCTCCGCCGCGTCGAACAGCGCGTAGTTGAAGGACTGGTGCGCGGCGATCTCGTTCTCGTGCCGCAACAGGTCGGCCCGGTCGGCCTCGTAAGTCATGGTGGCCGCCGGCCAGCCCCAGGCCCGCCCGAAGATGCCCCACAGACGCTCGCGCGAACCCATCACAGCCGGATAGTCCAGCGGCGCGTCCGCTTCCCGGATCGGCCGCAGATGATGGCCACCGCCCGGCAGCGGTACGAGGACGGGGTGGACGAAGTCATCGGGAAGCCAGCTCATGGCGCCCGACCGTAGCAGCGCGCAGCCGCCGGCTCCCCTGGATTTCCCCCCTCCACCGCCGGCCCTTGCTGTCCTGCCGGAGGTGCCCGGGGTAGGCCCCCGCCGGCACCGGGTGTTCGGTGCCGACGGGGGAGTCGGTCAGCGCCCGGCCAGCCGGAGGTCCTGGCTGAGCGCGGTGTAGGCGGTCTTCGGCTGGTAGTTCTCGTCGTAGATGTTGGCCTGGCCCTCGCCGCTGAAGGTGCCGGGGACCCAGGAGTACTTGTCAGTGAAGCCCCACACCGTGAAGTCGGTGCAGTGCCTGGTCAGGAGGCAGCCTTCGAGCAGCGTCTGGTACGCCTCGTTCTGCGCCTCGGCCTCGGTGTTGTCCGCGGGCAGCGGGATGCGGACGTCGGCCTCGGTGATGGCGGTCTGGACGCCGAGCTTGTCGAAGCGGCCGAGGTTGTCGGCGATGTCGTGCGGCGCGGGGTACTGCACGTCCAAGTGGCCCTGGTCGCCGACGCCCTGGACCGGAACGCCCTGCTTGCGGAGCTTGGCGACCAGGTCGTAGACCGCGTTGCTCTTCGCGTTGATGCCGTCGATGTTGTAGTCGTTGTAGAAGAGGATGGCCTTGGGGTCGGCCTGGTGCGCCCAGCGGAAGGCGTCGGCGATGTAGCCGGGGCCGAGCTTCTGCAGCCAGATGGTGTCGCGCAGGGTGCCGTCCTCGTTGAAGGCCTCGTTGACGACGTCCCACTGCCAGACCTTGCCCTTGAAGTGCGAGACCTCGGCGGTGATGTGCTGGTGCAGGATGTCGCGCAACTCCGCGGCGCTGAAGTCGCCGGAGGTCAGCCAGGCCGGCAGCTGGTTGTGCCAGACCAGGGTGTGGCCGCGGACCAGCTGGCCGTGCGCCTTGGCGTACGCCACCAACTGGTCGGCCTGCGTGTAGGTGTACGTGCCGCGGGTGGCCTCGACCGCGTCCCACTTCATGGCGTTCTCCGGCGTGACCGAGCTGAACTCGGTGCCGACCTTGTCGGCGTACGGAGCCTCACTGGCCAGCGCGTCGGCGTTGACGGCGGTGCCGATGCGGATACCGGCCCGCTGTGCCAGCGCCCGCAGGGTCTGCGCGGGCGGCGCCGGCGTGGAGTGCGCGCCGCCGCCGGGGGCCGGCGGGGCGGGGTGGTGGTGGCCCGGGGCGCTGGCCATCACGTTCGGCACCAGGAGGGCCAGCAGCCCGGCGGCGGCAGTGCCCACGGTGGCAACGCGGGTCATCTTGATCATGCAGGGTCCTTCGCGGAGGCGGAACGGCGTCGTTCCGGCGGAGCGAGTTCCGAATGTTTCGGACTCGTTTACGCAACGTGCGGGGAAACCTAGGGCATGCCTACCGGGCGGTCAACACCTCGGACACATCCGATGCTGCCGGTTTGTCCCGACCCACCGTCAGCCCAGGCCGCGGGCTCGCCGAAAGCGCGCGGGACTCCCGGGCGGGTCGACCAGCGGCGGCAGACAGCTCTTCCGATCACTTTCCGGAAGCGTCCAGACCCCCCGCACCGCCGCACCCGCCACACGCTCCAACTCCCGGACCCACCGCCGTACGCAGCCGCCGTCCAGGACGCGCCGAAGGCCCTGGCACACCGGATTTCGACCAGCAGATCCAGGATGTGCCAGGCGCCCGCCCGCCTGTCGACGTAGACCCTCATGGTCAGGCGGGTTCACCTCGGCTCACCACCTGAACCGGCTCACCGGGAAAGGCACCGGCCACGCCGAGTTCCTCTGCCGGCCCGACGCGCACCCCGTCCTCTACCGGCCCGGGAAACAGTCTGGGCGACTCCGGCCAGGTCACATACGCCGCCCACCACCTCCGACAGCCCGACCAGACCACCACCCGCCACCCCGGCCGAGACCACCCCGGTGAAGCACTACACATCGCGAGCTTCCCGTTCGAGAAGTGCTGCACACATGAGGACGGCACGGTAGAGGGCGCCAACAGCTTGCTCTTCGACGCGGTCTTCTTCGGCTCCATGACCGCCGCTACGGCCAGCCTGGCAGCCGTCATCAGGATCGAAGCCCGCCAGAGGAAGTGGTTCAGCGGATCGCAGGCGCGGCGAGACCGTCGCGGCGGGGTTGGGAGCGAGGACTGAGCGCACCTACCAGCAGCGCACCTACCAGCTCTGACAACCTTCGCCCAAACGCCCAGCCCTGCGAAAGATCGGGCGCAGTGCGTTTGGATGCTCGGGTGCGCCCTGCGCGTCATCCCACCCGCCGGTCGACCGGCGCTGCTGGCCAGGAGACCGCGGACTCAGCCAAAGAGCCCGGCGCCCGGGCGTGGCCCGCGCCTCCGATGTGACCTCCCACACGGCAGGCGAGCCCTGTGGTGGGGCGGAATTCACCGCCCCACCACAGCCTTCGGATTACCGACGTTCGGCTTCGCCCTCAGCCCACGCGCTTCCGGCCATGGGGCCGCACATCGTGTGCGCGGCCCCCGCGGCCCTTGCGGTCGGACGGTCGAGCAGTTCAGTAGACCCTTGGCTCAACTGCCGCCCAGGTTCGCCCGGTCGGCTGGTTCCGCCGGTCGACACCTGTCAACTCCTCACGACCCGAAGGCCTGCAGCTCCCACAGCGAGTAGCCGTACTGCGTGGAGCGAGCCGTCCCGTACAGGCGCAGATACCGGCCGCTGCCTGAGACGTCGAGCGTTTGGATACCTCCTGTGCCGGTGGTGGTCGTATAGATCGGGGTCCAGTTGGTCCCGTCGCTGGACGTCTGGAGCTGGAAGGACTTGCCGTACGCCGTCTCCCAGTTCAGGACGACGCGGCAGATCGAGTGCGTGGCGCCGAGATCGACGGACAGCCACTGCGGGTCGGCGAAGCCGCTCGACCACCGAGTGCCCAAGTTGCCGTCGACGGCGTTCTGCGGCCCGAAGCTGCCGTTCTCCTGAGACGAGGCTGTCGCAGTCCTGTTCAGTGCAAGGTTGGTCGTACCACAGCCGCCGGCACCGTTCACGGTCCAGGTGAACGAGGCCGAACCGGCGGCCCCGGTCCCGTCCGTGGCGGTCACGGTGACATTCGAGGTGCCTGCCGCCGTCGGTGTTCCGGAGATCAGCCCGGAGGCGGCATTGACCGACAGGCCGGCCGGCAGGCCCGTGGCGCTGTAGGTGAACGTCTGGCCGGAGGCGGAGTCGGCGGCGTGGATCTGGAGGCTGGCCGCCGTACCGACCGTGGACGTCTGGTTGCCCGGGCCGGAGACCGTCACCGTGTTGCCGGGGTTGGTGCCGCCGGCGGGTAGCGTCCACACCTGGTTCGCCGCGCCCGTGCACGTCTCAATGTCCAGCCGCGCGCCGGTGTTGCTGCCGGGAACGGTCAGGCACAGGCCGGAGTTGGGATTGGCCACCGTGCCGTTGGCCTGCTTGGTCCAGCCCTGCGCGGCGGTGGCGTTGCAGGGGTACCAGTCGACGTTGGTGCCGCTGGTCTTTCCAGCCGACACCACGTCCAGGCAGCCACCCTGGACACGCAGCGTGCCGTCGGTGAACGGCGACCACGACTGGCCGGCGCCGCCGTTGCAGCCTGCGACCTGGATCGGGTTGCTCGCGACGTTCAGCCCGTTCTGGTTGCTCAGGCACAGGCCGTTCAGGCCGTTGACCCGGCCGATGGCAGTGGCGGTCCCGGTGGGTGTGGAGTTCCCGCCCTGCTCGTACACCGCGACCCAGTCGGCACTCAGGGTGCCGCCGGAGGTGGTCGCCGCGGTCGGGGTCTTGGTGCCGGAGATCCCGTCGGGGTAGTTGCCGCCCATCGCCAGGTCCCAGATGATGAAGAAGCCGTGGTCGATGGCCTGTTGCCAGGCCGCGACGCCGACCGACGCCTCCGTGACGGTGCTCTCGACGACGCCGTCCATCAGGAACTGCAGTGTCTCCGCACTGGTGTTGGTCCGGTCCACGATCACCGCGTACGTGTGGTAGCCGGTCTGGCAGCTGGAACCGGCCGCAGGGCAGGCGATGAGGCCGTGCCCGCTGCTGCCCGCGCCGTCGTGCAGCGTCTGGGACGCCTGGTTCAGGGCGTTGACGTCCTCCATCATGTCGATCTCACCGGACTGCGGCCAGCCGCCGCCAGTGCGCATAGTTGACCCCAGCGCCCAGAACGCGGGCCAGTAGCCGATGCCGTTGGCGGGGTTGGGCTGCTGGAGGGACGCGATCATCTCCATCTTGCCGCCGGGCGGGGCCTGGAAGTCCGAGCGTGTGCTCTCGATCCGCCCGGACGTCCATGTGCCGCCGGAGTTGATGGCCTTCAGCACCAGGTGGCCGTTGCCATCCACGTAAACGTTGTCGGTGGAGTTGGTGGTGTGCTCGATCTCGCCGGTTCCGAAGCCGGTGCCGACGTCGTAGAACCAGTTCTGGTCCGTCGGCGCCGTCCCTGCCGTCCCGTTGAAATCGTCGGCGAAGACCTGGTTCCAGCCGGAGGGCGGCGCGGGTAGGGCGGCCGGGGAGGCGTGGGCCTCCGGAGCGGCAGCGTGTGCCGAAGGTGCGACCGCCAGGGCAGTGGTCAGGGCGCTGCCGGCCAGGGTGCCGGCGATCATCGCCATCGTGACCAGGAGCGAGTGGCCCTTCCTGCCGGACCACCGGCGCCGTGCCCGCACGGCGATACCCGCCGTGCGCGGTAAGGCGGCAATGCCGCCGGACACCTCAGCCGGCGCGGCCACTTCGCTGCCCGCGGACTGCCCGACCGGGTCGTGGGGACCCGTCCGGCGACCGGAATTCCGGCCGTTACCCGGTATGACGTGCATGATGCTGTCCTCTCAGCGCGCAAGCGCTTGCTCTGGACCGGACCCGGATGTGACAGGCGTGCCTCAGGCAGTACGTCAGTGCTGCACAACGACTTCGCAACCGGCCGGTTGGGTGGGGGGCGTTTTCTGAGAGCGCTCTCTACAGCATGGATGTCTATGGCGCGGGCGCGAACCTGTCAAGGGTCCGCGTCAGGGGACGACGGAATCGGGCCCCACCGACGTCGTCCTTGTCGCCCACCTCATCCGCCCTGGTCAGAGCCGGCATACGTGACCATCGGGCTTCTCGGACCTGAAGGGTGATGCGGGGCCTTCGCAGGGCGCCGATGACCTCGGAACGATGATCGTTCGAGCTGTGGAGAGTCGCTTGCCTGACGAGCTCGTGCCTCATTAGCCGTGGCCGGCGATGGCCCGGTCACGCCTATCGGGTCGGAAGCTCGTTCCTGGACCACTGCCTTGCGGCTGCCCGCTTCCTGGTAAGGCCTGCGCTGAGCCAGCTCGGTCGAGCTGCGTCAGCTGCGTTTCGATGCCCGACTGCCTCATCGTCAGAGGATCGAATTCCTCAGCAGTCAGCTCATCCAGCCCCACGGCGAGAAGCTGGACCGCCTTGTCGCCGTTGTCGGGAGCCGGGCACGACGCACAGAGGCCAGGCTTACGTTCGATGCCGTACAGAACCCGTGCGCGGTCGGACCAATCGGCTCGGCCATCCCGAGCCGTACGCGCGCTGGTTGCTGTCGCCACGATGCCGCCCACGCCGGCAATGACCCCAGGACCCAAGATTCGCCGCAGCGACAGTAGGTGCGAGGGCCGTGGAGTGCACGGCCCTCGCACCAGGGTGTGGGGCGCCCCGTTCCCGCCCTCGTCGTCCGGATCGGGTCTGTAAAACGATCGGCTCTGGCCCGTAATCGGTGGTAGCGCCGTGTAGTGATCACTGGAGGAGGATGCGGTGGCGGAGCAGGGGGAACCCGGCTCGGCCGTGCATCTGTCTCATGATCCGTTTGGTTCGGGTGTTGACGCCCTCGGTGCGGCCGTTGTGGTACGGGCGGGTGAGGCCGGTGTCGACGGCGGCGCGGTCGAGTTCGAGGCCGTTCGCGAATGAGTGCAGGTGGGGCAGGTCGACGGCGCGAACCGTGGTGATCCAGTCGGTGAGTTTGGCGTCGTTGCCCTCCGCTGGGGTCAGTAGCTGAGCGAAGTCACTGGTGAGGCGGGCGAGTTCGGTCATCTCGGGACAGGCCTTCGGCGTCGGCGCAGGTGCTCGCGGTAGGGGTCGACGAGTGTGGGCTTGTAGCGGGGTGCGCGGCGGTCGCCGGTGGGCTCCTTCATGCGGGCGTACCGCTTGAACGGTGTTCAGGGCGACATCGAGGCGGCGGGCGCATTCGAGGAGACCGACGCCCTGGTCGAGCAGATGGTGGACTCGCTGCCAGCGTTCGCGGGTGGTCTGCTCGCGCACGCCCCCAGGTCGGGTGGGGTTCACAGCGGTGGCCCAGCAGGCGGCGTGGGAGCGGACTTCGGCCAGGACCTTGTCGCACAGGTTGGACCAGAGGTGCCATCTGTCGCTGACCTGTACCGCTTCGGGGAGGGCCTGGCGGTTCGCTTCGGCGTAGGTGGCGGAGCCGTCGCGGCAGACGTCCTGTGCCCCGGGGTGCTCGCTCAGCCACGTAGCCAGGGTCTGGGCGGTGCGGTCGGGCAGGACGTCGATCCGCTCGCCGGTCTCGGCGTCGATGATCACGGTGGCGTAGCGGTGCCGGCGTTTGAGTGCGAAGTCGTCGACGCCGAGTACGCGCGGGACGCGCAGCGGTGTCACCACCTGGCGCATGAGCATGCGCAGGGCGGTCGAGCTGGAGATCGTGCAGGCCAGAACGCGGCAGAGGCGGGCGCCCGCCCGGCTCGCTAACTCCTTGACCACGGAGTTCAGTTGGTCGGTCAGGCGGTTGGTGCGGCGCTGGTAGCGTTCCACGACGCCGGGAACCTGCTCGCGGAACGTCTGCCGCGAGCAGTCGAGAACCGGGCACGCCAGGCGGCGGACCCGCACCGAGACGACGATCCGCCGTCCGTCCACCGGCACATCTGCGAGCACCCGCCCATGAAACCCGTGCACCCGCGCTGTTAGCGTCCCGCACGCAGGGCACGGCACCGGATCGTCCCCGGTCCGCGCCGACCACCGTTACCCTTCGTTACCACCGATTACGGGCCAGAGCCGATCGTTTGACAGACACGGAGTCCACGCGCGCCGCAGCTTTGCTACAGGCGGCGGCGCGGTCGTTCCCGTGAGGGCGGACTTCCTGGTCCGGGCCGTCTGTCAGGTGGTCACATCGACGCGGTAACGGGTCGCGAGTCCGGCCACGTCGAGGGCCTGGCCGGCGAGGGTCGCGCGCTGGGGGTCGTCCGCGAGGGCGACGACGGCGCGTCCGACTCCTTCGGGCGATTGGGAGGCCGTCAGGTCGAGGTGCTCGGCGAACTGCAGTACGCCTTCGGTGCGTACCAGTCCGGGGTGGAGTGCCACGGAGGTGACGCCGTGCGGGCGCAGCTGCACGGCGGCGGCGAGCGCGAGACGGTCATCGGCGACCTTGGCCATCCCGTAGGCGGCGAAGGTGTGCTGCTCTTGCTCGGCGACGGCGAACGAGACCGTCACCACCAGGCTGCCAGGGGTATCGATCAGCAACGGCGCGCACAGCGCCGTGGTGACGTAGTGCGCGCGCACCCCGTGGGTGAACATGGCGTCGAACAGTTCCAGCGGCTGCTCCCACAGTGGCGCGTTCCACTCCTGCCAGGCGCCCGCGTTAAGCCGCTCGTAACCCGCCCACACGTTGTTCACCAGCAGGTCGAGGCGCCCCTGTTCGGCCGTGACGCGGTTGGCGACCGCGGCGACCGCGTCGTCGTCGCCGTGGTCGCACCCGACCGGGATTCCACGACCGCCTGACGCCGATACCTCCCGGGCGGTCGCGTCGACCGTCCCCGGCAGGTGCGACGTGGCGGCGCCCCCCGACGAGCGGGCCGTCACGTAAACGGTCCAGCCCGCGCGGCCCAGCGCGAGCGCGATGCCCCGGCCGATTCCGCGGCTCGCTCCCGTCACCCAGGCCACCCGGGGCCCACCGGTCTGCGTGTGCTGCGTCATGCCGTGCACCGTACCGCCGCGGGTCCGTCCACGGAGCCGTATCGGTCGCTCGTCCTCGCCTGGTGGCTGCCGCTGACAGTGCGTCACCGACCGTGATCGGCCCGAACCCGCTGGACCCGTCCACCCGCGCCGCGGCCGCCGGGGGGGGGGGGCCGGGCGCGCGCGGAAGATCGAGTGGAGCCGCGCATAAGGCGCGGGGCCGGTCGGCCCCGCCCCTTCCGACAGTCGATGTGACCCGTACACCGGGGCAACTCCACATGGTCTGCGGGCCGGTCGGCCTCGATCGTGGTGGCGCGCGCCGTGATGTCGTCCGGGCCGCTGTCCCGGTGCATCCCCCTGGACGAGCGCGGTTCCGGCCAGGGCCGGACAGCTCGGGCGGCCCGAAGGGCGACTTTCCCGAGTGAGTGATCGTCAAGTCACCGAGTGGCCCCGCGCTGCGAACGCGGGTCGGGAAGGCACGCCCGTGCTCAGCGTAGTCAACGAAGACGGCACCACCGAGGCCGGTTCCCTGATCGACGAGATCGTCCGCGAGGGTGCTCGGCGGATGCTGGCCGCCGCCCTGGAGGCGGAGGTGGACCAGTACATAGCCGAACTCGCCGGGCAGCGTGAGGAGGCAGGTCGCCGGCTGGTGGTCCGCAACGGCCGGCACCGGCCGCGGACCGTGACCACGGCGGCGGGGCCGGTCGAGGTGGCCGCCCCGCGCGTGAACGACAAGCGGGTCGACGAGACGACGGGTGAACGTCAGCGGTTCCCCCCGAAGATCCTGGCGCCGTGGTGCCGGAAGTCCCCGAAGATCAGCGAGGTGCTGCCGTTGCTCTATCTCCACGGCGTGTCGTCGGGTGGCTTCGTGCCCGCGACGGAACAGTTCCTGGGCTCCCCGGCCGGGCTGTCGCCGGCCACGGTGACCCGGCTGACGCAGCAGTGGACCGCCGACCACGCCGAGTTCCAGCGCCGTGGCCTGGCCGAATCCGACTACGTCTACGTCTGGGCCGACGGCGTCCATCCCAAGATCCGCCTGTCCCAGACGCACTCCTGCCTCCTGGTCCTGATGGGCGTCCGCGTCGACGGCACGAAGGAACTCATCGCGATCACCGAGGGTCTGCGCGAGTCCACCGAGTCCTGGGCCGACCTGCTGCGCGACTGCCGGCGGCGCGCGATGCGCGACCCGATGCTCGTGGTCGGCGACGGCGCGACGGGCCTTGGAGGGCACTGGCGGAGGTGTTTTCACAGGCCAGGAGGCACCAGAGGTGTTGGGTTCACAAAAACAAGGAACGTCTCTCGAACGTGCTACCGAAGTCTGCGCAGCCCGACGCGAAGAAGGCTCTGCAGGAGATCTACAACGCCGAGGACCGCGTGCACGCCGATAAGGCGGTCACCGCGTTCGAAAAGGCGTACGGGCCAAGTTCCCCAAGGCCGTCAAGAAGATCACCGGCGAGGTCTCCGAGCTGCTGGCGTTCTACGACTTCCCCGCCGAGTACTGGGTGCATCTGAGGACGACGAACCCGATCGAGTCGACCTTCTCCACCGTGAAGCTTCGGACCAAGGTTACCCGCGGCGCCGATCCACCTCAACTGATCCAGCGTTCTTGACAATTACTCCTGACGGAGGACGTCGTAGCCTACGAACTCGAACAGTCGGGTGCCGGTGCGCAGGGGTTGATGCGTGCCGGTGAACCGGTGCACGCCGACCCCATAACCGACGCCCGGTTCCGACAGCCACTGCAGTTCGAAATCCTGCCCGCCGAACCAATCGCAGATCATGGGCACTCGGTCGGGGGTGGCGCGGTTGCGGGTCCAGATGACGGTGCCGCCGGTCTTGCACAGCTGGTTGCAGGCGCCAATAGTGTGCTCGATGTCGCTGTCGGTGATGTTCCCGAAGACGCCGCAGACCAGTACGAGGTCCGCGGGGGTCATGTCCTGGTACTGATCGATGAGGGAGGCGTCACCCGTCACCACCTCGATCTGGTCCAGGCCTGCCTGGCAGGCCGTCTCCGAAGCCGCGGCGGTGTTGCGGGCGTCCAACTCGACAAGCCTCGCCCGCACCTCATGGCGGCGCGGGTGATCGGAGAGGACGTAAAGGAGGTCGCGACCGTCCCCGGCGCACAGGCTGATCACCTTCAACGGCCCGGTTGGGGCACCATCCAGAGCAGTTCGAATCTGGGACTGAACACACCGCAGCCTTCGTGCCATCCAGGAGTCGGCTACGTCGTACTTCTCGTGCCAGATGTTCCAGTCCATCGCCGCACCCTACGGCTGACCACGAGCCGCAGACGATCGAATTTCGATGACCGCAAGGCGGTCATCCACAGATCTTGACAATTACTCGCGTACTGGCCGCCGATGGTCCACCAGCTGCTGAGGTCGGTGCCCGGCGGGAGGGGGTGACCGAACAGGCCGGCCGCGTGGGCAACCGCGTCCCGGGTGACGTAGCGGTCAGCGTCGCAGTCCTGGAGGTGGCGGCGGATCACGTCGTCGTCCCAGCCCAGCATCTGGAAGAAGGCGCCGTTGGTGCCCGCCATCATCTGGGTGTAGGCGTGGGCGTCGGTCATGGCGTAGGAGGACAGGCGGGCCCACTCGCACAGGTTGTGGGGGAGTCGCTGCCCGAGCGCGATCAGCTTGTTGAGGTGCTTGATGGCCCAGCGGGCCAGGTCGACTTGAGCGACCAGGAGCACCGGCGCACCACCTTGCCATCACCTGTCGAGCTGGTCAGGGCGCGGAAGGCCCCGCGGGCGGGCGGGCGCTGCTCACGGACCTGGCGCAGCGCTTGCGCATGGGAGCCCCCGAAGACTTCCTGATAGCGGCGGGCGTCGTTGTGGCGTGCGTGAGAGGACATGGAGAACCTTCCCGCTCTGGTGCCGCCGCCGTGATCGGCGGCTGTGGCCAGGCAGGCCACAACGGCGTGCTGCGATGCCGCGGAGCAGCTGGGGCCTACTTCCCGCCTCACGAATGCGAGTGTGTTTCAGCCGGGGCACCGTCGCAGTGCTTCGAGCGGCACCGGCCTGATCAACGAACCCGACGGAGCGCAGTCACGCCGAAGCAACCTCGGGACGGGGATACGCGACGGTGCGCAGCGGCCGGTCGGGGCGGCACAGCGGGCAGGGGGCGGCGTCCTCGCCTGTCAGGACGGCGCGGGCCTGCTCGGTGGTGGCGGGCCGGGTGAGGTCGCGGGCCGCGTGGCAGTCGCCGCGGTGATCGGCGCGCTGTCCAACCGGATCCGCGGAGCCGCTGTCGACGCAATCCTCGGCGGCACGGAGAAGATCACCGAGAAGGACCTCGCCGCTGTCCCACTCGAATACAGCGTACAGCAATCGGCATCCGCCATCCGGCAGCCGGCCCGGTGACGCGACCGGGCATCCCCGAGCGGCTGACAACGCTCCCGGTGCGCGTCCGGCCTCGCACGGGAGAAGCAGTCCACTCCTACGTCCGCCGCCTGGCCATCGCCAACCACCTGCGCCCCAGCTACGTGCACGGCTTCCTCATCGGTCCACCCTTCTGGCAGGGCCGAAAGCCTCGACCAGACCGGCTTGCCGTCCTTTCCGGACTCCCCGAAGAACACCTAGCCAGGCCTCTGGTGCACCAGCCGCACTGCTCGTCCAAATCAAATACTCGGACCGGGACAAACCCGAAGATCGCCGGGCACAGCTCTTCCTGCAGATCCGGCGCTTTGCTGAAGGAAGAGGACTGCGCCTTCGAACCGTCGCAGCACACTTCAACGTCACCCGCGGAACAGTCCGTCGAGCGCTCCGCACGCCTGAACCAGCAAGAGCACACATCATCCGACGACGGCAGCCGGCCATCGAGCCGATCAAGGCGCTGATCGACCCCATGGCCGACGAAGGTCTCCTCCCAAAACAGATCTGGGACCGCCTCTACGACGACCACGGCATAACCGTGACCAACCTCGCACCGATCGTCCGCTACGTCGCCTCGCCACACTAGAGACCGACCCCAGCGGCGAAACCCAGTAGCTGCCGGGCCTCCCTCTGCCTACGGTCGGCCGCATGGCTGACGAGAGCTTCGCACATCCACGGCTCGCCGCGATCTACGATCCGCTCGACCCAGACCGCAGCGACCTCGACGCATACCTCGAAATAACACAAGAGCTTCAGGCGCATAGCGTGCTGGACATCGGCTGCGGCACGGGAGCCTTCGCGCTCCTGCTGGTCGATCGCGAGATCGAAGTCACCGGCATCGATCCCGCTGGGGCATCCATCGACGCGGCCCGGGCCAAGGCCGGCAGGGAGCGAGTGCGCTGGATCTGCGGCGATGCCACAGACCTCCCGCCACTGCAGGTCGACCTCGCAACCATGACAGCGAACGTCGCCCAGGAAATCGTCGATCCGCGGACATGGCAGAAGACGCTGCGGACAGCCCACGATGCACTGCGGCCCGGCGGGCATCTCGTCTTCGAGACCCGCAGCCCCGCCCGGCGCGCCTGGGAGGAGTGGACCCGCGAAGACTCACACAGCGTGACGGAGTTCGCCGGGTACCGGGCGCAGGACGAGAGCGAGGGAGAAGGCAATGGGCAGCAGCCGGCCGCGAAAGCGCGGGGTGCGGCGCGCCGTGGCAGTGACTATGGCCGCCGTAGGAGGGCCGGTGCTGGCGACGTGGACCGTGCCGGGCCATGCCGCCGTGCCGGCGTGCGCGGCCGGGCTCGCCGTGGCCGTAGCAGTGATCGCGGTGCTCACGGCGGTGGTGGCCGCGCTGGCGCTGGGCTCCGCTTTCGCGGGTGCGCAGCAGCAGCGCCAGGCGGCGCGCCGCACCCTGGTGGTCCTGCTGCGGCTGGCCCCGTGGTACTCGAGCCGCCGCTGAAGGGGAGTCTGTCTGCGGCCATGGCGAGCGGGCACGATCGTCGCTGAGGAGGGTCTCATGAGTGGGCCCGCAGTGGGGCATTGGCTGCCGGAGAAGCGGGGCGCGCTCGACGCTGCGTCGTGGCGCCGACAGCGGCCGTGGAAATATGCCCCAGACGGGGCGGTGCTGAGCTCCTCGGACGAACCAGGCGAAGGGGTGCTCATATGGAGGATATTTCGGAGGAGCGGTGTCGCATCGTGCAGTCGCCTCCGCCGGAGCTCGTCGCGGAGGCGGCTGCAAACCCGGGCGGGTCGGTTGCGGAGATCGACCCTGACCTCATCGGCGACCCCAACGGCTACGTCCCTGGGGAGGCCGTCCAGGGTATCTGGCGGGTCGGCGAGGATGGGAAGCTGACCGGCGAATTCGTGGAGAATCCGAACTACGGCCCGCCCAAGGATGATTTCGCCAAGCTTACAGATTCCGGGCACTGGCTGGACTGGCTCGATGAACAGCCCGCCGTTGCAGTGCGCGACTCCATCGCGCGGATCTTGGACGAACAGGTCCCTGGAGCGGTTGTGGAGTGGGTCAAGGTCCTCGACGTTCCGCGCTACCTCACCGGAGGCCGCCCCCGACGGGACGATGAGAGCCACGTGATCGTCACCCGGCCCGGCATCGCCCTCTCCTTCGCGCTCTCTGTGACCAGCCCCGGACGCAGACGGGAGATCCTCCAGGGTGCATTCTCCTGGGTCGCCGTCAGACTCGACCAGCCCGGCAATCGCAAGGACCAGGTTTGGCTCGACCTACGAGTTGATCTGGACTGGGCCGAGACGGAACTCCGCAACCGGATCTACCTCGTCGCCATGCCCCAGCCCCCGGCAACGCCACCTGAAACCCGCCACATCCGAATCTCGGGTTGATGGCTTCGTTCACGTGAAGTGGTTCTGGCACACATTCCGTGATCTGGTTACTGAGTGTTCAGGTGCCCATGAAGTTGAGCTCGAAGAGAGTGGGCTATTTGGTCTGCCTCGTCTGCGGTTACTCGCTCCTGTTCAGGTCGCCGAAGCAGATCGAAGATGCCGGGCCCACGATGCTCTGGTTGCAGATCTGCCATGCGCGGCACGATGTGGAAGTGCACATGCGGGAAGCCTTCGGCTTCGGCGAACTGCACGACGTAGGTCTTGGCGCAGCCAGTCATGCTCCGTAGGGCGCGTGAGAGCTTGACCTGCCACATCCCTAGGGCAGATGCCTCAGCGTTGGTGAGATCGTGAACCGCGGCAACGTGGCGCCGAGGCAGCAGCACCAGCCAGCCCGGCACTGCGGTGTTGATGGCGTGGGCCACCCGCCAGCGCTGGTCGTGAACCACGCACTCGCGTGGTGGCAGGTCGTCGAACTCTGCTTCCTTGCTGCATGCGTAGCAGTCGGGAGTCATCATGAACAGAGATCGTAGAACTGTGCTCTGCGAAACTCCTGTTGGCCTCAGCCACTAGTCACGCTAAGTCGCTGTTGTCGTTCCGAATTTGAGGGCGGCGTTTTCGCTGGTCAGGCATGGGTTGGGTAGTTCGGTGGGAGGTGTGGCCTGTCGGGTTGTCGCTCGCTGGGGGAGGCCGGGATGGCGTCGGTTGTCGGACTGCTGGAACGGCACGAGGTTGCTGCTCGTCGTCGGGTCGACGGGCTGCGGGAGGAGGCCGACCGGATCCACGCCGAGTTGGCCGAGGCCGAGCAGGAATGGCGGGAGTGGTCGGTCGCCCGCAGGCGAGTCGACGCGGTGCTGGCTTCCGGCGGCGATGACCAGGCGGAAGCCTCCCAAAGCTCGCGGGATGCGGTGCAATCGAGGTCACAGGTGCCTGTGTGGCGCGAAGGGCTTGCCCGGTCGGTCCTGTCGGTGGACTACCAGCGGATCGTGCAGGCACTCGCCGACCGGTCCCGGCTTCATCAAGGGCCCTTGACCTGCCAGGAGATGGCCGCGGTGTTCGGGATGGACGTGGTGCCGGCTCGGGTGGAGGCCTTGCGGGCGAAGGCGAAACGCCTGGTCGCGCGGGGATGGCTGACCGAGCCCTCACCAGGCCAGTTCACGCTGGCGAAGGGTGTTGCCGGGCCAGCCGGCGGGTCATGAGCAGGGTCATCGACCAGTAGACGATCGCCTCCGCGCTGGTGGTGCGGCGTTCGTAGTCGCGTGCCAGCCGGCGGGTGCGCATCAGCCAGGCGTTGGTGCGCTCAACGATCCACCGCTTGGGCAGGACCACGAAGCCGCGTCGGTCGTCGCTGCGTTTGACGATCTGCAGGACCAGCGCGAGGACGGCCAGGCAGTGCTCGACGAGGCTGCCGGTGTATCCGCCGTCTGCCCGGACCAGGACCAGACGATGATGCGCCTCGGTCACCCGCTGGAGCAGGACCTTCGCGGCGGTGCGGTCTCCGACGTCCGCAGCGGTGACCATCACGCCCAGCAGCAGGCCGAGACTGTCGACGACGAGGTGCCTTTTGCGGCCGTTGATCAGTTTCCCGCCGTCGAAGCCGCGGCTGTCGGAGCCGACGACCGCGTCCGCCTTGACCGACTGGGAGTCGATCACGGCGGCCGTCGGCTCGATGTCCCGCCCGGCACGGGTGCGGACCCGGTCGCGCAGCCGGTCGTGGAACTCCCCGATCAGGCCGCGGTCGCGCCAGCGGCGGAAGAACGCGTAGACCCGGTCCCATGGCGGGAAATCGGCCGGCATCGCGCGCCACTTGATTCCGTTGTCGATCAGATACCGCACCGTGTCCAGTATGGCCCGGTGGCAATACGCCTCCGGCTGACCGCCGCGGCCACGCATCCAGCCCGGCACCGGCAGCAACGGCCGGACCACTTTCCACTCCGCGTCCGTCATGTCCGACGGATACCGAGGCCGGCGGCGTTCCCGAACCGGTGTGCCAGGCAGTCACACCCCGGAGTGACCGAACTGGACGGCCCAGCCATCGACACGGAACACTCCAACACCGGGGCCTCCTGACGTTGTTCGTTGATTCGACACCATCGAACTGTTCAGAAGGCCCCACCCTTATGCACCGACCATGCCGTCACCACCCAAACGGGAACCCCGGTTCGAAGCCCACTCCCCAAGGCCGGAACGACAACAGCGACTTAGAAGTCGTCTCATTTGGAAGTTCGGTAATCTGCGGTCGTGGGGATCGTGGAGCGCCTGGTGCCAGATGAACTGTGGGAGTTTTTCCAGAGGGTCGTGCCGCCTGCGCCGTCGCGGCCGCAGGGTGGCGGCCGGCGTCGGTACGGAGACCGCGAGGTGCTGGCGGCCATCGTGTTCGTCGCCACCTCCGGCTGTACCTGGAGGCAGTTGCCGCCTTCCTTCGGACCATCGGGACCCACGGCCCACCGCCGGTTCACCGAATGGAGCAAGGCCCGGGTGTGGGCCAAGCTTCACCGCCTGGTCCTGGACGAACTCGGCGCACGCGGCGGGCTGGACTGGAGTCACTGCGCGATCGACTCGGTGAACATGCGGGCTCTGAAAAGGGGGACCTGACAGGTCCGAATCCTGTCGATCGGGGCAAGTACGGCTCGAAGATCCACTTGATCACCGAGCGGACCGGTCTGCCCATATCCGTCGGGATCTCGGGGGCGAACCTGCACGACAGCCAGGCCCTCATCCCACTGGTCTGCGGCATTCCGCCGATCCGCTCCCAGCGCGGTCCGCGTCGCCGGCATCCCGCCAAACTGCACGCGGACAAGGGCTACGACTACAACCACCTGCGCAGATGGCTCGCCTTACGCGGGATCACGCACCGCATTGCCCGCAAAGGCATCGAGTCCTCCCAACGCCTCGGTCGTCATCGCTGGACCGTCGAACGCACCATGGCCTGGCTGGCCGGATGCCGCCGTCTGCACCGCCGGTACGAACGCAAAGCCGAGCACTTCCTCGCCTTCGCCAGCATCGCCTGCACTCTCATCTGCTACCGCAGACTCACCAAATGAGACGACTTTTTAGGGGGTGTGTGGTAGAGGCGGCGCGCCTGCGGTGCGGTGCCGTCGGCGCGCTGGTGCGCACTGCGGTGCGGTCGGTGCGGTTCATCGTCCGGCGGCGGTGCGCCTACGCGATGGTGAAGCGCACCGGGTGCGCACCGGCCGGTGCGGGGTGCGCATCGAGGGCCTGGCCGACGCCGGCCGCTTCCAGCTGGCGGAGGATGTCGGCGACGTCCTCGTGGTCCTCGGTGAGGATCTGCTCGGTGAAGGCGATGACCGAGCGGGCGATGCCCTGCGCCGCGTCGGGCCCGGTCTGCTCCCAGGTGTGCAGGGTGGTGAGGAAGACCCGTCCCAGGGCCTCCAGCGCGAAGGTGTCCTCGCACGCCTCGCCGGTGTCCGGTCCGGGCAGCGCGGTGACCGGGACGACGATCTGCGTCGCGGCGTCCACGAGCAGCGCGGCCAGCCGCGGTTCGGCCGCGGCGAACTCAGCGGCGGCTTCGGTGTCGCCGGCCTGGACCGCCCGCAGGTAGGCGAAGGCGCTGATGGCCGCGTGCGGGGTCATCGGGGCGAGCGGCGCAACACTGGGCTGGGACATGGACAAGCTCCTCACGTACGGGCCGCCCCGCTGATCGAGCGCGGCCTCACCAGCGATGCTCGAACTGCGGCCCTGTGGACAGAGTGCGTGCACCGGGGAAGAGATCTCCGTCTTGCGACTGAGCGGCCTGGCGGCGTGGGGCGGGCGTCAGCTCCATGAGGCGCGGCCGACAGCAATCCCGCTGACATGAGGGCCGACCCGAGTCCAGGATTTGGGCGGCGAGCCTGTCGGTGACCGGGTAGTTTCATCCCGAATCACCCGCCAACCAGCCCATGAATGAGGACCGTTGCCCAGCGAGATGTTCCGGGTTCTGCCGTCGTTGCCCAGCAACCTGCAAGATCAACTGGACGAAGCCCAGATGGCGTTGCTCCTGGAGATCGCCACACCATACGCGCAAGGCGGTGCCTGGCCGGTCTGGCACTACGTCGTCGGGCAGATGGACAAGCGCGGCCTGGACGCCCAGGAGGTGATCGCGTCCCTTCCGCGGGTGGGTTCCTCCGGAACGCTGGGGCCGTCGTACGGATTCACCGCCGGGCACGACTGGCGGATGATCCGCGACAACGACAAGGTCGCGCTGACCGTCGCCGCCGCACTGCCGCTGGAAGGCCTGCGCGGCATGCTCGCCAACCCGTTCCTGCGCACCCTTGGCCACATGATCAAGCTGCAGCGCGAGGCCGTGCCGTCTCCCACCGAGGTCACCCAGACCTGGCTGGAATCGAAGGATCTGCTCCGCGCGATCCCCGGCATGGACCCGCGCTTCGTGGCCGTACTGCCCGAAATCTTGGGCATCGAGCCGGCGACCCGGGGCGGCAGCTCCAGCGGTCCGAACCCCGGTGACCCGTCCTGGCGCAAGGAGATCACGCGCGAGGTCCTGCGCTACGCCGACGCCCTGAACCTGACCGCGTACGTGGCGAAGGTCGGTGAACTCACCGTCCAGCAGGTCGTCAACGCCCAGCGCGCCTATCCCGGCGCGGACCTCTCAGGCGCCTACGGGCAGCAGTTCGCACTGACGCCGGCAGTAGAGGAGCAGACGGCTGTTGAGCAGGCCGAGGAGCCCGAGCCGTACGTCGACATCCGCCACATCAAGGATTGGGAGCAGGCCGCGGCCGCGGCGAAGTGGGACGTTAGCAGGCTGTCGGCGCTCGCCAACGACTTGAACGCCTGCTACGCCCAGGAGCGGCCCCTTTCCTGCCTCATGCAGATCCGAGCGATCATGGACCATATCCCGCCGCTCTTCGGACACCACCTGTTTTCGCAGGTCGCCTCCCAGTTCCCGGGCATCCGGACGGACAAGGCGTACGTAAAGGCGCTGAGCGACAACCGACTGCTGGGCGACGACGTCCTGCACCGACACATCGGCGAGCAACTGCCGCGCATCACCATGCACGAGGTGCCTGCTCGTATTTTTCTCGACGCGCTGCTGCGCGGTGTCGTCACCGTGCTGCGCACAGCAGCCGAAGAGCAGGTCGAAGTCTGATCGAGCTGGTCGTACGGCTCAGGCAATGCCGCGGTCTACGGCGGGCGCGGTTCCCAGCGGCCGGTCGGGCCGGGTGAAGTCGCGGCCAGCGTGGCAGTCGCCGCGTTGCACGATGGGGACCGGGCCGATGTGTGAAATGCGCCCCGGCTAATCGACCTTCCGGTTGCCGGGCGACGGGTCAGGGGTCATCCGTGTAGGTGTCTGGTCTGGGTCCTCCACGTGGCGAGCTTGTCGAAGGCGGCGGTGGCGCGGTCCGGGTCGCCGCTGAAGGCACCTGCGGCGATGAGGGGCCAGGCGGGGGCGATCTCCGCGCGGACGGCTGTGCTGGGGCCGTCGTTGTCCCAGCCCCACTCGCCGTCGCTGGCGAACTTGCCGTTCCAGGCGTCACCGAGGGGCTGGTCGAGGGCGATGAGCGAGGTGAGCAGTTCAAAGCGGCTGCAGGCGGCTTGGAAGGGGCGGTCGTCCGGGGCGATGGCACGCAGCGGTTCGCGTATTTCTCGGCGGAGCAACTCGGATTGCGGGTAGAGCCATTTTCCGCCGGGGTTGGGGCGGGAGATCTCGTGGATGCCGGGCTCGTCGAGAACCCGCCAGGGGTGGAGGCAGTAGGCGGAGTTGAGCGGCCGGTTCGCGTTCGAGGAGGAGGTGAAGACCGGCTCGGTCAGCAGCCGGTGCAGAAGTTGCTCACGATGGGCGAGGACGGCGGACACGCCGATGGCCCAGGTCGCCAGGAGCGCTGGGTAGTGCCGCAGTTTGTCCAGACCCTCGAAGTACGGTCCGTTGATGATGCCCTCGCGGACGAGCAGCAGTCGCTGGACGGAGTTGAGCCACCTGTCGTCGTGGAATCCGTCGTCGTGGAAGACGCCGATCGCCAGCAGGTGCAGCAGGGTGTCGGTGTCGGCGCGATAGCTGACCGCATTCGCGGCGAACTGGGCGGGGAATTCGGCGGGACTGGCGGTGGTGACGGGGTAGCGGTCTGAGGCGATGCGGCGCACGGTGTCGCTGGTGGTGCCGTCGATCAGGTCGTGGACCTCGATGCGGCGGACGGGGTCGGGCAGGGCGCGCTTGAGGCGGGCGACGGCGATGTCACGGGTGACGGGGGCGTCGGATGCGGAGTCCAGGGCGTCCAGCCGGGCGACGAGGCCGGGGAAGAGTTCGTCGGCGGTCAGGCCGGGGATGAGGGTGGCCTGGTGCTGGGCGGTGAGTCGGCGGGCGGCGTCGCCCATGGCGCCGTAGTGGGACCAGAACATCGGGTAGCGGCGCGAGCGGGTGCCCTCGACGGACTTCACCAGTGCGTGGTCCCAGTCGGCGGACCAGCCGCACACGATCAGCCCGTACTCGTCCAGCACCCGGTCGAGGAACTGCTGCTGGGCGTCGGGATAGGCGGACAGCTCATCCACGGTGTTGCGGGAGTCCAGGTCGAGGTAGTCACCGTGCAGCTTGATGACGGTGGCGCGGCTGTGAGCGAGCGGGGTCGCGCCTTCGTACCCGCCGGGCTGGTGGATGAACTGCGGGGAGATCCCGATATCGGTCAGTGCCCGCTCGGTGAGGTTGTCGAAGTTCGTGGTGACGATGACCCGCACACTGCCCCGGGCCACCAGCTGCGCGATGGCCTTGTGCGCGGCCCCGGGCACCTTCAGCCCCTGCTCGCGGTCGTCGTCGTCCGCCTCGAAGTACCGGGCGAGCTGGGCCTGCCGGGCACTTGGGGCGGGAGCGAGCGCGCCCAGAAGGGAGGAGTAGCCGAGATCGCCGTCGCCGTGCTGCGCCCACCATGCCTCGGGATCGGAGGCGGCGTCCTCGCCGGCGGTGGGGGAGCCAGGGTCCTGCGCGGTGGCGGCGCGGCGGACGAGGTCGGTGACGATGCCCCAGCCGGTCTTGACGCCCGCTCCGGTGGAGATGCCGGAGCCGAGCAGCAGCGCGTAGACGCCGGGGCTGGCGTGCACGGCAGTGGCCATGGTGACCATCGGGTCGAATGACAGGCCCGTTCCGGCCCTGGGGCTCGCTGTGAACCCTGATGCGGAAGTGGCGGTGGTCATGCTTGAGTCCCCCCTGAACCTACCGTTTGGCCGGCCCGAGCCGACCTGGAGATTCACCCTAGCATCATTATCGTCATCATGACATTAACTTGTACGTGATGCGAATCCGCAACGGATGACCGGTTTGCCCGGCCCGGTGAGACGGCGCCGCGTCATGATTGACGGCTACGCCGCTGCGATGCCCAGCGGCCGGTCCGGGCGGCAGACGGCGCAGGGTGCGGCGTCCGGGCGCGTCAGGACGGTGCGGGCCTGCTCGGTGCCGGCGGGCCGGGAGACGTCGCGCACGGCGCGGCAGTCGCCGCGGTGCACGATCCGGGCCGGGCCGACGGTGGTCCCGAAGTAGACGGGTTCCTCGATCCGCCACCGCGCCGGGACGCCGTACCGCTCGGTGGGCACGCCGTCGTAGGACTGCCCCTCGATGGGCTGGCAGGCGCCGGCTGGCGCGCGGAAGTCGACCGCGGCCGGGACCGCCAGGAGCCGGCCCCGCTCGCTGCCCTGGCTGGGCAGGTGGATCTGCAGGTCGAACCACCACGACGTATCGGCCTCCTGGCGGCGGCCCTTCACCACGGCGAACAGCACCTGGTGGTCCGGGAGCTCCACCTTCACCAGCGGCCCGTCAGCCTGCGGCAGCGCCGCCTCCTGGTCCTGCTGCTGGTCCTCACCCATGGAACGAATGCTAGTTCGATTCCCTGGTGGAACGCGCGGCGGAGGAACTGTGGAACGCGGGCGCGCATCCGCTGCCGGGGGTGTTCCACGGAGGCCGCTGGTGCAGGTCGCGGGCTCGGAGCGCTGGAAAGCGGTGGACCGGACGGGCGGCTGCCCGGGGCGGATACCGGAATCGGTGGGGAACAGGGATAACACCGCTAATAGTCATGAACACCAATGGAACGGTGGGGGAGGGTGGGGAACGGCGGATACCGCGCGCCCCCGGTTCGGTGGCCGCCCCCTGGCCCTGGCCCGCCGGACGTGGCGTTTCCCCTGGACCGCTCCTGCTGCGGCCGTCGATCAGGCCGCGGACAAGGGGTGGTTTTCCACGATGGCGCCTGCCCAGGCGCACGCGGCATCGCTTTCTGCCGTGCGCACCGGGCCGCGCCCTCCATCCGGGGGGCGCGGAGCCGACCGGCAGGAGAAGACCACCGTGACGACCCACGCCCACCCGATCCCCGAGCCGCCCGAGCCGGCCCGTACCGGCGCAGCCCGCCTCTCCGCGACCCCGCGTGCGGTACCCGAACAGGGGCACACCCACGGGCCCGCTCACGGGCACTCGGCCGGACCCACAGCCGACGCCGATCCGCAGGGCGTTGTGCCTGCTCGCAAGGGGGGTCCCCGCTTCGCACGGGGCGGCGACTCCTCTTGTGTCCCTGCTTCCACCGAATACGGGGTGGAGCACGGTCTGCGGATCCTGCAGCTGCTCGCCTGCACCCGGGTCGCCACGCCCCACCAGCTCCACGCCTGGCTGACCCCGACGGCCGCTGACACCAGCACCGTCCGCAAGCACCTGCGCGCCCTGGCCAGGGATGGCCTGGCGGCCGCGAACACCGAGCGGCGGCCGCACGTGTGGTTCCTGACCGGTGCCGGCCTGAGTGAGGCGCGCCGCGCGGGGCTTGCCGAGCACCGCACCACGGCGGTGACCGGCGAGCACGTGGCCGCCTCCCCGGCCTACGCGCACGCCCTGGCCGTCACCGACACCGCCATCGCGTTCTCCCGCGACCCCCAGCCGAACACCGGGACCGGTGCGGCGGTGGGCGAGGTCGGCGACTGGGAGGTGGAAGTCGCCCACCCGCTCGGCTCCGGCGGGCTGCTGATCCCGGACGCCGTGCTGCACCTGCCCTACCAGGACCTGCCGCACCTCTTCGTCGAACTGGACCGCGCCACGATGTCGATCGGCAGGCTGATCAACAAGGTCGCCGCCTACGACCGCTACCGCTACTTCACCCACCGGCCCGCCGGCCCGCGCACCCCCCGCCCTGCCGGGGCGGGACCTGCCGGGCTACCGGACTGGTTCGCCCGCTATCCCCGGGCCGGGGCGGAGCACAAGTTCCCGCCGCTGCTGATCGTCCTGGCCGACAAGAAGAAGGAGACGCTGGACAACCGGGCCGCCGACGTCCTCGCGGGCATCGCGGCCCTGCGCGGCATCCGCCGGCGCGAGTTCGCTGTCGGCGTCACCACGCTCCCCGAGCTCCAGGAGCATGGTCCCCTGCGCCCGGTCTGGCGCGGCGCCACCAGCGCCACCCCGCTGCGCCTGGCCGCGCTCATCAACCGGCGGGAGCACAACGGATGACCGCCGGCCCAGCCGGGCAGGCCGGTGAGGCGCGAGGGCCGCTTCCCTGAGCTGACCGACACCGTCCGGGAGGTCCACGTCTGCCCGGCCTGGCCGCCGGGTGGGGCGGTCCGGTGTGACGATCGGCCCGGCGTCGCCCGTCCCGGTCCGGCTGGCCGGTAGCCCTTGACCGCCGGCGCCGTGTCGCGGGACGGTCGGTGGCGCAACTATGCGCAGCCAACTCGACACAGGAGAGCGCCATGAGGTTACGTTTCGTCGGGATCGACCCGAACACCGGCGGCGAGGGGTCGCCGACGGTGTGGGTGGAGCAGGAGAGCGCGGACCTGGTCCTACAGGGCGAGGAAGCCGACAGCTTCCTCCAGTCCCTGGTCGGCTCCACCGAATGGGTGGCCGGCCACGAGACAGGAATCCCCGCGCACGAGCGGGTGATCCGGATCCCGGTCCGCATGGTGGCGATTCTGAGGGAGGCGTGCGATGCTGCGGAACGCGCAGCAGCTGGACACCGCGACGTTCGCTGAGCTGCTCGCCGGCACCCATCGCACGGCGGTCCATCTGGAGATGCGCGACGTCTACGCCGTCGGTGACGAGGCCGACGACTACGCCGCGTTCCTGCGGACCGGCGTCCCGAACCTCGACCCGGGCCGCTCGTTCTGGCCGCAGTGGATGCCGCTCGTTCAGGGCGCGGTCGCCCGCGGCGTGGTGATGCGCCGCGCGCGGATCGTATCCGAGCCGGTCACCGACTACATCCGCTACGAGCACGCCATCACCGTGCTCAACCTCCAGGCCGGCGAGGACGTGCGCTGGCTGCCCCGCCGCCGCGCGTCCGACATTCCGCTGCCCGGCAACGACTTCTGGCTCCTGGACGGCGAGCTCGTGCAGTTCCACCACTTCACCGGCACCGGCGACTGGGCACCGGACGGCAAGGAGCGCACCGACGCCCCGGGCGCCGTCGCGCTGTGCGCGGCCGCGTTCGAAGCGGTGTGGGAACGCGGTGTTCCCCACGAGAAGTTCGCCGTCTGACCCCGCCGGCCGCACGCGAACATGACCGCCTCTCCCTCTTCCAGCGCCCAGGGTGCCCGCGTGGCGCTCGCGGTTCGCTTGCAGCACCTGCGCAAGGACGCCGGCCTGACCGGGCGGGAGCTGTCCGCCCGGTGCGGCTGGCACCCGGCCAAGACCACCCGCCTGCAGAAAGGGGAGACCGCGCCCACCGACGCGGACATCCGCACCTGGTGCGCGGCCTGCAATGCTGACGACCAGGCGGACGATCTGATCGCCACCGCCCGCGCGGTCGACTCGATGTACCTGGAGTGGCGCCGCCTGCACGGCAACGGCATGCGCAAGGTCCAAGAGGGCTGGAACACCCTGCACGAGCGCACCCGGGTCTGCCGCGTCTACGTCTCCAACGTGCCGCCAGGCTTCTTCCAGACCCCCGGCTTCGCCACCGCCCTCATGAACCAGATCACCGCGTTCCAGGGCACCCCGAACGACGTCGCCGAAGCGGTCGCCGCCCGGGTGGCCCGCTCCCGGTTCCTCTACGAGGGCGGACACCGCTACGTCGTGGTCATGGAGGAGTCCGTCCTGCGCTTCCGCACCGCCGACCCCGACGCCATGCGCGGGCAACTGCGCCACCTCCTGGCCGTGATGCCGCTGGCGTCCGTCTCGCTGGGGATCATCCCGTTCACCGCGCAACGCACGGTGTGGCCGCTGGAGGCGTTCTACCTCCACGACGACGACGTGGCGGTGGTGGAGACGCTGACCGCCGAGATCAAGGTGACACAGCCGCGGGAACTGGCCGACTACGCCAAGGCGTTCGCCGGCCTGGCGGAGATGGCGGTGTACGGGGAGCCGGCCCGCGCGCTCATCCAGGCCGCGATCGACACCCTCGGGTGAACCTCCGCAATTTCCCGCAACTTCGTTGAGAACCGTCCCGGACTCTGCGTAGCGTCAATGTCACTGACGGACCACCGGCCGGGAAGGGCGGGGTCGCATGCGCACACCCGCGGACACGGACACCTGCACCACCACCCAGGACGCGGAGGGCCGCGGTCCCCGGCCGCCGGCCTACGGAGTTCCCTCGCCGGACCTGCTCGCCCGCGCCGACCGCGGCTTCGCCCGCTTCCTCGAGCACGTCGACGACCAGGAAGACCAGGACGACCAGGACGGCGGCGGGCAGGGGTGACCGCCGGCCACGTGAGTGAGACCGCCCCCGCCAGCCCGGCCGCCCCGCACAGCACGGCCACGATCCTGTACGACCCCGAGGGCCTGATCGAAGCGCAGCTCCCGATCGACCGCGCGCCGTACGAGTGCCTCGTCAAGGCCGTCCTGGCGTGGACCGGCCCGGACACGCTGCAGGAGCGCGACTACGAGCAGATCGCCCTCCAGCTGACCGCCTGCGCCCGCGCGGCCGCCGCCGACGTACGGCGCCGCGCCGACCAGCTGCCGGCCGACAGCGGCCGCCGGGCGCTCGCCGACGTCGTCCTGCGCGACGCCGAAGCCAGGCTGTCCGCGACGCTGGAGGGCACCGTGCGCTGTGTCCAGCACCGCGCCCGCCTGGTCCGCGCCCTCTACGAACGTCTGGACCGCCTGGAGGCCGCGCCCGCCGACAGGGTCACCTGAGCCGGCCGGGCGCCGCAGTGGGCCGACGCCCGCCGCGCAGACCGGCCAGCAGCTGGCGGCCCGGTGCCGTCGGAGTTTCCCGACCCCTGCCCGGTGCCGTTCGGCAACGGAGTAGGCAACGGACTGCGCAACGGGGTACGCAGCGGACTAGGCAACGGCCTGCGCACGCCGTTCTGTCAGAGCTGCTTCGAAATGGGCCTCTGACCTGGGGTAGTGATGTCTCCGGTTCCGCTTCCGGGCGCTGACATCCCCTCTGTGCCCCTCTCCTTGTCCTCAGCCCTTGGTGATGGAGGGTGGGATCAGGACTGCGGACAGGGCACCTCGGGGAAGCGGCATCGGTTCGCGTCTCGGCGGCCTGCCCCGCAGCCGCCGCCGTGGACCGTACGCCGCAAGCGCCGGGAGGTCGCGTCCGGTGTCTCGAATACGCCAGAGACCCACCGGCTACCGTCTGGCCACACCGAAGATTGGGCGTGTGCCATCGAACTTTGATCACGCGGGCCGGGGAGCGTCCTAAAGATGGCGCGGCAAGCCGATTTACGCTGTCCCAGGAGTGCGATCGGGGCTGCGGCGGCGGGGGCATCGGGTGGGGTGGGAGCTGGGGGTGGCCGGCCTCGTGGTCGGGATGCTGATAGCTGTCGTAACCGCGCCGGTTGGAGTATCCGGGGCGGTGTTCCTCCTCCCGGTGCAGCTCAGCGTCTTCGCCGTGCCCAGCCCGGCCGTCACGCCCACCAACCTGCTCTACAACGTGATAGCGGGGCCCGGCGCCCTGCTGCGCTACCGGCGCAACGGCGCCCTGACCGGACCACTCGTACGCCGACTCATGTTGGGCACACTGCCGGGCGTGGTCCTCGGAGCGGTCATCCGCGTGTTCGCCCTTCCCGGCCCGCGAGTCTTCCGCCTCCTGGTCGCCACGCTGATGCTGCCGCTCGGTATCTGGCTCATCACCCGGACCCTGTGCCCCATGCCCGCGGAGATCCGACGTCCCGAGCCTGCCCCCCGGACGATCACCGCCCTGGCGCTCGCGGTCGGGGTTGTGGGCGGCATCTACGGCATCGGCGGCGGCTCGATCCTCGGCCCCGTCCTCGTCGGCCGCGGCGTTCCCCTCGCCAAGGTCGCTCCGGCCGCACTGGCCTCCACCTTCGCCACATCGCTGGTCGGCGCCTCCACCTACGCCCTGCTGTCCCTGGCCCACAGCGGCAGCGTCGCCCCCGACTGGTTCCTCGGCCTGGCCTGCGGCCTGGGTGGTCTCGTCGGTGGCTACTTCGGCGCCCGCCTTCAGCCGCGCCTGTCCGAGACCTTCCTCCGCCTCCTGCTTGGCATCCTCGCCACCGCACTCGGCACCGTCTACGCGATCAACGCACTGCGCTGACCTGCTCGATCAACGAGTGCAAGGCGGGGGGTGCAACGCAGCATCAGCGTTTCACCACTGATCTGCGAAGGTGCCCCTCTGAGCGTGGACGGGGCGAGTGTTACACCCCGCGTTACGCCATGGGCCGGCCGCAGCCGATAGCCAGGAGACCGGCGGCAAGAGAGCGTGCAAGAGGCCGTTCAAGTGGCCATGCAAGACAGCGTGCGAGAGACCATGCGCACCGATTCGCCGGGGCCATCCTGGAAACAGGTCCTGACCTGGGGCTTTGATGTCGGGTGTGCCAAAGCGGCATGCCGACTTCCCCTCTATCTCACCCCTTCGCGCCCGCCAGGAAATGGAGGCGGGCGCGTGTGGAGCGGGATTTCGGGGTGGGGGCGTGGGCGGGCTGATGTCCCGGCGTCCGGTTGTGCCGGCCGCCGCGAGAGGGCTGTGCGGCAAGCGGCGCGGCCGCAATCCCCGGGCACCCCGGCGCAGCTGCTGTACGCCATGTCGAAGGTGCACCGTAGCGAGCTGGGATGTCAGAGGTTGCTGAGACACTCCTGGGCATGGCACTGCGGTCACCGATCTACCTCGACGCCGAAACTCTTCTGTCTCAGGCGGAGTACTACGACATCGACGTCCCTCGACAAGCGGAGATCACCGAGAAGACCGTTCGAAGGCAGACTGGTGGTGGCAAAGCCGGCATGGGCGGGTTCGCGCTGGAGGGGTCCAAGGGAACCGACGTTGAGTCCCAGTCGACTTACAGTCTCGCCCCGAAGCAGAAGGCCACCTTCAGCAAAGTTATCGACGCGCTGATCAACGATGCCGATGCAGTCAAGGTCGACCCGGACGGCGAGACACCCCTCATCAGGGACGACCTGGTTCAGATCGAGGGGACGACGCGGATCACTGCGGCCAGTTTGGCCGGGAAGATGTTCTTTATCCTTCGACGGCTGATGGACACCGTAGACGCCGATCTGGACAGCCTCCGCAACCTCGACGTCAACGACCTGCCGTTCGCCGAGCAGCTTCAGCAGGTGTACCTCCGGAACGAGCTTCTCCCCATCCCGATCCTGTTGGAGCTGAACGGATCGAACCTGCCGCAGAAGGTCTACATCAACGTGCCGCCGGACCACTTCCTTGGCGAAGCGTCAGCAAACCGCATCGAGGGCGAACTACGCGTCCTGGGCAGTGTCAGCAGGCTGATCCCGGAGGGAGCTGACGGTTACCTCAGCGCTGAGCAGTGGCTTCTCCACGACTGGGAGCACATGATGCGGCGCTTCCTGATGACCGGGGTAGACGATCTTGTGCGAGAGCTGGTCAGTCACTTCAATCTCGACCTCCCTGCTGAGGATGTCCACGCCTACATCGCCGGTCCGGCCATCATCGTAGACGCGATCGGGCTCTACTGATTCGCGGGACACCCTCCGAACTTCGGCGGAGCCGCTTCTCAAGCGGCGCCGGTTGTGACGCTCAATATGCGCGCAAGCGTGGCCGCTGCCGGAGGAAGCTGGCGGTGAAGTTCCCCCCTGATCTTGGACAGCGGATGCTTAGTGCCTGTGTCTGAACCTCGGATTTGGGTACCTTTGGGTCCTAGGCTGAGTGGATGCCAGATGGCGTCAAGGAAGTCGCTGAGCGGTTCTGTGAGGGCTGCGGGAGGCGGCTGTCGTCGGAGGCACCTGCTTGGACGAGGTTCTGTTCGTCTGCTTGTCGTGGCAGGAAGTGGCGGCAGGACCAGCGGTTTCGGAAGCGTGTGGCTGCGGAGTTGAGTGGGGTCGGCCTGGTCGAGTGCCCGGAGTGCGGGGCGAGGTGGGTCGCCGGGGTGGACCGCCGTTCGAACGCGGTCTACTGCTCGCGGCGGTGCGTGACGAGGGCCTGGCGGTCCCGGAAGTAATCGTTCGCTGAACGGTCACGGTGACCGCAACGCGAACGCATCTGGAACCCAGCTTCGTTCACTTAACGGACAGTTGTGGTCGTTCGTTGTGATCTTAGGATTTTCGGTCCGACTCTCGGTTGCAGATGCGGGCCAGGTCTTGCCGCGGCCGAGGGCCGCGCCCTGGTCCGCGGGTGGGTGGTGAAGGCCATGGCCGAAGAGATCACGACGGCCGACAAGGTCGGCAGCGTCAGTCCGGCCCGCTATGCGGAGATCGTGGCTGAACTGCGGAATCTGGTGGAGACCGCCAGCCGCATCCAGTTCACGATTGGTGACTACGCCCTCGAAGTCGAGCCGATGCGCGAGTCCGGCGGCCAGGAACGAAGCGATGGGCTGTTCACGGTCAAGGACTCGCTGTTCCGTCTCGCCGAGGACATCGGCGTCTCCTACAAGTCGGTGAGCGACAACCGCTGGGTCGCATCCAGGTGGCCGGAGGACCGACGGGTTACCGGGGTGTCGTTCACTGTCCACCGCATCTTCGCCGGGATCGCGGACGAGGACGAGCGGTTCGCAGTGATCCTCACCCCGCCCGAGGGCAGGACCCGGTGGACCCCGGACGAGGCCAACCGGCGGGCCGGCCGCCAGGTCGTCAAGCCCGTCACCCCGCAGGAGAAGGTCTCCGCGATCCACACCCTTGCCAAGGACGAGGCGGTCGCCGCCACCGTGACCGGCGACCTGCTGCGCAGGCCGACCGTGGTTGCCCAGGTCAGGCAGGAGGACAAGGTCCGGGCCGTCGAGGAACTCACCCGGGATGAGGACGTCGCGGCGACGGTGACCGGGGACCTCCTGCGGCGCCCGGCAGTCGTCGCCCAGGTCAAGCAGGCCGACCGGGTCCGGGTGGTCGCGGAGCTGACTCGGGACGACCACGTCGCGGCGGAGGTGACCACCGGCCTGCTACGCAGGCCGGATGTCGCCTTCAAGGCGATGTCCGACGATTATCCGGACTACGGGTTGGCTGCTGCCTGATCTCGATGAGGCCAGGTCCGCAGCGGTACGCCTGGATGGGTCGTTCTGCAGACGGGCTACTCGTGATGACCGCCGTACCGGGCCGTGCCCCGGGTCAAGAGTGGTGTGTGTGCCTGGTTCGCGAGACCGACGGGATGATCGCTGCGGCAGAATCAGATCCATGGCCACGTCAACTGATCCCGCTGCTCTGTATCCCGACGTTGCTTTGGAAGGGAGCCTCGCCGCGGCGCTGCGAGCCGCCGCAATCAAGGACGGCTTCTCGGTCCCGTTCACCGCCTCGGAATCCGACCTGCTACGTCATGCCTCCGTCGCGAGCACCGTTCCGCAACGGACGATCTTGGAGATCACCGCGTGGGTAGCCGAACGGCGGTGGTCAATCCGCGGCTGCGAGTCATTCCAAGACATGGCGCTGATCGACGGAACCACGCAGGACCTGGCCCAGGTCGCCAGGGCGGCGCAAGCCTGGCACGACGGGGCAGCGCTGACCGACATCTCCCGAGCCGCGTCGTTCGTGCACCTCACCGGCCGCTTCGAGGTGGCCGACCACGATCCGGTGCGACTGGCCGAGTCCGAGTGGCAGCACCTGCTCACGGAGGCAGACGAGGTGGACTGGCCCGAATATCGCGCGCTCGTGAAGGCGGCATACGCCGAACCGGCACTGCGGGGGCTCTACCCGTTCACGAGCCACTGGACGCTGCGATTCTCCACCAGTACCCGCCCTCGCCTCACGGTCATTCCGCTCTGCCTGGACGCACATCGGGACAGCCGCTACACCCTCAGTGCCAGCATCATGGGTGACGTCCTTGTCGACACGATCACGGTGGCAGACGCCGTGTCGACAGCCCTGCGCCATCTGCCCTCCGGCCTTGGCCCTGTCACTTCTGGAGCCGCCTGAGAAGCGTTTGGTCTCGGGTGGAAGGATGACGTGCATGCACTTGCCTCAACCTGATGATCTGACCTCGCTGGTCCTTCGCACCGACTTCAGCAGCGAGGCGGCATGGGAGACGGTGCAAGCAGCGATCGACGGCTCGGGCGACTACCGGAACGCGACTTTTGTCAGTGACTCCTCCTTCACCGATGTCAGTGTTCAGACGTTGGTCGACGCGGATGCTGCCGCTGATGACGACGACAAACTGTGTTATGTGTTCCTCGCTGACGCGACCACCATGACCAGCGAGGAGCATCCACTCCTGGCTGTCGACCTGTATGACGAACCCGGCCGGACATTCCGGGTCCCGCCCCGTTGGTACGCCGATGTCTCAAACAACCTGACCATCGCCAACATGGACTTCTCCGAGTTCGCCGACGCCACCAACGAATCGGACACGTACTACGGCTTCGAGGACGGCTAAGCACGCACGGCGATTTTCGCCCCCTCCTCAGGCAGGATCCGGCCGGGGCCTGGTGAGGACGGGCATGCCGAGGTCGGTGGGCCTGCCCTGGCTGGCGCTGCGGCTGCGTTCCAGAGTGCGGTCGAGGGCAACGAGCTTCTCCTTGGCCTTGGTGAGGCTGACCTGGAGTCCTTGGACTTCGCCCAGCCAGCCGTTCGTCCGCGCTTCCGCGATGCGCTCGGAAAGGTTCCGGATGATCTCGATCAACCGGGTGCGCTGCCTGGGGGAAACCCGCAGCATCGGGCAGCGCAGGCACGAGTGCTCATGCTGGCACGGGGTTCCGTAGGGCCGTGCGCAGTCGCCGAGCTCCAGCTTGCGGGTGTGGAAGTGTTCCTGGAACTCGCGCCATTCGTCGGTCGTGGGTTCGCGGTATTCCTCTGCGGGCCGTGTTGCCCGCCGCTGGTCGAGGAAAGCCCGGTAGGAGCGGATCAGGTCCTCCTGGAAGACGGCGAGGTACGCCTCCGTGGTGGACGTGCTGGTATGGCCGAGCAGGCGGGCGGCGATGTGGACGGGGAGTCCGCCGGCGACGGCCTCGGTCGCGAAGATTCTGCGGAAGTCGTGAGGTGTGAAGTGCAGGGGCTCGCCCGTCTGGTCGGTGAGGGCGGCTCGGGCCAGGGTGTCGTTGAGCAGTTGGTAGAGCGTGTTCGTGCTGATGACGTCGCGTTTCCAGCCGATCCGGCGCTGGAAGACGTGCGGCAGCGGCGGACCGGTGACCAGTTCGTGGTAGTCGTAGCGCGCGACGAGAGGGACCGTGCCGGCGTTGTCCCCGCGGAGCCGGGTGATCACGGTGGCAAGGACGCTGGCGAGCTCGGGGCCGACCAGCAGGAGCCGCTCCTCGTTTCCCTTCGACGGGACGATCTGCAGCAGGGGCACGATCTCACCGGTATCGGGGAGCTGATAGGAGACCAGCGCGAGGTGGGTGATCTCCAGCAGTTCCTCCAGGCGCACGCCGGTGTGCCGAAGCGTCTCGATGATGGCCCAGGCCCAGAACGCCTCGTCCTCGTCGCGGGTGACGTCGAACTGCTCCGCCGTGGCCATGTCCTCGATCAGCACCATCTCAGGCCGGTACTGAAGTCGCCTCTTGGTTCGGTCCTCCCGGCGGCTGATGCGGCGATATCGCTGACCTCCGTGATCGAAGATCTCTCCGACGGCGGTGGCCTGCGCTACGGCCAGCAGTTTCATCTGGGTGCTGTGATGGGTTTCGGTGGTGTCCACCAGTTCGGGGAGCCGCGGCAGCCGTTCGCGCACCCGCTGGTGCATCCTGGCCCGGACCTTCTTCTTGACCTTGGTGAACCCGCCGGTGTCGGCCTTGCGGACAGGGCTGGGGACCGCCCAGGCCGCCCAACTCGGGTCCTCCAGTGCCCACTGGTGGATGTCCAGGTAGAAGGCCCGGACTCCGGTCAGCACAGCGGTCCGGGTATGGCGGGGAATAGGTTCCTTGCCGTCCCGGGTGATGAATCTGATCCGTTCCTTCCATGCCTCGGCGACCTCGGCGGGCAGGTCCAGGGTGTCGATGCCCGGGTGGTGTTTCTCGATGTCGGCCCAGAAAGCGCCCACCAGCCGGCTCGCCAGGTGCTGAAGCGAGGTGTAGTCGAGGCTCGGGCGGCGTTCCTCCAGGTAGCGGACCAGCACATCGCGCACCGGTCGGCACTGGATGCTGTACCGGTCCACCATGGCCGCTGTGGAAAGCTGTCCCCGCGCCACTGCCCGGCGCAACGGCAACACGGCGGACAGCAGACCGGCGTCCTGCATCAGATCCCAGGCGGCGTGAAGCCCCGCGGGCGCCCTGGCAAAGGTTTTCCTGCTCCACTCGTGGTAAGCGATCAGGTCCTCGGCAGTGAGCCGGTCGAGATCGCGGCCGGTCCGGAAGGCGACCTTCACCAGGCTGTTCTCTGCCGTGCTCAGCTGGCTGGGGATCATTCCCTTGGCCAGGCCGGCCTGGCGGATCCTGTCGAACTGCTCGGCGCCGAACTCCAGCTTGGCGTGGCGGTAGAGCCCCGAGGTCCGGTAGCCCTGCAGGAATTCGTAGCTCGGCCGCACCACCCTGGCAAGGAGCACACAGCCCAGGCCCTCCGTCGTCATGGCCCGCCGGGGCGCCTCGGCGGACCCGTGTTCGGCCGTGACGAGGTCGATCCAGTCCCAGTCCAGGCCGCTGTCAACACCGGAGACGAGCCACCGTTCCTGCCAGCCGTCCCCGGGGAAGGACAGCAGCCAGTGGAGGATTCGAGCGGTCCCGCGCGAGCGATCCGCGCCCTTGCCCCTGCTGCGCCTGCTCGTTGTCGGCGGACAGGTCGTCAGCGACGGCAACAGCTCCAGAACGCCCTCGACCGAGAGGCCGTCGAACGGACCGCGGTCGGCACTGAGCATCCGCTGGTGATCGAGGGCGTCTCGGGGCGAGGGCGTGGAATCCGCTTGTCTGATGGTGGTCACGGTCATCGCGGAAGACCTCCGAACAGCACGGCCAGATCGTCGGCCTCGTAACCGACGGCAACCGGTGGTGGGGCCTGCTGGGCGCGGAGTTCACGCTCGGCCAGGTGCACGGCGACGCGGCGGATCACCACTGCTTCGTCTTCCAGGAGGTAGACGTCCGCGGTGGTGCTCAGGTGTGCGTGACCGAGGATGGTCTGCACGTCGAGCAGCGTCAGGTTCTTGTCCCGGCTCATGCGCAGGGCGGCAGTATGTCGCAGATCGTGCATCGTGTAGTTGGTGCCAAGGACAGCGTTGATCCGGCGGAACACGGCCCGCAGGGCCTCGTAGTTCATCGGCTGAAGCCGCAGTCCAGCTCCGCGGTCACGGCGTCGAAGCGTCCACCAGATCGGGTCGTTCGGCTCCAATGGGGCGAGTTCCGCCAGGTAGAGACGGAGCCAGACGAAGGAGTCCGGGCTCGCCGGCAGCCATTGCGCATCGTCGCTGCCCTTGCGACTGACCTGCACCAGCTGGTCGCCCCAGTCCAGGTCGACGCCCCGGATGCCGAGTACCTCGCTGGCCCGGGCCGCGTTGCTGATGTCCAAGGAGAGGATCGCGCGGTCCCGGTTGGAGCGCAGGGCGCCGAAGAGGTCGTTCCATCGCTCGTCGGGGATCTCGCGCGGTCTGGCCTTGGGAATCTTGGGGTTGTAGCGGATCCGGCCCTCGGGCCCGAAGGGGTCCAGCGGATTGTGGTGAGCGTGCGGACGGCTGCCCTTGCGATCGAGCGGCACCGGGTTGACCAGCGGGCCGTGCCCGGTCTCGATCCAGAACTCGTAGAAGCTGCGGACGACCGCGTTGCTGTGCCGGATCGTCCGGGGCTGGTACTGATCTCCGGGGTTCCGCTTGCGGGTGATCGGGTTGACCGTCCCCGCGGTGGACGCTGACTTTGTCCGCGGCGAGTTGCGGGGCTTGGTCGTTTGCTTCAACCAGAGCACCAGGTCCTGCACTTCCGCCGAGGTGGCCCTGTCCCACTCGACCTGAACAACGCGCAGCCACCGCCACCACCTCAGCAACGCGTACGCGTAACTGCGGACGGAGCCGGGCCGATTCCGGGCGACAAAGTCCCGCAGGTACCGCCGAACGGGCTCGACCGGCATGCCCTCCGCATCAACTACGAGCCAGGGCACCGCACCGTCCGACGGCACGACTTTGCCCCACCGCGGCAGCCGAATCGAACCGAGATCCTGTTCCACCTCATCCAACGACCTCACGCAGCTCTCCTTCTATTCGCTGCCTGAGATCTATCGGTCAGCCCGTACCCGACCCCTCCAATGCCTCGGTGTGTCGTCTGGTAGTCCGGTCAACAGAGACACCGCCCGCCACCAGGTCAACCAGGCCCAGGTCGAGCGGGGCCGGCAGGCCCGCGAGCGCTTCGAGGACACCAGCCCCGTCGCGCCAGCGGTGAAGAACATCGACCGGTCGGCGGAGTTCCTGGACCTGGTCACCGCCTGCCACGCGTTCGTCGCCGCGGCCGGCCGGGTCGTCGCCGGCATGCGGGACCGCCAGTTCGGCGACGACGAACGCGTCATCGTCCACGAGAACGTCGCCCGGGTCCGCGCGACCCTGGACTGGATCGAGACCGCCGTCGACACCGGCAAGGTCGACGTCGACAGCGAACTGGCCCGACTCCTGCAAGGCGAATAGCCGGTGCCACGCGTTTCCGAGCGCAGATCAGCGGCCTCCCAGCGGCACGCCGACACCGTCCGGTTCGTGCTGTTCGAAGCCCGGCCGGCCGGTCTGACCTTCCCCCAGCTGGTCAGATCCACCGAGCTGTCGCCCCACCAGACCCGGGCGGGCCTGGCCTGCCTGCGCGACATCATCACCGAACGCAACTGGCCGCCGCTGATCTGGACCCTGAAGGACGGCTACCAGTTCTGCGCCGACCCCGACCAGCTCCAGGCATACGAGGTCGCGGTCATCCGCAGCAAGCTCACCGAGATCCGACGGTTCATCACCGGCACCGTCGCCCCGCACGCCGCCCTGCAGCCCAAGGGCCGGTGGATCAAGCACCTCAACACCCAGCTCAACTCGATCGAGTCCACGCTCGACGTGATCGCCGACTTCACCGACGCATGACCGGCGGGCCCGGCCGCGAAGCGGCCGGGCCCGCCCCGTCCCGAACAGGAGGGAACCGCTTTGCCGCGCAGGCGCTGCTACCCCTCCGACACCTTCGACGACGAGTGGGCGCTGATCGAACCCCTGCTGCCGGTCCCGGCCTGCGACACCCCCGCCGGCGGGCGCCCGGAGAAGCATCCCCGCCGGGAGATCGTCGACGCGATCCGCTACGTGGTCGATACCGGCTGCAAGTGGAGGGCCTTGCCCGCCGACTTCCCGCCCTGGCGCACGTGTTACGGCTTCATGGCCCGCTGGGCCGCCGCCGGCGTGATCGGGCAGATCCGTGACCAGCTCCGCAAACGGATCCGCCGCGAGATGGGCAAGGCACCCGGAGCGGTCGCCACCGTCATCGACTCCCAGTCGATCAAGGCCGCCGACACCGTCGGCAAGGACTCCCGCGGCTACGACGCCGGCAAGAAAATCAACGGACGCAAACGGCACCTGGTCGTGGACACCAAGGGCCTGCCGCTGTTCGTCATGGTCACCCCGGCCGACATGACCGACCGCAACGCGGCCAAGGAAGTCCTCTTCCGGCTGCGGCTCATGCACCCCGAGATCACCATCGTCTGGGCCGACTCCGCCTACGCCGGACAGCTCGTGACCTGGGCAAAAAATTACCTGAACCTGACGATCAAGACCGTCAGCCGCCCGAAGAACACCCCCGGCTTCGTCGTCCTGCCCCGCCGCTGGGTCGTCGAACGCTCCCACGCCTGGGTCATGCACGCCCGCCGGCACGCCCGCGACTACGAACGCCTCATCCAGCACTCGGAATCGCTGATCACCTGGGCCGCGATCACCCTCATGACCAGGCGCATCACCCGCCGGAGCTCCCGCAGAAGCGGACAGCCGGCCTCTCGCGAAGCCCACCGGGACTGATCCTCACGGCGACGCTGACCAGCGTCGCCACCATCATTTCCCGAAGGCCGTCTCCTGGCCCACTTTCTCACGCCTGCCCAGCTCCCCGCCGGAGAACCGGGCCCCTCATACTGCCGGCCAAGCCACCCTCAGACTGGCCTGTTCGAGTCCTGACCTGCGAAGAATCGCGCCGGAGCGTCAGACACAGGCAGTCAGCACGAGCACGCCTCAACTCGCCCGTCCTGCCCGCACACCCGGATTACCCCTCCTCACCGGATGCGACCAAACGGGCACCCGGTATGCCCAAGGCAACGAACAGCAGTGCAGAAAGCTCCTCCGCGAACACGGCGGACCCGGTCAGCGCCCGCCGGACCAACCCCTCGTCGCCCGTCAGTCCGGCAGCCGCTGACCATGCCAGGGCGCCCGCCACCCCGGCCTCCACCGGGAACTGCTCCAGCGGTACCTCATAGCTCTCCGCCATATCGCGATTGAGCAGACCCCGCCATTTGCTCCCGCCCGGCGTGACGGCCTCAACGAACCCCACATCACTGTCCAGGAATGACACCATGACCGCCGGTGAAGTTCCCCCCTGATCTTGGACAGCGGATGCTTACGCTGCGGGGGTGAGGTCGTGCCGCAATCTAGCTCGGGTTTCGAGTGGGGTGAGGTACCCGAACTCGGGGTGCTTGCGGAGCCTGGTGCGGTTGTACTCGACTTCGATGAAGCAGAAGACGTCGGCTCGGGCCGCCTCACGGCTTTCCCAGACGGTGGTGCCGATCTCCGCTTTGAGCAGTCCGAAGAAACTCTCGGCTGCAGCATTATCATAGCATATGCCGGTTCGTCCCATACTCTGCCTCAGATTCAACTCCCTTATCACGGTGCGAAATTCGCCACTGGTGTACTCGCTGCCGCGGTCGGTGTGCATGATGCAGCCGGGCTGCAGGCCGCCGCGGCCGGCAGCCATGCGCAGGGCGTCGGTGACCAGTTCGGCGCGGTGGTGGTCGGCCATCGCATACCCGATCACCTCACGGGTCGCCAGGTCGATGACCGTGGCCAGGTACCACCAGCCCTCGACCGTGGGGAGATACGTGATGTCGCCCACCAGCTTCCGGCCTGGCTCGTATGCGGTGAAGTCGCGGCCGACCAGGTCCGGGGCAGGGGCTGCCTTGGTGTCCTGCTGCGTCAGGTAGCGGCGCCTGCGGCGGGTGACACCGCGAATGTCGCGCTCGCGCATGATCCGCTCGACCCTTTTCCTGTTGATCGCGAGGCCGCCCCGCCGCAGCTCCGCATGGACGCGCGGGGCGCCGTAGGCACCTCGCGAGGTGGCGTGGATCTCACGGATCCGGTCGGTCAACCCGTCTTCGGCGCACTGCCGTTCGGCGGCTGCGGGCCGTGAAGCGAGCCAGGCGTAGTAGGTGGAGCGGTGGAAGCTCAGCACTCGGCACAGCCGGGCGACGCTGTAGCCATCGGGGTTCTCCTCGGTGGCCTTCTCCGCATCGATGAAGCGGCACACAGCGCCTACTTCACGATCTCCTTCGCGAAGAAGGCCGCGGCTTTTACCAGGATGTCGTTCGCCTTCTTGGCCTCAGCCAGCTCGCGGCGCAGGCGCCGCAGCTCCTCACGTTCCTCGCTGGTCAGGGCGCCCGCCGGCCCCTCGCCCTGGTCGATTTTCGCCTGCTTGACCCAGCCACGCAACCCCTCGGGGCTCACTCCCAGTTCCCGGGCGATCTCGGTGACGTTCCGATGCGGCGACGACCGGACGAGCGCGACCGCGTCCCGCTTGAACTCGGCCGTGTACCGCTTGCTCATGTTGCTCTTGCCACTCAACTTGGACTGCTTCCTCCGGGACGAACCGTCCCAGTATCAGGCTGTCCAACTCACTGGGGGAACTTCAAGACGAGCAACGGTCATTGAAGACGATCCCTGGCACCACCCGGGTCGGGCCAACCTTGAAAGCGGTTTCAGAGGCCCGCACTCAAGGCGTTCTACGCCTGGCAGAGGTTGCGCCGGATCGCGTCGATGACGCGGGTGCCCTGTTCGCGGGTGAGCTGAATCTGCTCGTTGCCGAAGCTCAGCATCGTCTCGACCAGGAATTTTTGCGGGTCCCGGTTTTTCGCCAGGGCCCGGCAGCGGCCCAGGCTGTTCGACAGCAGGGACCCCATGGTGGGGCGCCCCGCCACGATGGCAGGGTCAATCGCGTTCAGGTCGGCGAGGAAGGCCGCGACCGCTTCGGGGCTGGGGGCGGGTACTCCGGCGGCACGCGCGGCAATCGCCACAGTGCGGGTGTCGACCGGCGGAGGGCCAACCGTGGCCGCGTGAGTCGCAGTGCCGGTCGGCACGGGGTCGACCGGGGAACCGTGCTTGGAACCCACCGACGGCACCGTGCTTGCTGCGGTCGTCGGTGCCGCCTCGGAACTCTCTCCGCCACCGCACCCTGCAGCGGCCAGAGACCCGGCGAGAACGAGACTGACTGCTGCGGTGCGAGCGCGCACGGTTGCTCCTTGGGTAGGACTGGTTGGGCGGCGGCTTTGCGCCCTGCCTCAAACCGCGAGAACTGTACCGTTGGGCGACGTGGGCAGACGCCTTGGGCGGGCACCACCTTCCACGAGGCCGCCCACCCAGGGGCAACCCTCGCCTGCTGCCCCGGGGCGAGGTTCAGACACAGGCACTGACCTGGACGCCCTGGAGCGGGATCTGATCCGGGCGGCCCGGCAGCGCCGCGCCTCGTGGCAGCGGATCGCCGACGCCGTCGGGTTGGCCACCCGGCAGTCGGCTGATACCAGGGCGCTGCGCCTGGAGCGGGCCACCGCACAGGTCGGCGGCCGGGATGTCGCAGCTCAGCGCCTGGAGAAGGCACGTCAGCGGAACGCTGACGCCTGGTGTGAGGCGCACCGCGACCGGTTCCGCGAGGCCGGTGAGCGCCTGGTCGACGCCTCGGGCGCGTGGTCGCGGCTCGAAGGCGACCCGCTACTGCACATGCTGGCAGCCATGTTGGCCGCTGGGGGAGACGGACCGCAGCTTGCCCGGCGGCTGGAAAGCCCGTGTTCTGTCGTCGCCCCGCCCGGCCGGGAGTTGTCGGAGCCACCGGGCCGCGAGCCGCGACGGCGGCCGCCGCCCGAGAAGTGGTACTCGGGCTGCTCGCCGAGGTCGTTGCCGGTCCGAGCGGCGGTCGGACCGGCCCGCGACGCCTCGGACCCGCTCCCCTCCGGGTGAAGCGGTTCCGCTCCGGCGGCGGCGCAGCAACCCGGCCGTCGCCTGCCCGCGCCGTCGATGCGCCGTCAACCGCAAACTTTTGGCCGTCCGGCAGCCGGACCCTCACCAGTGGCCCTTGGCCGCCGGCCGTACGCAGCGGCCGGTTGGGCCGGCACGTCTGGCCCGATCCAGCGTCGCGCTCGGGCTGCGCCTTGAGCATCAAGTGTTCAATCCTGCGGGCCTCCAGGACTCCCACCCCGGCAGCCCGGCCGGGCCGGGCCGCGGGGCGCGGCAAGCCCTCACCACAGGACCAGGAGACCGCGACCGTGCTGTACCAGCAGCTGGCGTTCGACGTCGCCGACGACGTCCAGGACTAGGGCCAGGACGACGACCAGGAGCAGAAGTTCGTCATCAGCCCGGAGCGGCGGGCGTGGCTGGAAGAGCTACAGCGCCGGGTCGGTGAGCTCGCGGGGGACGCCCCCAAGGCGAAGTCGAACAAGAACCCCGGAGCTGCTGCCGCTTCGCACCGGCCGGGCTATCGGCGTCGCCGCTAGCTCCTTGACTGCTGTGTTCCCATATCGGCCGGATCATCCATGCCGTTGTTGCCTGCAAAGATCCACCCGCCGTAGGGAAGCGTCATGCCCATGGAGCTGCCGGTGTCAGGGATGACGTAGGCGTCTTCGCCGAACACCCAGTGGGCGAGGTTCATCAGCGCCCTTGAGTTGTACGAGGCGCTGGGGATGAACTTCAGACCTGTCCCGCCGGCGTAGTCGCGGTAGTTCTTCATGAGCAGCTTGTAGACCAGGTCTTTGTAGCGGTCGGCCGTGGGCGCGCCGGCTATGAGCGCGGTGGTCGCGGCGGCCACCAGGTCCGCGAGCTGCAGGTGGTCCACATGGTCGGAGCGTGTGGTGATGATGGGCAGCAGGATCTGCTTGTCCGCGGGCTTCACGTACTGGGTGCCGTCGGTGTCGAGAGCCAGTGCGTCAGCCAGCCACCGGGTCTCGTCTGACCGGCCGCCGCCTGGCTGGTCGGCGATCACCACGCCCTTTTCCTCGCCGAACGCGTAGGTGACCCGCTCGTAGAGGTACTCCAGCATCTCGCTCTTCAGCTCGGATTCGGACCAGCCGGGCATCAAGTGGGGCGCGCAGACGACGACGCACGCCCGTACTCCGAGCGCTGCTGCTCCTTCCAGCATCCGCACGCGGGCTGTGTGGATCTCGTTCCATTTCTTGTGCAGAGGCCCGCCGTCCGGTGCCCACTTGAATTCGGTGCCGGTCGGGATGCCCAGCTCCTTGCGAAGCTGGGCGAGCTGCTCGCGGTAGGGCTGCAGTGCGTCCTGGGGAAAGATCACCGCGCCGTAGGCGTGAAGATCCTCAAGGCCTTGCCGGGGGACGTCTTTTGCCTTGCGTGCGCTGTCGTCCATGAACGCGAAGTACATGGCGCGGAAGCCTAGCCCGAGCGGGTTGGGAGGATGCCAGCGCAGCATCCGGCCTAGGGCCCTGCCAAGCCGCTGGCCGCTGCATCAGCCCTGAGAGTGGTTCCCCATGGCACGCCGACCCCCTTCACGCACGGCGAGGTGTACCGCACTGAGTGAAACCGGTACGGTCACCGCATGTCTGGGGAGAACAGCACAGAAGGCGCTGCCCGCAACGGAGTTGGCGTGGACGTGGTCAGCGCCCACCTGCCGGCGCAGAGCGAGCCGCCGCTGACTGAGTCGCTGTTGTCGTTCCGGCCTTGGGGAGTGGGCTTCGAACCGGGGTTCCCGTTTGGGTGGTGACGGCATGGTCGGTGCATAAGGGTGGGGCCTTCTGAACAGTTCGATGGTGTCGAATCAACGAACAACGTCAGGAGGCCCCGGTGTTGGAGTGTTCCGTGTCGATGGCTGGGCCGTCCAGTTCGGTCACTCCGGGGTGTGACTGCCTGGCACACCGGTTCGGAAACGCCGCCGACCACGGCACGCGCCGGCCTCGGTATCCGTCGGACATGACGGACGCGGAGTGGGCGGTGGTCCGGCCGTTGCTGCCGGTGCCGGGCTGGATGCGGGGCCGGGGCGGGCAGTCGGAGGCGTATTGCCACCGGGCCATACTGGACGCGGTGCGGTATCTGGTCGACAACGGGATCAAGTGGCGCGCGATGCCGGCCGATTTCCCGCCATGGGACCGGGTCTACGCGTTCTTCCGCCGCTGGCGCGACCGCGGCCTGATCGGGGAGTTCCACGACCGGCTGCGCGACCGGGTCCGCACCCGTGCCGGGCGGGACATCGAGCCGACGGCCGCCGTGATCGACTCCCAGTCGGTCAAGGCGGACGCGGTCGTCGGCTCCGACAGCCGCGGCTTCGACGGCGGGAAGCTGATCAACGGCCGCAAAAGGCACCTCGTCGTCGACAGTCTCGGCCTGCTGCTGGGCGTGATGGTCACCGCTGCGGACGTCGGAGACCGCACCGCCGCGAAGGTCCTGCTCCAGCGGGTGACCGAGGCGCATCACCGTCTGGTCCTGGTCCGGGCAGACGGCGGATACACCGGCAGCCTCGTCAAGCACTGCCTGGCCGTCCTCGCGCTGGTCCTGCAGATCGTCAAACGCAGCGACGACCGACGCGGCTTCGTGGTCCTGCCCAAGCGGTGGATCGTTGAGCGCACCAACGCCTGGCTGATGCGCACCCGCCGGCTGGCACGCGACTACGAACGCCGCACCACCAGCGCGGAGGCGATCGTCTACTGGTCGATGACCCTGCTCATGACCCGCCGGCTGGCCCGGCAACACCCTTCGCCAGCGTGAACCGGCCTGGTGAGGGCTCGGTCAGCCATCCCCGCGCGACCAGGCGTTTCGCCTTCGCCCGCAAGGCCTCCACCCGAGCCGGCACCACGTCCATCCCGAACACCGCGGCCATCTCCTGGCAGGTCAAGGGCCCTTGACGAAGCCGGGACCGGTCGGCGAGTGCCTGCACGATCCGCTGGTAGTCCACCGACAGGACCGACCGGGCAAGCCCTTCGCGCCACACAGGCACCTGTGACCTCGATTGCACCGCATCCCGCGAGCTTTGGGAGGCTTCCGCCTGGTCATCGCCGCCGGAAGCCAGCACCGCGTCGACCCGCCTGCGGGCGACCGACCACTCCCGCCATTCCTGCTCGGCCTCGGCCAACTCGGCGTGGATCCGGTCGGCCTCCTCCCGCAGCCCGTCGACACGACGACGAGCAGCAACCTCGTGCCGTTCCAGCAGTCCGACAACCGACGGCATCCCGGCCTCCCCAGCGAGCGACAACCCGACAGGCCACACCTCCCACCGAACCACCCAACCCATGCCTGACCAGCGAAAACGCCGCCCTCAAATTCGGAACGACAACAGCGACTGAGTTCGAGCTCTCGGTCGGCGAGCGCAAGATCCTCCAGTTCAAGAAGAGGCCCCAGATCACGGCGGTCGCCGAACTGGTGTGGAACGCCCTGGACGCCAATGCCACCGAGGTCGACGTCGAGTTGCGGCGCTCCGGGTGGAAGGCGATCACCGACGTCGTCGTGACCGACAACGGCCACGGCATGACACCTGAGCGGGCGCGCACCGCCTTCCAGGCGTTCGGCACCACCTGGAAGACGAGCAGGACACATACCGAAGGCGGAGAACGCATCCTGCACGGCCGTAACGGCGAAGGCCGCCTCTTCGCTTTTGCCCTGGGAGACCAGCTCACCTGGGAGTCTGCAGCCGTGGCCGACGACTCCTTGGTCGGGGTCCGGATCCGCGGCAACGCCGACCACGCCACCATCTGGCAGGTGGAGGAGACAGGGCCAGCGCGGGAGAAGCCCGGCACGGTCGTTCGCATCTCTGTACCGCAGGGCAAGCCGCTGAGCAGCCTGGAGCGTGACGACGCCGCAGCGAACCTCACCGCGAAGCTGGCGTTCTATCTCCTGGCGTACCCGCACGTGCGCGTCACGTTCGACGGCAAACAGCTCGACCCCAGCGACATCATCGTGGGCGACCCCGTCGACCTGGAGCTGGACCTGCCACCGGAATACGCAGGCGAGGATCCGCCCCCGGTCGTCACCTTTGTCGAGTGGAACAAACGCATGGGTGACCGCGCCATGCTCCTGTGCAACGCTGCCGGCATCGCGCTGGGCGAGCACGGCAAGGACTGGTCCGACGGCATCATCAGCTTCACCCCCTACCTGCGCGCCAACCTCTTCAACGGCCTGTCTGTCGACGACCTGCACGGCCTGACCATGGCTCACTCCGGCCTCTTGGACGCAGCCGTCAAGGCGGTCCAGCAGCACCTTGCCGTTCGCGGGGCCCAGATCTCCGCAGAGGTCGTGCGGCAGCTCAAGTCCGAAGGTATCTACCCCTACGATGACGAGCTGGCGACCGGCGCTCTCGCCGTGGAGCGCCAGACCTTCGATGTCGTCGTCACCGCCGCCCGGCACGCGCTGCCCAGCAAGGGCGCGGCCCGCAGCCTGTCGGTCAACCTCATCCGCACCGCCCTGGAGAGCAGCCCCGGTGATCTCCACACCATCCTGGAAAAGGTCCTGGCGCTCAGCGACGACGATCGCCGGCACCTGAAGAATCTCCTGGACAGCACTGACCTGACGCACGTCATCGGCGCGGCCACCACGGTCACCAACCGCCTGAACTTCATCCGGGCACTCCGCGGGATCCTCGCCGACGAACACCGCCGGAAGGACCTGCGAGAGGTCGACCAGCTCCATCCCATGGTCAACAAGAACCTCTGGCTGTTCGGCGAAGACTGGAACATGACCAGGAGCGAGCTCGGGCTCACCAACGTCCTGCGTGCGCACCTGGAAGACCACCTCGGTGAAGACGTGGTCCTGGAACACGAGCTCGAGACTGTGACCCAGCCGGACGGGCGCGGCGGCCGGGTCGACATTCTGCTCTTCCGCAGTCGCCGGGATGACAACTCCACCGAGCGGCTCGTCATCGAACTCAAGCGACCCACGGTGAAGGTCGGCCCGAAGGAACTCGACCAGATCAAGAGCTACGCACGAGCCATCATCGATGACCCCCAGTACAGCGGGGTGGGCGCCAAGTGGCGCTTCTACCTCATCACCTACGCATACTCCGACAAGATCCTTCGCGACATCCGACAGAAGGACCGGCCGCCCGGTCTCGCTGACATCCAGGAGGACTACGAGGTCTGGGTCAAGAACTGGGGCGAGATCCTTGACGCCGGGGAAAAGAAGCTGCGGTTCTTCCAGGAACAGCTCAACTACGAGGCGACCGACGACCGCGTTACCCAGCACCTGCGCGAGAGCTACTCGCACTTCATTCCTGACGCTTGGACGCAGCCAGACGAGGCCGAAGAGTCCGAGCCGGCGGTCTCCCAGCAGCAGGACTGAATGCTGTGCGCGGCGGGGGTGGTGGCAGAGCGTCCCGAAGCCGAACTCGAAGCAGATGCGGCGGCACCAACCCGGTGCCGCCGCAGCGCCCGGGCTACCGGCCGCGCCACTGCTCCGCCGCGGTGCTGCCGGCGCGATCTGTTAGTCCCGGGCGGCGTACTGGCAGCCGATGGTCCACCAGCTGGTGAGGTCCAGGCCCGCCCCAGAGCCCGCCGAAGCGGGGCTCCAAGTCCAACGACCGCCCGCCAGGTCGGGACATCCCAGGCCCCGACAGCGTCGGCCGCTCAGCCCGGGTGGGGCGATCTGCTGGGCAAGCGCGTGAGCTCGGCGAGACAGGCGTCCAGGCGCTGAACATGCCCTGGGAGTGCTTCGTGAAGATCCCACCAGTGAACGGCTGCGGTCTCCTCGTTGGCTTGAAAGGCGCGGGCTCCGGCACAGTGACCTGCGAACACGGCCAGGTATTCGACTCGCTGGTCGGGTGCCAGTACAAATTTTGCATAGCCGACGAACCGCAACGGTCCGTCAGGCTCCTGCCCGCTCTCCTCCAACAGTTCACGCAGAACTGCCTGACGAGGCGATTCACCCTGCTCGATACACCCGCCCGGAAGTTCCCAGGACTGACGGTACCGATCGAAGACCATGAGGACCCGGCCCGCACGCCAGAGGGCGACGAGCGCCGCCGGCAGTGGCGCGTCTCCCGGCGGCGTTGCCTCGTCGTCCCACGTAACGCGAGCAGTGCTGGCGGGCCGGGAGACGTCGCGTACGGCGCGGCCGGCGGGATCCTGGCCGGACGACGCCTGCGGGGCCGGGAAGGCGACCACCTCTACCTGCCAGGGCACATTCGCGTGTACGCGGGCACCACCGGACGCGCCGCCTTGAATGTCGGCAGGCGGGATGTGGGGTACGGCTCGACCACTTGCTGCGGATTGGCTATGTCTCGTGAGTTCGGGCCGGCTTAAGACTTGGCTTCTTCGGCGTGCGTGGCGCCTGTGTGGAGGTGGGGCATGGTGGAGAGCGTGGACAATCTGCTGCATGGCGTCAGCGCGTCGAGATGGCGGGCTCGTAGCGGCGATGGGCCGCCACGCGTTGCGGTCATGGATGTCGGGCTTGGGCTGCTGGCCACCGCGGCTGCTGTGCGGCGGCTTCGTCCTGATGTGGATCTGGTGCTGTCCACAGATCCTGATGGCATGCCCTGGGGGGTGCGCACTCCCGAGGACCTCACGGCACGTGCGCTTTTGGTAGCTGAGGCGGCGGCTGCCTTCCAGCCGGATTTGCTGATTGTCGCGTGCAACACGGCCACGTTGCTTGCCATGCCCGCTATCCGGGCCAGCCTGGGAACCAGCGTGGTGGTGGTCGAGACCCTGCCCGCCGTGGCAGAGGCCGCTGCTGGCGGCGGCCCGTTCGCTGTATGGGGCACGCCGACCGGGGTCCGCAGCGAAGGGCTGCAGCGTCTGCTCGGGCGTTTCGCAGCGGGCGTGTCAGTGGCCGAGGTCGCCTGCCATGGGCTGTCGGACGCGATCGAAACCGCGGACGCGGAAGCGACGACTGCCGCCATCACTGCCGCGGTTGCCAAGACCCCCATCGCTGTCCGCTCGGTTGTCCTTGCATGTACGCACTACGAGCTGGTCGCCCCTCAGATCCGTGCTGTGCTGCTGCGAGGCGGTGGCGGGGCCGGGCCCGCGCTGCACGGCTCGGCTGATGCTCTGGCCCGCCGGGCACTGGCAAGCGTGGGCCTCAAACCCCAGCCGGGGGTCGCCGCTACCGGCAGTCTCACCGTGCTGCGCAGTGGGCGTGTGGAGGAACTGCCTGCGGCGGCCTCAGCGTATGTCGAAGGTCGGCTGCTGCACGGGTCGGCAGTCCCTGGATAGTTGCTGCGCTCGAACCACAAAGGGTGCCGGGTCGGCTGAGCCGTGCCGCTATCTGGGCGTCCTCGTGTCGAGGGACTGCAATACACGGGAGTTCGATGTGACTGTCACGGAACACGCGGAGCGATCACGCAGCGCTCGGCGGTCCGGCTATCGCTGGGTGGTCCTGGTGATAGCGACGTTCGCCCAGGCGTGTGCCTGCTTCTTCGTCCAAGGGCTCGGCTCGATCACCGTCTACCTGCAGCGGGAAATGCATCTGAGCACTACGCAGATCGGGCTGCTGGTCACCGCGGCGCAGCTGGTGCCGCTGGCCGGACTTCTGGTGGCAGGCGAGCTGCTGGACCGCTACCCGGAGCGATGGGTCGTGGGCGCGGGCAGCGTGATCGTGGGCGCGGGGCTGCTGGGAGGGAGCGCCGCACCGGGGTACGGGTGGCTGCTGGTGGGTCTGCTGGTCGTGGGGGCGGGATACAGCACAGCTCAGCCCGGCGGCAGCAAGTCGGTAGCCTCTTGGTTCGCGACGTCGCAGCGCGGTTTCGCGATGGGTATCCGGCAGGCAGGCCTGCCCCTGGGAGGTGCGCTGGCGGCGGCCCTGCTCCCTTGGCTGGCGAGATCCTACGGATGGCGGGCACCGCTTGTGGCCTCCGGCGCACTGGCATTGGTAGGCGGTGCGGTGTTCATGGGCTTCTACCGCTCGCCAGATCTCCCGTCGGCGGATGCGTCCCGCAGCGCTTCGCTGCGGGTGCAGTTGGCAGCCCGTTTCGAAGTGGCTCGGGCACCAGCAATGATCACCATCATCTTGTCGGGGGTCAGCATGACGTCACTCCAGTACGGACTGTCGCTGCTGACGGAGCTATACCTCCACACCAAGGCGTCGATGCCGGTGGGTCAGGCCGCCTCGTTCCTTCTGCTGATGCTCGGTTGCGGTGTGGTCGGTCGTATCGTCCTGGCCGCGTGGAGTGATCGCAGCACCGGCCGTCTGGTTCCAGTGCTGACCTGTATGAGCTGTGCCGCAACCGGGCTGCTCGTGTGGGCCGTCGCTCCTTTGCACTCGGCGTTATTCGTCGGTGGGCTGGTGGCCTGGTTGGGGTTCTTCGGATTCGGCTGGTACGGACCGTGGGTCGCCTACGTGGCGGACTGCTCGCCACCAGGGAAGTCGGGGTTTGCCCTCGGCCTTGCCATGGCTGTCAACCAGATCGCGGTGATCCTGGTCCCTCCGGGGCTGGGACTACTCAAGGACTCGACTGGCAGCTTCGTCCCCGACTTCAGCATCCTGGCGCTCTTCGCCATGAGTGCCCTTGGGGCGGTCCTGTGGAGGACGGCCATTCGACCATCGACCTGACGGCCTACACAGGGACGCCTTGCAGCAACTGACCGTTCTTCTGGGTGTTCCTCCGCTCGAAAGGCGAGCCATGCGCAGTCCAAATCCGCGACCGGCCCCGGCTCCCCAAGCCCAGCAGGCGTTGGGGAGCGGACAGCTCGCTTCGCTGCTGCCAGCCCTGCACGGACGCGACACCCCCTATCGTCTGCTTGCACAGGCCATCAGCCAGCTTGTTCTGGACGGGCGGATCGCCTTGCACGTCAGGCTGCCCTCCGAACGGGCGCTCGCACAGGCTCTGGGAGCCAGCCGCACCCTGGTCAACTACGCCTACAACCTTCTGAAAGAGACCGGCTTCGCCCGCAGCCACCGCGGCTCGGGAACCTTCACATCCCTGCCTGAGGGACGCACGCCCACCAACGTCGCCCGCACTGTCCGCGCGGAGGACAGCGTGATCGACCTTGCCCGAGCCTCGCCCGGGCTCCCGCCACAGGAGCTCGCCGAGGCATTGCGATCAACTGCCCAGCAGCTGATCGCACAGTCCCCAACCCCGGGCTACCACCCCTACGGGCTGCCTGATCTGCGAGCCATGGTCGCCGCACACTTCACCGAGCGCGGGCTTGCCACCATCCCGGAGCAGATCCTGATCACCTCCGGTGCGCAGCACGCAGTAAGCCTCGCCCTGGGGCTGCTGTGCTCTCCTGGAGACAGGGTCCTGGTGGAGACACCGACCTACCCCAACGCCCTGGAGGCGCTGCGTCGGCAGTGTCTTCACGCCGTGACGGTTCCCGTCGGACCGGACGGCTGGGATCCAGACATCATGGACGCCACATTGCGGCAAACCGTCCCTCACGCGGCCTTTCTGATCCCCGACTTCCACAATCCAACTGGACTGGTGATGCCTGCCCAGACGCGCACGCGGATTCTGCGCACGGCGCAGCGCACCGGGACTTGGCTCCTGGTCGACGAAACCCTGGCCGACCTCGCCCTCGACGTGGCGCCGCCGACGTCGTTCGCCTGCCACGCCTCACCCGCCGAAAGCAGCCGAATGATCACTATCGGCTCGATGAGTAAGTCCTTTTGGGCGGGGCTACGGGTCGGATGGCTCCGCGCGCCGGCCAACCTCATCGACGAACTGGCCTCGTATCGCATCGCCACCGACCTCGGGGGTTCGGTTGTGGATCAGCTCCTAGCACAGCACCTGCTCGGACGCCGAGGTGATCTCCTCCCTTCGCGGCTGGAGCAACTGCGTGCGCAGCGCGCCGAGCTCCAAGCAGCTCTCAAGGAGCACTTGCCTTCTTGGTCGTGGCGGCAACCCGAGGGTGGGCTGTCGCTGTGGGTGGACGTGGGCCGGCCCGCAGCCTCTGTGATCGCGGAGCGGGCCGGTGGCCTGGGCGTGCGGATCGAGAGCGGCTCCTGGTTCTCGGCCGATCCAGGCGTCTGCGAGACACGCCTACGCATCCCCTACACCCTGCCCCCCTCCGTGCTCCGTGAGGCCGCCCGGCTCCTCGCCGAAGCCCACGGCGAGGATCCCTGCCGCTCCAGTCACCGCCGCCCTCAATGGATCGCCTAAAGCTCGGGCATCGACTCGGTCCGAACAGGCACGTCACGGTCAACAGCGGCGGCGTCGCGCTTCAGGGCGGGGCGAAGCGTGTCAGCCGCGGGGGCTGGGACCGCATCGCGAAGTCGCAGCCGCTCCTCAACCGCGTGGTCGATGTGTCGCATGGCGATACGGATCAGCGGCGGGGCCATGGCGGACGTGGAGATGGCCACAAGGATGATGACGGTGTAAGTCCGGCCGGTCAGGACGCCCAGATGCAGTCCCACAGTTGCGATGACGATTTGGATGACTCCGCGCGCGTTCAGTCCTGCCCCGACGGCGAGAGCCTCCCACCGGGTCAGAAGGTGTCCTCTTTCCGCATCTGATGTGTGGGTTTCCGCAGGTCAGGGGTGATGTCTGTGGGGCTGGGGCAGGCTGGTCGTGTCGTGTTCTCCTGGCGGGTGTGGAGGTCGTGGATGCCATCGATGCGGGCAGTGCTGGAAGGTCGTGAGAAGGCCGCCCTGGTGCGGGTTGAGGAGCTCCGGGCCGACCTCGTGCGGGCGGAGGAGGTGCTGCGGCGTCGGGCGATCGGCCTGGAGGAGTATCTCGAGGCGCTGGCCGGGACTTGTGATGCGGTGCCTGTCGTTGCGGAGCACGGCGGGCCGGCTGCGGCCGGGGGGGCGGTGTCGCGTGCTGGGCGTGAGCCGCGCAGGTTGGTGGCCCGCAGGGACAGCGGGGTGTCGGTTCAGGTTCTGGGGCAGGACTACCGGCGGATCATGGAGGCCTTCGACGGCCCGGGTGGGCCGGGGCTGACGGCGAAGCAGGCGGCGGTGCATCTGGGCTGGGACACGGGCCTGGCCTCGCGGGTCGAGGGCGTGCGGGGCAGGATGAAGCGGCTGGTGGAACGGGGCTGGCTGTGTGAGGACCGGCCGGGTGTGTTCACGCTGCCGTCGCCGTCGCCGTCTGGGCTGGGTGCTGCTGCCGGATAGTGGTGGTGCGGCGGGCCAGGCGGCGGCTCATGAGCATGGTCATGGACCACAGGATCACGGCCTGGGCGCTGGTGGTGTGGGTCTCGTAGTCGCGGGTCAGGCGGCGGGAGCGCATCAGCCAGGCGTTGGTTCGTTCCACGACCCATCTGCGGGGCAGGACATGGAAACCGTGCAGGTTGTCGGTGCGTTTGACGATCTCCAGGGTGAGGCCGAGCGTGTTGGCGGCCCAGTCGACGAGGTGACCGGTGTAGCCACTGTCGGCCCAGACCAGCCGTAGGGTCCGGAAGCGGTTGCGCAGTGCGGGCAGTATCGCTGTGGCGGCGTCCCGGTCGGTGGTGGACGCCGGGGTGACAGCCGCGGCCAGCAGCAGCCCGAGGCAGTCCACGACAAGGTGCCGCTTGCGGCCGTTGATCTTCTTGCCGCCGTCGAAGCCGCGCGAGTCGTTCTTGACGGTGGCGTCGGCCTTGACCGACTGCGAGTCGATCACGGCCGCGGTCGGTTCGGTGTTGCGGCCCTCCGACGCGCGCACCTGCTCGCGCAACCGGTCGTGGAGTTCACCGATCAGCTGGTTGTCACGCCAGCGGCAGAAGAACGCGTAGACGCGTTTCCAGGGTGGGAAGTCCGCGGGCAGGTTCCGCCACTTCACACCGTTGTCGACCAGGTAGCGGATCGCATCGAGCATCTGGCGGTGGCAATAGCCTTCCGGACGGCCGCCGCGCCCGTCCATCCACGCCGGCACCGGCAGCACGGCCCGGACCACCGCCCACTCCGCGTCCGTCATGTCGCTGCCGTAGCGGAGCCGGCGGCCGGGATGGTCGGCCGCGTTCCCGAACCGGTGCGCGAGACAGTCACACTCCCGGGCCGGCCAACTGGACTGCGCGGATCCGACCACGTACAACTGCGACACGGGGCCTCCTGTGGTGCCAACGGATTCGACACCCGCGTACTACCAGGAGGCCCTTCTTTCATGCGCGGAAGACGATCAACTCACCCGATCCATCACGCCGTTCCGAACACCAGCACCAACCCACACGGTAAGAGGACGCCTTCTCAGCCGTTGAAGGCCTTGCGGAGCCTCGATGCGGCCTCAGTGAGGATGTCCTGTTCCTTGCAGAGGGCGAGGCGGACTTGGGTGCGGCCGGCGGCGTAGAAATCGCAGAAGCCGGCCGAGGGGCGCCGAAGGGCGCCCGATCCGGCCGGTGCCGGTAGACGGCCGGCCTGGCGGGGAGCTGGCCTCGACCGTTCGCTAGGCTCCCGAGGCGTGTCTGACCTTCCGAACGTTCAGGGCGCGACCATCGACGCCATCATCGACCACGCGAGCCGCGCGACGCTTCCCTTCCAGCGGGCGCACCGGGAGGAACAGCACGCGACGGCCTTCTGGTTCAACGAGCTCGTGGAGACCACAGACGAAGGCGAGGCCATCCGGCAGTACCTCGTGACCGCCGGCGGGCCGACTCGGTTCGAGATTGCCGAGTTCACCCTCCGGCCGGACCTGTGCGATCCGGCGATGAGCGCGGAGAAGCTGATGATGGTCGACTTTGCCGCGGGGTGGACCCACCTTGAGGACCTGGGCGTCGCAGTCATGCCCACCGCCGGGCTGCACGCGCACGGCGCTCGCAAGGGGTGGAGCTGGACGACCGACGAGATCACCGACGGCATGGCGGCCAAGGAGGAGGACATTGCCGTCCTCGGCGCGGAGCCTGTCGCGGCCTATCTATTGGGCCACGAAGTCGGAGCCGAGACGGGTGCCCGGGACCTGGTCGTCGTGGTCGGTGCCGTCACGCGTACCGAAAGCGGCGGCGTCCGCTGGGTCGGCGACGTACCGCAGGGGTGTGTCGGCGCACCGGTGTTCATCGGCGCCCAGCTCGGCGGGGACAGCTTCAAGCTGGTCTGTGCAGGAGTGGTACTGGCCGGCGACGGTCATCATCCGATCGCAACCTTTGACCGCGTCCGCACCGCCCTGCGCGCCCTCGCTCCGGCAGCCGTGTCAGTTCCCGAGACGGACGGACCGAATCCTCAGGAACCCGAACTGAAGCGGCGCTGGTGGCAACGACGCGGCTGACGCGCACAGGCGCCCCGGCAGCTCAACTGCGCCTGACCGGCTTCCCGATGGCCCCTGCCGTCGCGGACGAGTGAACTCGGTCCCCTGGGAACTGACCCCCCGCTGAACGGAGTTGACGCCTCGATGCTGACCGTCGCACCGGCTCCCGGTGTCCGCGTGTGATCACGTGGTCGCGGGCACGAGGCCGGCGCCGTCAGGTGCTCCCGCGCGTCCCCGTGCCGCCTCGGCCAGCGCGGCATCGATCCGCTTGTTGCTGTGACAAATCCGCTGTTGATCACTGAGCGAGTGGTGTTCTGGCCTGCGGATCTGGTGATCGTTTCGGGATTTTGGCCTGTGATGTGGTGTTGTTCTGAGCGGGGGTTTTCGTAGGACGGGGGAGTCGAGGTGGGTGCTGGGCTGCGAGTGTGGTGATCGTTTCGGATTGTGGTGATCGTTGCAGGATTTGGTTATGCCTGCGCGGTTAGGTTCGGTAGGTTTGCCCTGTTCAGGGCTAGTCGGACGCCTTGTTGAGTAGGAGGTCTGACGGACGCGTGCGAGCCCGGATGATGGCATGTCCCGCAGGTCACCATGCAGATTCCTCTTCCTTCTTCTCTACGTGGGTGAGCGAGGTCCGATTCGGTCGGCTATGGCCCGGGTCCACTGCCGGCTCAATCAACACCTTGACCAGAACGTCATTGGCGACCTGTGCCAGTCGGCCAAGCTGCACCGCCTCGAACTGGAAGTACGGGTTGGCCTGGAAAGGCCCCGCGTGGCCGCCGTAGCCGAGGACCTGCTCCGATCCGAACAGCGTCCCTCGGTGCCCCGTATGCGAGCGCTGGTCGTACAGCGGGCCCGCGAGCTCCTTCACCTGCTTTTGCGTCAGCACGGTCTTGAGTGCTTTCCGGAACCGCTTCTCGGCAACTCCCTTGCGGTGCTTGCACTCGGGATGGCAGTCGCACATGGAGTCAGGGACGGACCTCATACCGACGCCCTCGATCGCGGCTACGAAGGTGAGCAGCGAGAGCGACGGATGACGTCTCCCCAGGCGTACGGCCTCGTAGTACGCGCTGAGCGCGGTCTCGAGTTCGGGGTCGCCGTCCAGCCTCTCCCACGCCCCAAGCACCCACGGCGGCAGCCTCCAGTTTCCTGTCCCCGGAGGGACCTCCCCGGTCCACTCCTCCCCGTGCGGGCTCGGGAATTCGGGACCGACCGAAGTCGGGATCTTCAGAACCGACCCGTCGGGGCCCTGAGGCCAGGGGAGCGTCCGGGGCTCCCACAGCTGCCTCCGGTGCAGCGTCAGGAGAGCGCAGAGACGGCGCAAATGCGCCTGAGCGACTGGGACAACGGGGTCCCAGTGGTAAGTCTCGACCTGACCGGTGACGACGACGGGGAAGCTGCGGGAGATCGTGATGAACTGCGAGTCGACTCGGTCCTGCCCTCGGAACTCGCGCATGTGGACACCACCGGGGGCGAGGGTCAGCGGCCCTACGTCTGTCGCCCTGATCTGCCCCAAGGGGTGGAATCCCTGTACGGCGGACGGGCTGACCCCAACGAGCGCATCCCATATGTGAGTCCGCTGGTGGTGCCCAATCTCGCCCAAGGCCTTCCGCGCGCCAGTCCGCCAGGGGTCTACCTGGTCCGATGACGGGGTGCCGACGCCGCCGACGACCGTGCAGCTGATGCCGTCGGGGTGAGGACGGACGCGCAAGATGCTCGTCATGGAGTCGTCGAGGGGCGGCCCCATTTCCACCGGGCCGCCGTGGCTGTCAGCGCCGCTGATGCTGCGAAAACCTCCGCCCATGGCGTTCCCAAGGTGGTGAGCCCACTCGTTGCCTTGCTCGGTGAAGTCCACGGGGAAGGTCCCGATGCTCTGTTCCCACACGATGGCCTCCAGCCACTTCGACGACGTCGAGGGTCGCTGGCCACAGCTGCCAGGACCTCGACGTCCCACGATCAAGGTCATCGTCCCGTTTGTGTCCAGAGCGACGCCACTCAATACAGCCGTCACAGGCCGCCCCTGCCAGCGTGAAGCGCGTGACGCCCCGGTGTGCGGTCGCCCACCCGCCCCCGGCTTGGAGGGAGCGATGGCGATCTGACGAATCCGCTAAGGACGACTGCCTGCGTAATACGCTGAGCTGCTAATCCAGTGATCGCGCTCCTAAGGTGTGGACATAACGTCAGCGAGGCCCACGCGCCCGGTCGGTGAACTCTCCGTCGATCTAGCCCGGGTTGCAGTGCACTACGGTCACGGGCATCCCGCGGTGTCGTACGACTTCGAGGACACTGATGACGGGTTACGGAGGAGTGGAAGGACGAAGACGGCGAGGAGAGCCGTGCTCCGGCTGCGGGTGCCGAGGTCGGGCCAGCGACCGTCGGCGGATGTGCACACGTCGTTCAGGATCGGCTGACCACGAGATCATTCAAGGTGAGCTTGAGGCGGCGCCGGTTGGCGTCGAAGCCGTACATGGCAGTGGGCCGGTTCAACGGGTCGGCGCCGCAGCGTGGGGCTTCCAGAGCTGAACCCTCGGCCGCCGCGTCCACCTCAAGATCGAAAAGAACGGCTTCCGCCGAGTGCGGCTCAATCGAAGCGAGCCAACCCACTGGTGCGCCACGAACGTCACCGAGGCCCGTCAATGAACATTGCGGTTCCCTGCGGGAAGGTCGGCGGTCGCAAGTACAGTCGGAGCATGGCTCCCGATGAACTGATCGCCCTCGCCGAACGGCCGCGCGCCTGCAGGCGGGAGGTGTCAAATGCCTAGTATCAAGGGTCGTTTTGAATACTCTGATGGCCTGACTCCTGGGAGATCAAAGGACGGCGGTCTCCATCAAAATCTCTACGACGGCCAAGGACGCCTGGTAGACCACGGCACGTTCATTCCCGACGATGAGAACGAAGAAGATCCACTAACTGACCCGCCGCCAGTTTTCATCTACGTCACCGACGAGAACAGTTCGGATTCACGCTCAGACAAGCACGACGACCTTGCCGAGGCGATCTCTGATCTCGTTGAACTGCTTATTCTTGTCGCCGAGGCCTACCCACACGTCAAGAGATGGTGGAACAAGGCACTTCCGATCATCAAGTCTCAGTGGAACAGACTTTCTAGAACTCGCGTGGTCGGTAGCCAACCTGCCACTGACGAGGCGTCGACTGTGGGTGAGGCTACAGTCATAGATTCCTCGCAAGAAGTGGTTACTCTGCCCGATGTGTATAGAGTCAGCATGAGTAGCGCAGAAGCGCGAGCGTGCCTCCTGCTGGCTCTTGTGGCTAAGGCATTCAGCGAGGAGCAGGTAAGAATAGTTTCCAATGTCCACATCAAAGACGATGACGGCCTTGTGGAACTGAAACGCACAGTTGGCGAGCTCATCCCTCAACAAATTGCTAACATCGTTAAGGCGCTTAGGGCGAATCCGTCGTTTCTTGACGATGAGACATTGGCTGAACTTGGAAATATTCTCGGGAGAGACGAGCGGAACATTGAGATGCTTTGTCTGACTGGCCCTGAGAAGCGGCTGCGTAGCCTCGAATAAAACTGAGGCCTCTTGCACGGGCAGGGCCTCAAGAAATGATCACTGCTGGGGAAGCGTCAATCAGCACAGACGTGCCCCGCTCGTCAGTGACACACCAAGCCTGAGTACCCCCGCGGCGTCGCGCGAGGGCAAGGAACCCCGGTGTCACCACGGAGCAGACGGAGATCCGTCCGCTGTCAGCCCGTACCGTCTGATCGCCATGGCCTCGTCGGGACGCCCGGCGCTCTCCCGCACTCGGGCAAGCTCATGCAGTGCGTCCGGGTGGCCGCCGTTCACGGCCTCGCGAGCTACCTGCTCGGCTCCCGCCTGATCTCCTGCCCGTACGCGCATCTGGACAAGATCCCCGAGAAGGTAGGGGATACTCGTGTGGCTGATCGCGATGCCTTCGGCTCGTTCGCGCTGCCCGGCTTCCTCCAAGAGCCGGAGGGCCTCCTCCAGGCCCTCGATGTCACCTTCGCGGGCAGCGTTCATGGCGTACTCAACGGCTTCGTCCCAGCGGCCGGCCTCCTGCAGTCGGCGCATCTCCAACTCCACCGCACTCGGCTGAGGGGCAGAGGTCTCCGACCACTGCCTTCGAGTCCACGCAAACGCGATCGTCTCTATAGAGTTCCGGAGCTCGGTGAGCTCCTGTGGGAGGTGTGGCTGTCCGCTGCGCTGCGCGACGGCCGTGGCGTCATCCGCGCGGCCCAGGATCTCAAGGAACTCGACCAGGTGCTTCCATGCCCCTGGGTGGCCGTCCTGGGCGGCCAGCTCGAACAGGAGGGCGGCGTAGCGGTAGCGGCCGTACTCGTGGGCTTCCTCCCCCATGGCGAACCGGTCGGCGGGGGTCCGCGCGTGCAGCGCTGCCGCCTTCCAGAAGCCTTCCGGGGGAAAGCCCCAGCCCCGCCCGGAATTGGCCCACCGCACCAGGACACCGGCCAGGCGGTAGCACGCCTCATCAGGGCGGCCTGGGAGGGGACGCCGCCGGACGAGAGGTCCCGGGACGCCCAGGCAGTCCCGGCCGAGGTACGTAAGAGCGTCCTCGAACCAGCTAGTGTCGCGTGAATGAAGTTCTTGGACGGTGGCTTGGTGTGCGGTTGAATGGCGTATGCCTGTCGCCCTGCCGCTGGTCGTCTCCGATGCGGACCGTGAGGTCCTGCGCTCGTGGATCCGCTCGCCGTCGTCCCCGTCGGGGCTGGTGATGCGGGCCCGGATCGTGCTCCTGGCCTCGGAAGGCGCTTCGAACACCGAGATCGCGCGGCGTCTTGAGCTGTCCCGGCAGACGGTGGTGACCTGGCGGGGCCGTTACCGTTCGGCCGGCCTGCCCGGGCTGGAGGACCGGCCGCGCTCGGGCCGGCCCGGCACGGTGGACGAGACAGAAGTGGTGGTGCGGACCCTGGAAGGCCCGCCGGACAAGCTCGGCGTGACCCACTGGTCCTCCCGGCTGCTCGCCGCCGAGCTGCGACTGTCCAACGTCGCGGTGGCCAAAGTGTGGCGCAAGTGGAAGATCCAGCCCTGGCGCAGCGAGACCTTCAAGTTCTCCACCGACCCGGAGCTTGAGGCGAAGGTCCGCGACGTGGTCGGGCTGTACCTGGCCCCGCCGGAGAAGGCCGTAGTGGTCTGCGTCGACGAGAAGAGCCAGATCCAGGCGCTGGACCGGACCGCCCCGATGCTGCCGGTCCGGCCGGGCCTGGCCGAGCGGCGCACCCACGACTACGTCCGGCACGGCACCACCACCTTGTTCGCGGCCCTGGAGGTCGCCACCGGGAAGATCACCGCCGACGCCTGCTACAACCGGCATCGCAGCGATGAGTTCCTGCGCTTCCTCAAGCAGGTCGCCAAAGCCCACCCGAGGGTGAAACTGCACGTCGTCGCCGACAACTACGCCACCCACAAGCACCCCCGCGTGAAGGCATGGCTCGCGAAGAACCCCCGGATCACGCTGCACTTCACCCCGACCTCGTGCTCCTGGCTGAACCTGGTCGAGATCTTCTTCGGCATCATCACCCGCCAGGCCATACGCCGCGGCACCTTCACCTCGGTCGCCGACCTCACCGACGCCATCCGCCGGTACATCGACGCCTACAACGACCGCTGCCAGCCATTCACATGGACCAAAACTGCCGACGAAGTCCTCGAACACGCAACCCCCAAGCGTCCAAGGACTTCATTCACGCGACACTAGGCGGAAGTCCGTCCCACTCCTCCCTGCCGAAGTAGGCACTGGCCGCGTGTCCAAGCAGGGCGTACGGCAGGTTCTCCGGGTCGTGGCCATAGCGGCAAAGGTCAGCGGCTGCCTTAAGGACTGCCTCAGTTGGCGCCTCGGCGTGCCGGCAGCGCTCCAGGAGCGCGGGAACCCCGGCCAGGTACTGGGCGATCCTGCCGTTCGCTGCGTGGACGGTTGCGGCCTTCAGGCGCGGGTCACTGTCCGCCACCGTGCGCGCCGCATGCAGGTCCGCTCCCGTGAACGCGTGCGGCACGGCGATGACTTCGGCGTCCGTGGTGAGAAGACCCCGGGCGTGCTGGTGGATGTCGTCGCTGATCTGCCGGGAGGGTGAAGTTCCCCCAGTGAGTTGGACAGCCTGATACTGGGACGGTTCGTCCCGGAGGAAGCAGTCCAAGTTGAGTGGCAAGAGCAACATGAGCAAGCGGTACACGGCCGAGTTCAAGCGGGACGCGGTCGCGCTCGTCCGGTCGTCGCCGCATCGGAACGTCACCGAGATCGCCCGGGAACTGGGAGTGAGCCCCGAGGGGTTGCGTGGCTGGGTCAAGCAGGCGAAAATCGACCAGGGCGAGGGGCCGGCGGGCGCCCTGACCAGCGAGGAACGTGAGGAGCTGCGGCGCCTGCGCCGCGAGCTGGCTGAGGCCAAGAAGGCGAACGACATCCTGGTAAAAGCCGCGGCCTTCTTCGCGAAGGAGATCGTGAAGTAGGCGCTGTGTGCCGCTTCATCGATGCGGAGAAGGCCACCGAGGAGAACCCCGATGGCTACAGCGTCGCCCGGCTGTGCCGAGTGCTGAGCTTCCACCGCTCCACCTACTACGCCTGGCTCGCTTCACGGCCCGCAGCCGCCGAACGGCAGTGCGCCGAAGACGAGTTGACCGACCGGATCCGTGAGATCCACGCCACCTCGCGAGGTGCCTACGGCGCCCCGCGCGTCCATGCGGAGCTGCGGCGGGGCGGCCTCGCGATCAACAGGAAAAGGGTCGAGCGGATCATGCGCGAGCGCGACATTCGCGGTGTCACCCGCCGCAGGCGCCGCTACCTGACGCAGCAGGACACCAAGGCAGCCCCTGCCCCGGACCTGGTCGGCCGCGACTTCACCGCATACGAGCCAGGCCGGAAGCTGGTGGGCGACATCACGTATCTCCCCACGGTCGAGGGCTGGTGGTACCTGGCCACGGTCATCGACCTGGCGACCCGTGAGGTGATCGGGTATGCGATGGCCGACCACCACCGCGCCGAACTGGTCACCGACGCCCTGCGCATGGCTGCCGGCCGCGGCGGCCTGCAGCCCGGCTGCATCATGCACACCGACCGCGGCAGCGAGTACACCAGTGGCGAATTTCGCACCGTGATAAGGGAGTTGAATCTGAGGCAGAGTATGGGACGAACCGGCATATGCTATGATAATGCTGCAGCCGAGAGTTTCTTCGGACTGCTCAAAGCGGAGATCGGCACCACCGTCTGGGAAAGCCGTGAGGCGGCCCGAGCCGACGTCTTCTGCTTCATCGAAGTCGAGTACAACCGCACCAGGCTCCGCAAGCACCCCGAGTTCGGGTACCTCACCCCACTCGAAACCCGAGCTAGATTGCGGCACGACCTCACCCCCGCAGCGTAAGCATCCGCTGTCCAAGATCAGGGGGGAACTTCATGCCCCCACGCTGGGGGTCCGGAATGCTCACCACGTCCTTCACCTTGATCAGCGAGGTATGGGCGGCCCAGCCGGCGCCACCGGCCTCAACTGACACAGATGAGGGCACTGGTATCTGAGATGAACGAGCTCGTCGCGGGGCCTGGTTCCTCCGGCGTGGAACCGTCCGTGGTGGGGCAGCGCCTGCGAGTCTTCCTGGATGCGGAGCGAGTGGTGGACGACCTGCGCCGCTATTTCGCGATCGACCTGCCCCCAGGTGCCGGCGCGTTCACGGGGGGCCGGTTCGAGCACCTGGCGGGCGGGGGTGACCGTCGGCAGGTCGCGGACCAGTTCACCGCAGAGGACCTGGTGGCGGTGCAGACCCTGTCGGTGACCGTCCCTCCGCGCGTCGCCCTCGACCTGCTGGAAGGCCCGTTGGGCACCCAACTGTCCGAACTGCTGCGAGACATCCCTTCTGACACCGACCTGTCCGACGCCGATGCCTCGGTCATCGCGGACGGCTCGCCGGCGTACCGGGCCTGGCGCTTGCTGGAGGGCCAGTACAAGGTCGGGTGGGCGATCGCCGGGAAGCTCTTGGCCCGTAAGCGGCCGCGGCTGCTGCCGGTCTACGACCGGGTCGTGCGCTGTGCGCTCGGCCACCCGCCGTCGTTCTGGACCGATCTGCGCACCGCCCTGCGCGAGCACGGCGCAGCCCTGCACCACCGGCTCCTTGGCCTGCGGCAGAACGCGGGCCTGCCCGAGACGGTCAGCGCCCTACGTGTCGCCGATGTCGCGGTATGGATGGCTCACCCCGCCCCGGGCCACCGCTGCCCCTGAGGACCCGTCGCAGGGACGGCCAAGCGCTGACGCTCGGAGAGGGCTCGGCTGGAGTGTGGGGTGCTGGCCGGCCTGGCGGTGCTGTGGGTTCGGCTCCAGCCCTACGCCGACTCCGTAACTGAGTCACCGCCGACCCCTGCGACGCCGTGCTACTGGTGGTGGGAGACATCTGTGGCGTCTCACTGCGTCTGAGGGATGAGCTCAGGTTGGCGACCCCGGGATCTGTGGTGCCTTTCGCCTGGGGGCTGTGGCGTGGGGGATAGGCTGGCTGACAGAGACCTGTCTGCAGCCCAAACGTGGGGCAGTTGGCGCAGTGCCTGGCGGAGAATCTTGGGCTTGGGCGCGGATCGGTGTGGGGGTGCTGGGTGTCGCAGGTGTCTGGGTCTGAGGGGTCCGCTGGTGTGCAGGTACCGGAGGCGGCGGGCGCGGTTGATGCAGGGCGTCGTGAACGGATCCGCAGTCGGCTGAGCCGCTTCGGGCCGGGCCCGGTGGGCTGGTTCACCGACATCTGCACACTGCTCGATCAGGACCTCCCGCTTGTGTCGGCCGGGATGCTGGTGTCGCATCTGTTCCGGGAGCTGGAGAGCGCGGTACGTGAGGTTCTGCTGCCGGATAAGGTGCGCCGCACCCCGGAGAAGGACATTCCCAAGGGTGGGAAGCACCTGTTCCAGGTGAACGGGATCCTTGGGTCTTTGGGTATCGACCCAGACAGCCACGCGGGTGCTCTGTGGTTGGGCGAGGCGAAGAACTTGCATGCGTATGCTCACCGGAGCCGCATGGATCTGTTTGCGCTGGATGCCCCGACGCGGGAGCGGTTGGTGGCGTTCGAAGACATGCTCGAGGTGGTCCTGGACGCGTTCGAGGCCCGCTATCTCACGGTCATCGAACGGTTGGAGGCATTGGCGGCGAAGACGTCCCCCAACCAGGGGGACGTCGACTTGCTGCGCAAGACCTTCCCCCAGGACTTCTTGACGCAGGAGCGGTTCTTCTCCCTGCTCGGCAGCGCGGCGTGGCTGCGGCACCTGGCTGAGGCGGGCCTATTCTCGGCCCCGGTGGAACCGGAAGTCGATGACGAGGCCGGCACGGTGGCGTTCCCCGCCTGGCCTGCGTCGGCGTATCTGGTGCGCGTGGCAGGTGCCGCCCCCGACGAGGCGCTGCGGGTGGCCGAGGCGATCCCGTCCACCGCCAATCCGCGGATCAACCTCAACCTGGTCGAGGTGGCGCTGCTCCTTCCACCCGATGATGCGGTGCGGTTGGCCCCCCGTATCGCCGAAGCCGCCCGTAGCAGTTACCTGATCGCCCCCGAGCGGTACGCACAGCTGGCCTTCCAGCTTGCCCGCGGCGGACACCGCGACCAGGCCGTGGAGGTGATGCAGGCCCTGCTGGCGGCGGCGACCGGCCGGGCGCGGACCGGGATCGACGCCTACGAGCTTTCCGAACTCCTGCAGGAGCACAACGCCGCCCTGGCCGAGCACGCGGGTCTTGCCTGGCTTCAGGCGCTGGCCGCCGCGCTGTCTTCTGCCGTGGACGCCGACGCGCCCCAACGCAGTACGGCTGCAGTCCCGGAGGCGCCCGGCGAACCCGGCACGCCGTCACTGGTGTTCCGCGAGGACATCTCCAGCGTGTGGTTCCGCGATCTGGAGGCCAACGGCCCCCGGCACGCCACCGACACCCGTGAGTTGCTGTCCGAGGCCGTCCGGGACACCGCCCGGCCCCTGGCGGCAGCAGACCTCACCGGTGTGCTCGATGTCCTGGACGCCTACCCGTGGCTGATCTTCCGGCGCCTGCGCCTGTATGTGCTGGAGCACTCCGCCACCGCGGCGGCACTGCCAGTGGTGGAGACGCTGGCTGACGCTTTGTGGGCCGACACTGGCGGGGCGAGCCGGGAGTGGCTGCGCCTGGCCCGCGCCCACGCCACAGCTTTGACCCCGCCCGACCTGGGACGGGTACTGGCGGTGATCGACGCCGGTCCGGACACCGAGCGGCTGCAGCGCCTCACTGGCCAGGAGCCCGGCCCGGAGTCGGCAGCGCTGGTGGAGAAGTGGCAGGACCTGTGGCGCCGTGACCGGTACGCGGCGCTGGCCGCCGTGCTTCCCGAGGCCCCCAACCTGCGGCTGCAGGAGCTGAGCGAGCGTCTCGGCTCGGCGCAGTCGCTGGACGAGCCCGCCAGCTCGCGTATGGTCTGGCGCGGCGACAACGACGGTGGCGGGGAGGACCTGGCCGGCAAAAGCGCGGCCGATCTCGTCCACCACGCCCAGCAGTGGAAGCCGTCTCGCACCATGTTCGGCAACGATGCCGCCGACTTCGCGCTCCGGCTGCGCGCCGCGGTGACCGGCGACGCCGTGCGCTACCAGGCAGACGCGCAACTGTTCGCGAACCTGAGCGACGAGCACCTGGCCGCTGTCGTGGAGGGTTTCACCCGCGCGGTCGAGGAGCGGCAGCCGGTGGACTGCCCGCCCCTGGTGCAACTGGCGACCCAGATCCTGCCGCGCGCTCACAGCGACGGCAGCCACCAACTGCACTGCGCACTGGCCCGTTTGTGGCTCGCGGTACTGGCTTACACCGGCGCTGGCATCCCCACCAGCTGCGGTGACGAACTGTTCGACATCCTGAGCACGCTCGTGCGTATCCCCGCGCCGCTACCCACCGGTACGAGCCCCGCCGACGACAGCGCGAGCAGGTGGAGCCAGGCCAGCGAAGCCTCGGTGTGCGCGCTCATCCTCTGGGCCAGTTGGCAGAAAGACCGTGACGGCGACACCGCCGCCTCCTTCGCACTCCTCGATGAGCAGCTGACAGCAGCCCGCCAGCCGGACTCTGCCGCCGCGCACCCGGTGGGCACCGCACTGGGGGCATACATCGGGCGGCTGACCACCCTGAACCCGGAATGGGCCCGGTCGCAGATCACCGCCTTGTTTGACACGGGCACCACGCTGGGGCGCGCCGCCTGGAACGCCCATCTGAACTCCTCACACCTGGAACAGACCTCCGTCGGCCTGCTGATGAACACCTACCGCGCCCAGGCGCGCACCGCACCCGACAGCGACAACCATCGCCAGGACCTCCACCGCAGGCTGGGCGAACACCTGGTCGCCCTGTATCTGGCAGGGATGATCACCCTCGACGGGCCCGACACGACCCTGGCGGACTTCTTCGCCCACTGCTCCGCCGAGACCGCCGCCGACCTCGCCTCCTCCGTCGCCCGCACCCTCCGCAGCGGTGACGGCCTGCCGCCCCAGACGCTGCAGCGGATTCAACGCTGGTGGACGTGGCGCCTGGAGGCCGCCGTTGGCACCCCGCGCCCGGCTACGGCAACCGGCCGCCGCAACGATGACGTCGCGATGCTCCTCGGCGCGCTGCTGACCAGCGACGCCTTCACCATGGCCTGGCGCCTGGAGCAGCTGCAGGCCGCCTTCACAGTACGGGGCGACCTGGGCGGAGACCTGAGGGTCTTCTCCTTCCTGGCCGAACTCGCCGGAACAGACCCCGGTCCGGCCCTGGACCTGCTCGCTGCGTGGGTGCACACCCTTGACCAGCACACCTGGGTGCCGCAGGCCCGCGAGAACGAGATCCGCCTGGTCCTGCTGGCGGGACGACGCTCGGCAGCCCACCGCGACACCGCCGGCGAGATCATCAACCGCTTCGCCTACCGCGGATACCTGCAGTTCTCGCCCCTGCTCAACGACGCCGCCAACTGACCTCCTGCGAGGCACCCCGCCGTCGCACTGGAGGAGAGCAAGCACAGCGTGACCCTCAACCTCAGCGTTCATGCCTTTCCAACGAACGCCGGCCGTGGTGTCCTATCCCCGTGTTCTTGGATCTCGGAGCAGGGCAGGACGTCGTTAGGGCCTGCATGCGAGCGTCACGTGGGGGCGTCCCAGAGCACCTCATCGTAGTGCGGCGAGACCTCGGACAGGTAGGACGCCCGCGCAGCGGCGAGCACGTTTCACACGCCACTGGCATCCATCGGCGAGTCCATTTTGCCCGTCAGTTCCATCTCATGCCGATCACGGTCAGTTCCTCGACCCGCTCGGGCGCGAGGCCGCTCTTGCGTGCCCGGGAGTTGGCGATGAACACGCCGAGTGCGTGCTCGGTACCGCCGATGTTCTCGATGTGCGATCGGGGTACGTTCAGGTGTCCTTCGCGTTGCGCGTATTGGCGTGCGGCCGTGAGGTTGTCGGCCCACATCTCGGCCCGGCTGCGCCGCGGCACAGGCGTCCGAACAGCAGCCGGCTCCGGTTCGTCGAGCGGTCCGAGGCCGAGGATCTCGGTGAGCAGCCACTGCTGCGGAGGAGCCAGCGTGTCCCACTCGGCGCGCTGGACGCGGGCCCAGCGTCCGATGTCCTCGCCCTGGACGATGAGCAGGCCGTCCTCCTCGGGCAGGAACCCGCCACCGGCGAGGTGGGTGCGAGCGAGGTGGAAGCAGCGTTGCCATGCGATTGGCCACACGGGGCACCATGCCGGGTAGATATCGTCCAGCCTTCGACGCCGTTCCGCACTCAGGGCACCTGCTGCCGCACCGTCCGCCCGTCCCTCCTCTTGGGACCGGGCAGGGCGCCGGGCGGCGGCGCGCTGGTTCTTGAGCCAGATGCCGAGCGGGTAGCCCTGCCAGGTGGCTTCGGTGGGAGGCAGAAGGTGCCCGTGCTCGGCGGCCCACCCGCGTGCCGCGGCCAGTCCTTCGTCGAAGGCCACCGCGTGGTGGGACCAGATCATCGAGAGCTCGTCGAGCTGCCGCACCCTTTCCTCGGCGAGGTCCCCGCGCTGGTGCGCGTGCCGCTGCCGGCCGATCCATGCCCCGAGGGGGAATCCATCGGGCGCCGTGTGCCCGATGGGAACGTTCAGGTGCCCATGGTCTTCGTAGTAGGCAAGTGCGGCCTGCAGCCCGCGGCGCCAGTATTCGCCTTCAGGCTTGAGGACCCGCGCGGTGATGAACGCCGCCAGTCTCACCGGATCCCGCGGTGTGGAGAAGGTCAGCAGCCCTTGAGCCGGCCCGCTGACCCCTCCTTCACCGTCCGCCGCCATCGCGGTTCCACCGGCGGTCGGACGACTGGGAGCCTGAGGGACAGCGAGCTGCTCGACGGCCTCGGTGTCGTGTGCGCGCAGCGCGGTCAGCACCTTGGCCAGGTCGGTATAGGCCCTGGAGACAAGCATCTCGTCCGGTTCCTCACCCGGCCCGAGGAACACCGGCACGACCAAGGATGCTGTCTTGCCCTCCCCGGGCTGCATCCGCAGCGCCCGCCCCACGGCCTGAACGACATCGGGCGTGGACCCCCGGACATCGGCGAAGACGACGGCATCGCAGTTCTTGGTATCGACGCCCTCGCCGAGCACACGTGCCGACGACAGCACACAGCGCTCCATCACCGTCTCGTCCACGATCCCCGTCGAGAACTCCTCAAGCACCTGGCGCCGGTGCACCGTCTTATGCTCCCCGCACAACCAGTCGGCCCACACCAGCCCCGGCTCCGTATATACCTCCTGATCGCTCTCCCACAGCGCCTTCGCAACCCGACCCAGCCCGCTCGCGAAAGCCTCCGCTTCGCTGGTGCGATGGTGAAAGGTCAAGATCCTGCGCAGCCGGTGTTCCGCTCCGGTCTTCAGCACAGCCGTCTGCAGCGCCGCCAGCCGCACTCCGCGCACCGCATCCGTCCGGGCCTGCTCACCGACCAGCTGCGCGGCTTGGACCTGGGGGTCGGCGATGTCCACACACACCACCTGGTACTGCGCGATCAGGCCCCGCTCGATCGCCTGCGACATCGTCAGCCGGTACACCACCGGCCCGAAAACCGCCGCATCGTCCATCGACGCCACCAACCGCGCGGGGGCGGCCCCCCGCCCCCCACCATCCGTAAGCTCTTCCGCCGGCACCTCCCACAACCGCGGAGTCGCCGTCATATACAGACGTCGCACCGCCGGCACCCGGCCATTGTCATGAACAGCCGCCCACGGCTTACCCAGCGCACCCGACGTCCGATGCGCCTCATCCACCACCACCAGATCCCACCGGCCGACCCCGGCCGCATGCGCCCGCTCGACAACCCCGAGCCCCACCGCCGCATACGTGGCGAACACCGTGCACCGGTCCGCATCCCTGAGCCACCCGGCCAACTGGGCCGCATCAGTCGAGCACGGAACCCCGAGCCCGGCGCCCTCCCGCTGCGAGCACACGCCGAACATCTGCCCGCCACGGCCGCCCGCCCGCCACATGTCCAGCATCTGCCCCAGCAGATCAAGAGTGGGCACCAGCACCAGCACCCGCCGGGCACGCAACCGCCGTGCCCCCTCGACCGCGATAAGGCTCTTGCCCGTTCCCGTGGCAGCGATGACCTGAGCGCGCAGCCCGCCCTCCGAGAGCACAGGACTCGCCGGCTGAGCCAGCGCGCGCACTACCGCGTCCACCGCCTCGACCTGATGAGGACGAGGCCGCTGCCTAGCCATACGATCCGCCCTGCCTCTCTTCGCCCCTCGGGGGCAGTAGGCCCTGAGAGAGAAATCTATCCCGCACCATTATGATGCAGACCTCTCATCTTCGAACGACCTTGGCCCTCCGGGAACACTCTCATCACGGTTGCAGAAGCCGCCCGGGACCCACACCGGAACCAGGGCATACTCACACTCAAGAGGCCGACCATGGGATACTGCACGACTTCCCCCGGGCTGTGTCCGGCAACGAGTGAGCCACCGTTAGAACGGGGGAGCAGGAGAGCCCTGTTGGCCCCCAGGCTCTTCCACCCCCAGCTTCGTCAGCCGCGAACGAATCGCACTCGGCTGACGCGAAAGCCGTCGAGCAAGAGCCTCGAGGCCATGCCCCGAGGAATGAAGCTCGACGAGCAGCTGGTCATCTTCCTGCGTCCAGCGCTGGTACGCATTGCCGTGACGCTTCCTGACCTCGTCCACTGCGTACGCACGAGCGGCTGCCGAAGGAGCGCTCGAAGCCAGTTCCACCGCGCGCACCGCATTCCAAGGGAAGGTTGCCACCTCAACCCCGCGCAGCCAGAGGGTAACTGTGCCCTCGTCAAACGTCAGAACATCCGCTTCCACCGTCAGGACCTTGCGCATGACGTCCGGGTCCTTCGCGTCGAGCACGAAGTCATGGAGCTGTAAACGAACCTGAGGCTGAGACACATCAGTCACAACGACCACCATGCCCCAACAGACACCCGCTCAAGCGCCCCCTACTAGCTAGCCCGGCCGCAACGCGGCCGATAGGCAGGGGAGCGAAGCGGACCTGCCAGGGCTCCGCAACGCGGAGCCCACCGCCGGCTTGCCGGCGGCACTTCGGGGGGGCCGCAACGCGGCCCCGTTTATGGGCTGTTGGAGCGAAGCGGAGACAGCCTGGCGCGGCTTGCCGCGCCCCGCCCCGCAACGCGGGGCGCTTTCACTCC